>NZ_JAPDPH010000200.1 GCF_026013475.1 Micromonospora yasonensis | reverse complement strand
CCGCCCCGACGTCGCCGTGAACGCCCTGGTCGTCCGCCGCACCGAGGAGTTCACCGCGGCCCGCCGAGCCGCCGAGCGGATCGCGGAGGAGTTCCCGCCGGAGCTGCACACCAGCCCGGACGAGCTGCTCGAGATCGTCACCGGCCGGGCCGCCGTGGAGGCCCAGTTCGTCCAGCTCACCCACGGGGTGACCGGCGAGCTGCTGGTCCTCGACCGCCCGCCGTACGCACAGGAGGTGGCCTCCGCGAACGTGTCCGAGAATGAACTGCTCGCCCGGGCAGCCAGCGTACGCGGGATCTACGCGCCGGAGGCGTTCGAGCTGCCGGGCGCCTTCGAGCAGGCGATGGCGTCCGTGGCGGCCGGGGAACAGGCCCGGGTGCACACCGACGTGCCGCTGAAGTTGGCCATCGGCGACCGCTCGGTGGCGCTGCTGCCGCTGGCCAGCGAGCGGGCCGTGGACGCGGCGCTGGTGATCCGCGCGCCGCTGGTGGTGTCGGCGCTGGTGAAGCTCTTCGAGATGCTGTGGGCGCAGGCCACGCCGCTGCCGGCCTGGGACCCGGAGCGGTCCACGACCGCGGGCGACGAACTGGACCTGCGGCTGCTGGGGCTGCTCGCCACCGGCCTGAAGGACGAAGCCATCGCCCGGGAACTCGGGGTGAGCGTACGCACCCTGGGCCGCCGCTCGTCCGCCCTGCTGACCGCCCTCGGCGCCCGTACCCGCTTCCAGGCCGGGTTGCAGGCCGGGCGCCGCGGCCTGGCCTGAACCGGCGACGCCCGGCTCGGGACGGGCAATGTCCTGGTCGGCGTGGAAGCCGTTCGCGTCGGTCAGCCGGACGCCCGGCGTCGCGGGGCGGCCGAGGGGCCGCCCCGCGGGCGGGTCAGAGTGCCGGTGGGGTGAACGAGCCGACCGTGGATTCCAGCGCGGCGGCGACCCGGTACATCCGGTCGTCGGCCATCGTCGGCGCCATGACCTGGAGACCGACCGGGAGCCCCTCGGAGAGGCCGCACGGGACCGAGATGGCCGGCCCGCCGTACAGGTTGGTCGGGATGGTGAACAGGTCGGCCAGGTACATCTGGTACGGGTCGGCGGTGCGCGCCCCGATCGGGAAGGCCACGAACGGCGTGGTCGGCGAGATCAGCGCGTCGACCTGCTCGAACGCGGCGGTGAAGTCCCGCGTGATCAGGGTCCGTACCTTCTGCGCCTGGCCGTAGTAGGCGTCGTAGTAGCCCGAGGAGAGGGCGTACGTGCCGATCATGATGCGCCGCTTCACCTCGGGGCCGAAGCCGGCCTCGCGGGTCAGCGACATGACCTCCTCCAGCGACCGGTTGCCGTCGTCGCCGACCCGCAGGCCGAACCGGACGCCGTCGAACCGGGCCAGGTTGGACGAGCACTCGCTCGGCGCGATCAGGTAGTAGGCCGGCAGCGCGTACCGGAAGTGCGGGCAGGACAGCTCGACGATCTCGGCGCCCAGCTTGGCCAGCGCCTCGACCGACTCGCGGAAGGCGGCCATCACGCCCGGCTCGGCGCCCTCGCCGGTGAACTCGGTGATCACGCCGAGCTTCATCCCGGTCAGGTCACCGGTCGCGCCGAGCCTCGCCGCGCCGACCACGTCCGGCACCGGGGCCGGAATGGAGGTGGAGTCGCGCGGGTCGTGACCGGCGATCACCTGGTGCAGCAGCGCGGCGTCCAGCACCGTACGCGCGCACGGGCCGGGGGTGTCCAGCGACGAGGAGAACGCCACCAGGCCGTACCGGGAGGTGCCGCCGTAGGTGGGCTTCGCGCCCACGGTGCCGGTGACCGCCCCGGGCTGGCGGATCGAACCGCCGGTGTCCGAGCCGATCGACAGCGGCGCCTCGTACGCGGCCAGAGCCGCCGCGCTGCCACCGCCGGAGCCGCCCGGGATGCGGTCCAGGTTCCACGGGTTCCGGGTCGGACCGTACGCGGAGTATTCGGTGGAGGAGCCCATGGCGAACTCGTCCATGTTGGTCTTGCCGAGCATCACCGTGCCGGCGGCCCGCAGCCGCTCGACGACGGTCGAGTCGTACGGCGGGCGCCAGCCCTCAAGGATCTTCGACCCGACGGTGGTCGGCACGCCCTTGGTGGTGAGCACGTCCTTCACCGCGACCGGCACGCCGGCCAGCGGGCCCAGGTCCTCGCCGGCGGCCCGGCGCTCGTCCACGCCGCGGGCGGCGGCCAGCGCGCCCTCGGTGTCGACGTACAGGAACGCGTTGACCCGGTCGTCGACGGCGGCGATCCGGTCCAGGTGGGCCTGGGTCACCTCGACGGCCGAGGTCTCGCCCCCGGCCACCAGGCCGGCGATCTCCGCCGCGCTCAGTCTGGTCAGGTCGGTCATGAAGCCACATCCTCGTCCAGGATCCGCGGGACGCGGAACCGCTGCTCCTCGGCGTCGGGCGCGCCCGACAGCGCCTCCTGCGGGGTCAGTCCGGGCACCACCACGTCCTCGCGGAGGACGTTGGTCAGCGGCACCGAGTGGGACGTCGGCGGGATGTCCGCCGCGGCGACCTCGCCGACCTGGGCGACCGACTGGAGGATCACGTCCAGCTGGCCGGCGAAGGTGTCCAACTCCTCCTCGGTGACGGCGAGCCGCGACAGTCGCGCGAGGTGCGCGACCTCCTCGCGGGAGATGGCGGCCATCGGGTGCCCCCTTCGTGGCTGTCCTGCTGCGTCTGCGGTGTGCCGGCCGCGCGCTCGACGGCGCCGATGACGCGCGGTGACCGGAGCGAGTCTATTGTCCCGCCGTCGCCCCGACGCTCCCGACTCCCCCGGCGGCGTATCCGCCGGGCGGTCCGGTCACCGGCCGGGGTGGTGCGCCCCGTCGCCGTCGGCGGTCACCGTGGGGCGGACCGGGCGGTACCGGGACAGCCAGGTGGCCAGTTCCTGGGCCGGCATCGGCCGGGCGTGGAACCAGCCCTGCGCCACATCGCAGCCGGCCGCGTGCAGCAACCGCCAGGTGCGTTCGTCCTCCACGCCCTCGGCCACCACCCGCAGCCCGAGCGCCCCGGCCAGCTCGATCATCGACCGGACGATCGCCGCGTCGTCCGGGTCCTCGGCCATCCCGAGGACGAACGACCGGTCCACCTTCACCTCGGACAGCGGCAGCCGGCGCAGGTGCTGCAGGGACGAGTAACCGGTGCCGAAGTCGTCCAGCGCGATGCCGACGCCGATCCGGTGCAGGTGGGAGATGCTGGCCAGCACCCGCCTCGGGTCGGCCATCAGGGCGCCCTCGGTGATCTCCACCTGGAGCCGGTCCGGGTGGACGCCGTACCGGGCCAGCCGGTCGGCGATCTGGTCGGCGATCTCCCCGGTGTGCAGGTCACGGACGCTGACGTTGAGCGCGGCGCGCAGCGTGATCCCGGCCGCCGACCACTTCGCCACCTGCTCCATTACGTCGTCCACCACCCGGCGGGTGAGCAGCCGCATCACCGCGCTCTGCTCGGCGATCTGGATCAGCTCCCCCGGGTCGACCATGCCCCGGCGCGGGTGCCGCCAGCGCAGCAGCGCCTCCACCCCGACGACCTCGCCGGTCGCGATGGCGATCTGCGGCTGGTAGTACATGGTGATCTCGCCCGGGTCCCCGGCCGGGTCGTCCGCCCCGCCGGTCGCCCGCGTTCCGCCGCGCGGCTCCGGGTGGCGTTCGCTCGCGCCGGCTGGTCCGTCCGCGCCGGTCGTGCCCACCGCCCCCGCCGGGCCCGTGGCCTCCGCCGGGCCCTCGGGCGCGAGTGCGCGGGCGGCCCGGCGGCGGATCGGGTCGGCACCGGTGACGATCCGGTTGATCAGCTCGTCGTCGGGGTGCACCTCGACCCGCTCGCGTCGCCGGCGCAGCCAGCGCCGCCCCGCGGCGTCGCCGGGGCGTACCGCGTCACCCCGGCTCCCGTTGCGGGGCACCACGTCACTCCGGCCGGCACGGGCCGGCCCGGCCAGCGCGGGGGCGGGCGCGAGGACCGCGCCGTCGCTGCCGCGCACCCCGGCGGGGGGCTCCTCGACCGACGCGATCGGCGTGGCCTCCAGCACCCGGCGCAGGTCGGCCAGGAGGCTGAGCCGCTCGGCCGAGTTGTGGTCGGACTCGGCCGCGTACACGGCGACGGTGTCGTTGCGGTGCTTGGCGTCGTACATGGCCACGTCGGCGTGGCGCATCAGGGTGGCGAAGTCCTCGCCGTGCTCGGGGAAGATCGCGACGCCGATCGAGCCGCCGACGTCCAGCGGCAGCCCGTCCAGCGGGACCGGCTCGGCGAGCGCGGCGACCACCCGGTCGGCCAGCTCGCGGGCGCCGTCGACGCCGGTGAGCCGGGGTACCACGATCGCGAACTCGTCGCCGCCGAGGCGGGCCAGCAGCTGGCGCTCGGTCACCACGTCGGCCAGCCGGGCGCTCACCTCGACCAGCAGCCGGTCCCCCACCGCGTGCCCGAGGGCGTCGTTGACGTGCTTGAACCGGTCCAGGTCGAGCAGCAGCAGGGCCAGGTGGGCGTCCGGCTCGCCGCGGGCCGCCCGCTCGGCGTGCAGGTGCACCTGCTCGGCCACCTCGGTCAGCAGCGCCTTGCGGTTGGGCAGGCCGGTGAGCGGGTCGAGCGCGGCCAACTGCTCCCGCTCGGCGGAGAGCCGGGCCATCCGGTAGACGGCGAAGAGCGGCACCAGCACCAGCGGGATCAGCGCGGCGCTGGCCCGGGCGGCGGCCACCAGCACCGGGGCCAGCAGCAGCAGCGAGCCGGTGGAGAGCAGCTCGTACGCCAGTCCGAGCCGGACGCTGGGCCACCACCGGTCGCCGAAGCGCAGCCGGATCGCGGAGCTGACCAGCGCGTAGTTCACCACGAACCAGGCCGCGACGGCGGCGAACACCACCGCCACGTCCCTGCCGTGCAGCCGCCCGCCGCCGAACAGGTGGCCGGGCCCGAGCCGGGTGACCGCGTACGCGGCCGCGAGCGCGCACGCGTACTGAGCGGCGTTGAAGCCGGTGCGCCAGAGGGCGTACCTCATCCGCCAGCCGGACACCGCGACCGCCACGGCCTGCACGGCGACGGCCGGGCCGAGCCCCCAGCCGAGCAGGATCGCGAAGGTGAAGCAGGTCGACGGGAAGACCGCCGAGGTCTCCCGGCGGCCGGGGGGCACGAACGGCCGGGCGTCGCAGGCGACGGCGAGCGCGGCCATGGTCCAGAACGCCAGCGGCAGGTCGGCCAGCCGGGCGGGCAACCCGGCCAGCGGCCCGGCGGAGAACACCACGGCGAGCACGCCGACCGCCACGACGAAGCCGTAGAACGACGTCGCCCGTTCGGGCGGGACGGAGTTTCGCGGATCGGCGGTCTCCATCGCGCACCTCCCGGGACAGCCGCGGCGCGCGTCGTTCACCCGCCGCACGCCAATGAAACGCCCTAGATGCCGATTTCCCCGACAGGACAGTCACGAATCGGTCGTAGTCGTAATTAACTTGGTATACGCCGCGACCATGGCGCTTGGCGGTTCGGAACGCCCCGGGGGCTCAGCCCGCGAGGCCGGCCACCTCCCGGGCCGCGTCCGGGCCGGACTCCAGCAGCACCCGGAAGCCGTCCTCGTCGAGGACCGGCAGCTTGAGGCTGGCCGCCTTGTCGGCCTTGGAACCCGGGTTGTCGCCGACGACCACGAAGCTGGTCTTCTTGGACACCGACCCGGTGACCTTGCCGCCCCGGCTCTGGATCGCCTCGGACGCCTGGTCACGGCTGAACCCGGCGAGCGTGCCGGTGACCACCACCGTCACCCCTTCCAGCGGACGCGGCCCCTCCTCACCGGCCTCCTCCGCCATCCGTACGCCGGCCCGCCGCCACTGCTCGACCACCTCGCGGTGCCAGTCGACGGCGAACCATTCCTTGATGCTGGCGGCGATGGTCGGGCCGACCCCGTCCACCGAGGACAGCTCCTCCTCGCCGGCCGCCTCGATCGCGTCGATCGAACGGAAGTGCCGGGCGAGGGCCTGCGCCGCGGTCGGGCCGACGTGTCGGATGGAGAGCGCGACGAGCACCCGCCACAGGTCACGCTCCTTGGCCACGGCCAGGTTGTCCAGCAGCTTGGTGGCGTTGCTGCCGAGGGTGCCGTCCTTGTTGACGAAGAACGGCGAGCGGGCGAGCTGCTCGGCGTCCAACTGGAACAGGTCGCCCTCGTTGGTGATGATCTGCCCGTCCAGCAACGCGCCCGCGCTCTTCTCACCGAGCGCCTCGATGTCGAGCACCTTGCGGCCGGCCAGGTAGAAGACCCGTTCGCGGATCTGGCCCGGGCAGTAACGCGCGTTGGGGCAGCGGATGTCGACGTCGGCCTCCTTGGCCGGCGCGAGCGGGGTGCCGCAGGCCGGGCAGGTGGTGGGCATGACGAACGGGCGGGCGTCGGCGGGGCGCAGGTCGACCACCGGGCCGAGCACCTCGGGAATGACGTCGCCGGCCTTGCGTAGCACCACCGTGTCGCCGATCAGCACGCCCTTGCGCTCGACCTCCTGGGCGTTGTGCAGGGTGGCCAGCGCGACCGTGGAGCCGGCCACGCGGACCGGTTCGAGCACGGCGAACGGGGTGACCCGCCCGGTGCGCCCGACGTTGACGTCGATGTCGAGCAGCTTGGTGGTCACCTCCTCTGGCGGGTACTTGAAGGCGATCGCCCAGCGCGGCGCGCGGCTGGTGGAGCCGAGCCGGCCCTGGATGGAGACCGGGTCGACCTTGACCACCACGCCGTCGATCTCGTGCTCGACGTCGTGCCGGTGCTTGCCGTAATAGGCGATGAAGTCCGCCACGCCGGCCAGGTCGGGCACCACCCGCCAGCGGTCACTGGTGGGCAGCCCCCACGCCTTCAGCGCCGCGTACGACTCCGACTGCGCGGCCGGCTGGAAGCCCCGGCGGGCGCCGATGCCGTGCACCACCAGGCGCAGCGGACGGGAGGCGGTGACCCGCGGGTCCTTCTGCCGCAGGCTGCCGGCGGCCGCGTTGCGCGGGTTGGCGAACGGGGCCTTGCCCTGCTCGACCAGGCCGGCGTTGAGGTCGGCGAAGGCGGCGACCGGGAAGTAGATCTCGCCGCGTACCTCGAGCAACTCCGGTACGTCCGGGAAGTCGTCGGACGCGGTGAGCCGGGACGGCACGTCCTTGATGCTGCGCACGTTCGCGGTGACGTCCTCACCGGTGCGCCCGTCGCCCCGGGTGGCGGCCCGGACCAGCCGGCCCTTCTCGTAGGTCAGGTTGATGGCCAGGCCGTCGACCTTCAGCTCGCAGAGGTAGGGCACCGGACCGCCGGCGTCCCGCTCGACCCGCTCGGCCCAGGCGGCCAGCTCCTCGTCGGCGAAGGCATTGTCCAGCGAGAGCATCCGCTCGGCGTGGGTGACCGGGGTGAAGTCGGTGGAGAAGGTGCCGCCGACCCGCTGGGTCGGCGAGTCGGGGGTGCGCAGCGCCGGGTACTCCGCCTCCAGCGCCTCCAGCTCCCGCAGCTGCTTGTCGAACTCGGCATCCGAGATGATCGGCGCGTCGAGCACGTAGTAGCGGTACTGGTGCTCGGTGAGCTCCTGGCTGAGCGTGGCGTGCCGCTCCCGCGCCTGCGGGGTCGGCTCGGCGCCCGCCGCCGCCTCCTGCGCGGGGCTGACCGCCTGGGGAACCACTTCTTCGGACACCGCTGCCGACCTCCCGTGCTCGTGCTACCCACGAACCGTAGCGGGCGGGGCTGACAATCGTCCCGTCAGTCGTGCGGGGCGGCGAGGGCGGTGAGCTGGTCGGCGTACTCGATCCGGGTGGACCAGTCGGTGGGCCAGGCGGCCATGCCGTGGGCGGCGCCGACGAAGGCGCCGGCGAGGGCCGCGATGGAATCGGAGTCGCCCGCCGTGGTGGCGCCCCGGGCCAGCGCGCCGACCGGGTCGTCCGGGTGCCACAGCGCGCAGAGCAGCGCGGTCGCCAGGGCCTCCTCGGCGATCCAGCCCTCGCCGGTGAGCCGGCACGGGTCACCGCCGTCGTCCGGGCGGGCCAGCGCCGCGTCGAGCCGGCCGAGCACCCGCAGGCACTCGTCCCAGCCCCGGGCGATGAACTCCGCCGGCGTCCGCTCGTCGGAACGCTGCCACAGGTCGCCCAGCCAGTCGCCCCGGTAGACGGTGCGCTGCTCGTGAGCCCGGTCGGCGAGCAGGCCGGGCAGGTCGGCCAGGGGCGCGCCGTCGCGCAGCAGCCGGACCGCGTACGCGGTCAGCTCGCTGGCCGCCAGACCGGTGGGGTGGCCGTGGGTCAGGCCGGCCTGGAGCTGGGCCAGCCCGGCGAGGGTGTCGAGGTCGACGTCGAGCAGCCCGACCGGGGTGACCCGCATGTTGGCCCCGCACCCCTTCGAGCCGGCCACGGTGGCGTCCTGCCAGCGGGTGCCCCGGCTCAGCTCGGCGCAGGCCCGCAGGCAGGTCATCCCGGGCGCGCGGTTGTTGTCCGGGCTGATCGCCCACTCGACGAACCGTCGACGCAGCAGCGGCTCCACCGCCTCGGGCGTGTGCGCGGACGCGTCGTGCAGCGCCCAGGCGACGGCCAGCGCCATCTGAGTGTCGTCGGTGACCAGCGCCGGGTCGCCGGCCAGCTCCCGAGGGCCGGCCGGACCGTACCGCCGGACGATCTCAGTGACGGTGAGGAACTCGGTGGGCTTGCCCAGGGCGTCGCCGTAGGCGAGGCCGAAGAGTGAGCCGGAGGCGCGGCGCGGCGGGGAGTCGGTCACGGAGGTGATCATGCCCCGCCCGGGCAAGCCCCGCCGGCCGCGATCCCGCCGGTCAGTCCCAGCAGAGGCAGAACGGGTGACCGGCCGGGTCGGCGTAGACCCGGAAGCCCTCCCCCTCGCCGGGCAGCCGCCGCGCGCCCAGGGCCAGTGCCGCCTTCTCCGCCGCCTCGATGTCGTCCACCGTCACGTCGAGGTGGAACTGCTGCGGTCGGTCCGGGTCGGGCCAGTCGGGAGCACGCAGGTCGGACGCCTGCTGGAAGGCGATCCGGGGCTGGTGCCCGGGCGGGCCGCCGAGCACCACCCAGTCGTCACCGTCGGAGTTGTCCTCGATCAGCGGGAGGCCGAGCAGCTCCGCGTAGAAGCCGGCCAGCGCGCGCGGGTCGGGGCAGTCGATCACCGTGGAACGCAGCTGTCCAATCATGGCGGTCATCCTGCCCGAGGGATGCGACAGGAAACCTCACTCCTCGGACAGCCGTCGCCCGGCGTCCCGACAGGCGGTCAGGACCGCCCGGGCGTACGTGGGGGTGGCCCCGGCCAGGCCGCACGCGGGGGTGACCACGACCTGCTCGGCGAGCCGGCGGCGGGGAAAGCCGAGCCGGTCCCAGATCCGGCGTACCCGGTCGGCGACCTGGGCCGAGGTCGGCGCGCGACCGTCCGGCGGCGGCACCGTGGGCGCGGCGCCGGCCAGCAGGCCGAGCCCGGCGTCGATCGCCTCGCCGAGCGGGTCCAGGTCGGTGACCAGGCCGAGGTCGAGGGCGACGCCGACCGCCCCGGCGGCCCGGATCAGGTCCAGCGGCACGTCGGGCGCGCAGCAGTGCACCACGGTCGGCGCCCCGGCCGCCGCGATCACCTCGCGCAACAGCGCCCCGGCGACGCCGGACTCCACCGCCCGGTGGGTGCCGAAGCCGCTCTCGGTGGGCACCCGGCCGGCCAGCACGGCGGGCAGGGACGGCTCGTCGAGCTGGAGCAGCACCGACGCGCGGGGCAGCCGGCGGGCGACCGCCGCGACGTGCCCGCGCAGCCCCTCGGCGAGCGAGCCGGCGAGGTCCCGGACGGCGCCCGGGTCGCGGAGCAGCCGACCCCCGATCGGCAGTTCCAGCGACGCGGCCAGGGTGAACGGTCCGGCCGCCTGCACCTTGACCGGGCCGGCGTACTCCTCGGCCTGCTCGGCGAGCTGGTCGAGGTCGCGTTCCATCAGGTCCCGGGCGCGGCGCAGGTCCTTGCCGGGGCGCGGGGCGATCCGCCAGCGGGCCGCGTACAGCTCGATCGGCAGCTCGACGAGGAGGCCGCCGGTGCGGCCGATCAGGTCGGCGCCGGGGCCCCGGGCGGGCAACTCGGCCAGGTGCGGCAGGGCGGGCAGCTCGCCGAGCACGATGCGCTGCGCCTCGGCGATGTCGGTGCCGGGCAGCGAACCGATGCCGGTCGCCGCCCCGGCGGGCCAGGGCCAGGGCTGATCACTCACCACCGCAGACTATCCGCTGCCGGACCCGCTCCCGACGCGGACGCCCGCAGCCGGGAACGTGGGTGCGCGGACGCCTGCGCGGCGCGGCCCAGGTCGGTGGAGCATGCCCCGGGGCGGTGCTGATCAGCCGCGAGATACGGGACGCAGGCCTCGGTCGGGGCCGGCGGCGAGGCGGCGGCGTCAGCCGGTGATGGTCGCCGAGCCGAGCACCACGTCGCCGGCCGGATCCGGGCGGTAGGCCACGATCGCCTGGCCGGCGGCCACGCCACGGACCGGGCGGCGCAGCTCGGCGTGCAGCCCCTCGGCGTCCAGCGACACCGTGGCCGGCACCACGTCGCCGTGCGCCCGCAACTGCACCTCGCACTCGATCGGGGCGGTGGGCCGCGCCCCGCCGGTCCAGACCGGGCGGGTGGCGCGGACCCGGTCGACCGCCAGCGCCTCGGCCGGGCCGACGGTCACCGTGTTGGTCTTCGGCGTGATGGAGAGCACGTAACGCGGGCGGCCATCCGGGGCGGGCCGGTCCAGGTGCAGGCCGCGCCGCTGCCCGACGGTGTACTGGTAGGCGCCGGTGTGGCTGCCGACCACCGCCCCGGTGAGGGCGTCGACCACGTCGCCGGGGGCCTCGCCGAGGCGCTGGGCGAGGAAGCCGCGGGTGTCCCCGTCGGCGATGAAGCAGATGTCGTGCGAGTCGGGCTTCTCGGCCACGGCGAGGCCGCGCCGGGCGGCCTCCGCGCGCACCTCGGCCTTGGTGGAGTCGCCGAGCGGGAAGATCGACCGGTCCAGCTGCTCGCGGGTCAGCACCGCGAGGACGTACGACTGGTCCTTGGCCAGGTCGACGCTGCGCCGCAGCAGGCCGTCCGCGCCCAGCCGGGCGTGGTGGCCGGTCACCACCGCGTCGAAGCCGAGGGCCACCGCCCGGTCCAGCACCGCGGCGAACTTGATCTTCTCATTGCAGCGCAGGCACGGATTCGGGGTACGACCGGCCGCGTACTCCGCGACGAAGTCGTCCACCACGTCGGAGTGGAACCGGTCGGCCATGTCCCAGACGTAGAACGGGATGCCGATCACGTCGGCGGCCCGACGGGCATCCCGGGAATCCTCCAGGGTGCAGCAGCCCCGGGCGCCGGTGCGGTAGGTCTGCGGGTTGCGGGCCAGCGCCAGATGCACGCCGGTCACGTCGTGCCCGGCCGCCACCGCGCGCGCCGCCGCCACGGCGGAGTCCACCCCGCCCGACATCGCCGCCAGAACCCTCACCAGCTCACTCCCCTCGTCCTCACGAGGGTAGCCGGGTCAGCGGGGCGTACGGAGCGCGGCCGCGCGCCGGGCCCGCTCGACGGCGGCCGGCAGCGCGGCGATGAGCGCGTTGACGTCGGCTCCGGTGCTGGTGTGACCGAGGGTGAACCGCAGCGACGAGCGGGCCCGGTCGTCGTCGGCGCCCATGGCCAGCAGCACGTGCGAGGGCTGGGCCACCCCGGCGGAGCAGGCCGAGCCGGTCGAGCAGGCGATCCCCTGGGCGTCGAGGAGCAGCAGCAGGGCGTCCCCCTCGCAGCCCGGGAAGGAGAAGTGCGCGTTGCCGGGGAGCCGGTCGGCCGGGTCGCCGTTGAAGACCACCTCGGGGACCGCCTGCCGGACCCGCTCCACCAACTCGTCGCGCAGCGCGGCGATCCGGGCCGCGTACTCCTGCTGGCCCTTCACCGCGGCCTCCACGGCGACCGCGAAGGCCACGATTCCGGCGGTGTCCAGGGTGCCGGAGCGGACGTCCCGCTCCTGTCCGCCGCCGTGCAGCAGCGGGGTGGCGGCGACGTCCCGGGCCAGCAGCAGCGCGCCCACCCCGGCCGGCCCGCCGAGCTTGTGCCCGGTCACGGTGAGCGCGGAGACGCCGCTGGCGGCGAAATCGACCGGCACCTGGCCGACCGCCTGGATCGCGTCGGTGTGGAACGGCACTCCGTGCTCGGCGGCGACCGCGGCCAGCTCGGCCACCGGCTGGACGGTGCCCACCTCGTTGTTCGCCCACATGGCGGTGACCAGGGCCACCCGGTCGCCGTGTTCGGCCAGTTCGGCGCGGAGCCGCTCGGGGTTCAGCCGGCCGGCGGCGTCCACCGGCAGCCAGCCGACCTCGGCGCCCTCGTGCGCGACGAGCCAGTCCACCGCGTCCAGTACCGCGTGGTGCTCGACAGCGCTGGAGACCACCCGGGTCCGCTCGGCACGGGCGGCGCGGCGGGCCCAGAACACGCCCTTCACCGCGAGGTTGTCGCTCTCCGTGCCGCCCCCGGTGAAGATGACCTCGGAGGGGCGGGCGCCGAGCACGGCGGCCACCCGCTCACGGGACTCCTCCACCCGCCGCCGGGCACGCCGGCCCGCCGCGTGCAGCGACGACGCGTTCCCCACCTCACGGGCCGTGGCGACGTACGCCTCGAGTGCCTCGTCGAGCATCGGGGTCGTCGCCGCGTGATCCAGGTATGCCATCACCGCTCAGCCTAACGGCCGGCAACCGACCCGCCGCCCGCTGGACCGCCGCTACGGATCCAGGGCCCCGCGGGCGGTCCGATCGATCCCGAGGAGTACGCGAGTTCACCGCCCGGTACGCTCAGGACGGGCTCGCGCCCCTTGAACGGCTGATCGGCGGGCCGGCTCAGCTCCCCGGCCCGCCGATCAGCTCCGTCAGGCGGGATCACTTC
>NZ_JAPDPH010000020.1 GCF_026013475.1 Micromonospora yasonensis | reverse complement strand
CCGCCGGCGGCTCAACGCCTGCTCGACGCCGACGGCCAGCGGCCAGATCAGAAAGGTCCGCGTGGACGTGGACGACAGCGACATTCTCACGGGGGGCCTCCAGATGGAGAGCGGACGGGGGACCGCACGCGGACGGCGGCGGCGCTGGCGGCGATGAGGCCACCGGCCAACCCCATCGCGACGGTGAGTGGGATGACCGCGACCGCGGCGGCGACGGCCAGCGGCGCGGCGAACAACGCGGCCGCCCGAAACGTTCCGGCCACCGCGATCGCATCACCGCGCTCCTCGGCGTGCACCGAGTCTGCGGCGATGGCAGGGCCGATGGTCTGTAGTACGCCCGCTCCGAGCCCGGACACCGCGAGCAGCGCGCCGGCGGCCCACGGGTTGCCGGCAGCCAGGGCCACCAGCCCGGTGGCGCCTCCGGTGGCGAGCGTGCCGAGCACGAAGGAGCGCGTCACCCGGTCGCCGCTCACCCGCGCGACGAGAATCGAGCCGACGACCGAGGCGCCGTTGGCGACCGATACGAGCACGCCGATGGTGGAGCCGGACTGCCGGGCGAGATCCAGCGCCACCGGCACGTAGCTGGAGAGCAGGGCCCGCCACGCGCCCGCGCTCACCCCGGCCCAGCACCCCACGTCCACACCGGAGCGGCGCCAGATCCGACCCGGGGGGCGGTCGGCCGGCGGGCGGAACGGCGGTAGCCGGTCAAGACCCAGCGCTGGGACGACGGCGACGGCGGCGATGATCGAGCCCACCCCGAGCGCGGTCTGCGGCGAACGCTCCACCAACAGCCCGGCCACGACCGGTCCGGCGAGCAGTCCGAGGCTGGACACAAAGTTGATCATCGCGAGCCCGCCCACGGCAGGTGCGTCACCGCGCACGACGTGCGTCTGACTACCGGTCCAGAAACACGCCCGCGCGATGCCCTGGAGCAGTTCGGCGAGCGCGAACGGAAGGAGTGCGGTCGACCCGACGAGCAGGCCGTTGGAGAGGCAGAGGGTAGCTGCGGCGGCGAGGACGAGGACCCAGTCGCCGACCAGGCGCATCGCGGCGCCCAGCAGGAGCCGGGTCGCCATCTGGGCGACCGCCGAGATGGCCGTGAGCACCCCGACCTCGACCGGCGAGTAGCCGGAGCGCAGCGCCAACAGCGGCAGCGCCACGGTGGCGATGCCGAGTGAGCAGGAGAAGACCGCGGCGCCCCCCGCCGACGCGATGCTGTCGCGCGAGGGGCGCCGGCGCGCGATGCGCCGTGCGGCCGGCACCGACCACACGGGTCGCGGTCAGACCGAGGCGCTGGTCAGTTGGCCGGCGTCCGGCTCCCGCTCGGAGGCCGGCTCGAAGTAGTGCACGGTGTCGTACCCGAGGTGCTTGAAGACCCGGTTCTGCGCGTTGAACAGCCGCATCGGCGTTCCGTCGGCGGCGAAGATCTGGCACACGTGGTTCTGCGGGACGTACAGGGTGTCGCCCTGCTTGATCTCGTGGCGGGTGGGTTCGACCGCGATCCGGGCGTAGTACCGCTCCGCGATCTCCGCCTCGACCTCCCACTGCAGGGCGTAGCCCTCGCCGTCGAGGACGTAGTACACCTCGTCGGCCATCTTCCAGTACTTGCCGCTGTGCCCACCGGCGGGAATGTCGAGTTCGAAGGCGTCCACGCTGAAGATCCGGGCGTCAGTCCGCTCCGGCGACGACATGACCCGGACCCGTCCGAGCGGCGTGTCCTCCCAGTTCGTGTCCGACGGAGAGATCACCTTCTTCCGCTCGAGCACGCCCGGCGTCCAGATCCGCGACCAGTCCTCGCGCGGTCCGAACCGCTCCTCGTTCTCGACCGGACCCGACCGGCCCTGCTGGATGAGCCCCATGAACATCCAGGTGCACTTCGCCTTGACGACGAGCGCCACGGCGCGCTCGGAGTAGGGGTTGAAGTGGCGGTGCACCGAGTCGGTGTGCACGAAGACCAGATCGTCCTTGTTCCAGTCGTAGCGCTGGTCATCGTGGATCTCGTACCCGCGGCCCTCGAGGATGTAGAAGGCGGCCTCGTTCTGGTGGCCGTGCCCGTGGTTCGACGACTCCGCGGGCAGCTCGACGAAGTGCACCTGGATCGTCTGGGTGAGGAAGTCCTCGTCGCCCGGGCCGATCCGCCACCACGTACGGCTTTGCGCGCTGTCGCCGGAGTGGGCGACCTTCGCGTCGTCCACGACGACGCTGTCGTCGCGCACGCGCTCGACCGCCAGCTGCTGGCGCCGGAACTGGCCGAGGCCGTACGTTTCCGATGTCAACCCGCGTACGAAGACGCGGCCCTTCTTGCCCATGGGGTCCTCCGGTTCTCGGTGTAGTTCTCTCCAGCGCCTCCGTGGACGCCCAGACCGCTCCGAGACGTAGCACCGGCGCGGCGCGGGCGGGCTCGCGAGCGCTGGCGTCCCGACGCGGTTACGGGTGCAGGTGTTGCCTTCGAGCTGCGGGCTGGCAGAATGGTATAACCTTTAGCGGTTGAGGGCAACGCGGCAGACCCCGGCCAGGGCGCGACGCGGCGACGGTCCAAAGCGGGGTACGACGCTTCGGTGCCGTGCCGTTCTGGGTTTGACGTCAGGTCCGAGCGGAGAGCCGGTGCGGATCGGCCCGCCGGGGGTATGCGACCAGGCGTGGAGGGTTGCTGCGGGCGACCCGCAGGTGATCAGCGCGGGGAGGGAAAGGGCCGGTGAGGGCTCCACCGCCGCCGAGGGTGAGCCGACCGGTGATGTATCACCGGTGGAGTTGGATAACGTTCATCCATTGGCGCTATCCGCCCTCGGCACTGCAGTCGATGCTGCCGCCTGGGCTCGCGGTGGAGACCTTTGACGGATCAGCCTGGGTCGGGCTGACGCCGTTCCTCATGCAGGGGCTCCGGGCGCCGGCGCTGCCGGCCGTACCGTGGTTGTCGGAGTTTCCCGAAACCAACGTTCGCACGTACGTCCGTGACCGGCGAGGCCGCAGTGGGATCTGGTTCCTGTCGTTGGACGCGGCGCGGCTGCCTGCGGTCCTGGCCGCCCGGTCGGGCTATCGGTTGCCCTACTTCTGGTCGGACATGGCGGTACGGCTCACCGACAAGCAGGTCGCCTATCGCTGTCGGCGCCGCTGGCCCAGCCCGCGACGGCTGCGGTGCGACGCCGATGTCAGGCCGGGCCCGCCCCTCGATGAGGCGGAGCGCGACGACTTGGCCCACTTCCTCACCGCCCGGTACCGCCTGTTCACGGTTATCGCCGGCCAACTCGCCACCGCCGAGGTGGAACACCCGGAGTGGCCGCTGCGCCGGACCGAGCTACTGCGGTTGGAGCAGGACCTGGTTACGGGGGCGGGACTGGTGGCGCCCGTCGGCGATCCCGTCCTGCACGCGTCTCCTGGCGTGCCGGTACGGGTGGGGATGTGGCATCGGCTGGACGGGCTGTGAGTCGGGGGCAACTGAGACTCCGCGCCGGGTGGCCGCATCCGGCCACAATCTTGTGACGCAGGTCACTGACCGTTAGCATCCCCGCTGTAACGTTTCAATAGAGGGGACGCAGATGTTCCTGACGCACGCCTCCCGCCCGCGCCTGGCCACTCGGGCACTGAGCCTCGCGCTGACCGTCGCGCTCGCCGTCGTCAGCGCGGTGCCCATCGCGCAGCGGAGCGACGCCGCGCCCGGCAACGCTTTTCCGTCGGCGCTCACGGTCGAGCAGCGTTCCGAGCCGGCGGACGTCGACGACGTCGATGCGCCGCTCCTCGGCTGGCACGTTCCAGCGGCGCAACAGACCGCCTACCGGGTACAGGTGGCCGAAACCTTCTCCGGCCTGCAGTCCGGCAAAGACCTCGTGTGGGACTCCGGGAAGGTGGCGTCCCCGAAGAGCACGAACGTGGCGTACGCCGGGCCGGTCCTCGACCGCGGCGAGCGCTACCAATGGCGGGTACGGACCTGGGACGGCGCGGGGAAGGTGTCCCCGTGGTCGCAGCCGGCCGGCTTCGGCACGTCCCTCGGCGGTGACTGGGGACAGAGCAGCCCGATCTGGCTCGCCGATCCCGCACCGCTGCGGTGGAGCGACTACACGATCGAGACGACGTTCTCGATCACCACGCAGAACGCGACCATCGTGTTCAACGCGCAGGACCCCAGTAACTACCTCATGTGGCAGCTCAGGGGGGACGGCGTCAACCGACTCGCGCCGCACCAGCGGGTCAACGGCACCTTCCAGGAGCTGAAGACGGTTCCGCTGGGCGTCGCGCTCCAGCGCAACACCGACTACCGGCTCCGGATCGAGGTCGCGGGCTCCACGGTCCGCACCTGGCTCGACGGCCGGCTCATCGACACCACGGAGAACGTGCGGTTCACCCGCGGCAGCATCGGGTTCCGCACTGGCGGCAGCGAGCGCAACAGCTGGGACAACCTGACGGTCACCACGCCCGACGGGCGCCGGCTCTACGCCAACGACTTCGAGTCCGCCAGCTCGGACTTCCCCTGCGGCACGGTGGCCGGCGGGAGGCTGACCGTCGGCACCGGCCAGAACTGCGTCTACGGGCTCGGCAGCACGGACTGGGCTTTCCTCCGCGGCGAGTTCGACACCGCCGACAAGGAGGTCGCCTGGGCGACCGTCTTCGCGACCGGCTCGTCGCCCGAGCCCGGCCGTCAGTACGTCTACAAGCTGTGGCTCAACGGCGAGTTCGTCGGTCTGGGCCCCACGCGGTCCATCGCCGGTGAGACGCGGTACGACGGCTTCGACGTGACCGAGTTGGTCCGGCAGGGTGGCGCCAACGTACTCGGCGCGCTCGCGTGGACCGCCAGCGACCGGCGGTTCCAGGCGCAGCTGGTCGTGGAGTACGTCGACGGCACGCGGCAGGCGTTCGGCACCGGAACGGACTGGACCACGCTCAACGGCTCCGCCGTCTACCCGTCGGCCGGCTCGATCGGCACGGGCTACTACACCGCCCCGAAGGAGAACGTCCAGGTGGCGGCGTACCCGACCGGCTTCGACGAGCCCGGCTTCGACGACTCCGGGTGGCGGCCGGCGGCGGCGAAAGCACCGTACGCACAGCTGGTCGCCACCCCCACGGACAAGGTCCGGCAGCGGCTGGAGTACCCGGTCGAGGTCGTCGAGCAGGAGCCGGGCCACTACTTCGTGGACTACGGCCGGACCTGGCTCGGCGGTGTGAGCCTCGACCTGGACGGCAACGCCGGCAGGGTCCTCGAGCTGCGCTTCGGCGAGGAGCTCTCCGCGCCGCAGGCCGTCCGCTACACCATGCGCACCGGCAACCAGTACCAGGACCGCTGGACGCTCGTCGACGGGCCGCAGCACGTCGAGACCTGGGGCATGCGGGTGTTTCGCTACCTCGAGGTGATCGGCGCGCCGACCGGTCTGGGAGCCAAGGACTTCCCGGCCCTCGCGCAGGTCTACCCGTTCGACGTCGACGCTGCCGTCTTCGACTCCTCCGACGACGCCCTCGACAAGGTCTGGCGCCTGTCGCGGAACACCGTCGAGGCGACCAACCACAACCTGTACGTCGACTCCTGGACCCGGGAGCGCGAGCCGTACGAGGCCGACAGCTACCTGCAGATGATGGCCAACTTCTTCACCTCCTCGGACCCGTCCCTGGGCAACTACTCCATCGACTACCTGCTCACCCGGCGCACCTGGCCCACCGAGTGGCCGATGTACATGATCCTGGCGATGCACGACAGCTATCAACAGACCGGCGATGTCGCGCAACTGGAGCGCGGCTACGACCAGCTGCGGGACAAGCTGCCCGTCCAGTGGATCGAGGACAGCACCGGCCTGATCCGCAAGAACACCGGATCCGATGGCTGCGGCAGCCGGACCGACTGCGACATCGTCGACTGGCCGGCGTCCGAGCGGGACGGCTTCGTCTTCCGGCCCTACAACACCGTCATCAACGCCATCGGCTACCGCAGCTTCATGGACATGGCAGATATCGCGAAGGCGCTGGGCCGCGACGACGACGCTGCTTCCTTCACCGCCACGGGGGAGCGGATCCGCTCCGCGATGAACGAGCTGATGTGGGACGACGAGAAGGGCGCCTACCGGGACGGCCTGAACGCCGACCGCACTCCGGTCGAGCACTGGGCGGTTCACGCCAGCGTCTTCGCCAGCGCGTTCGGCGTCCCCGACACCGACCAGGCGGCCCGCGCCGCCGACTACATCGGATCGCGCGGCATGCAGTGCAGCGTGTACTGCGCCGCCTTCCTCATCGAGTCGCTCTACCACGGCGACCGCTCCGACCTGGCCTACCAGTTGCTCGCCGGCAGCGGCCGGCGCAGCTGGCTCAACATGATCGCCAACGGAGCGGGGGCCACGGCAGAGGCCTGGGACGCCTCCCTGAAGTCGAACATGACCTACTCCCACCCGTGGGCCGCCTCGCCGGCGTACAACATCCCGCAGGGCATGTTCGGCCTCCGGCCGACCACACCCGGCTACGCCACGTTCGATCTGCGTCCCCAGCCGCAGTCGGTCACCTGGGCGAGCGCCACACTGCCGACGCTGAAGGGCCGGATCGGCGCAGCGTTCCACACCCATGACGACCGTACGGACGTCGGCGCGTACGTTCCGGGCAACACAGTCGCGTCGGTCTTCGTCCCGGCCGGGGACGCCACCGCGGACGTCGTGTACGTCGACGGCCGCGCGCGGCCCGCGGTACGCGAGCGCGGGTACCTGCGCGTCGACGGCGTCGCGAGCGGCTGCCACGTCTTCAGCACGGCCCCGGGTGGTGAGCCGAAGGACGACGAGCGCCTCACGTCCGTCTGCCACTGAGCATCCGGCCTCGGGTCAGGTGGCGAGGAACTTCAGCAACTCCGGAACGATGCGCTCGTGGGCGTCCTCCTGGAGGTAGTGGCCAGCGTCCGCCAGCCGCACGACCTTGGCCTGGGGAAAGGTCTTGAGCCACTTGTCGAGCAGATCTGCGGTGAAGGCGGGGTCCTTCATCGCCCAGACGATCTGTACGGGATGGTTCCGGAAGGTGCGTTCGAGTCCGATCTCCACCTGAGTCGTGAAACCGGCCACGTGGCTGTCCGGGCCGACCGGTATCTCCCGTGGAAATACCAGGACGCCCGTCCGGCTGCCCCAGGTGACATGCGGCGCGAGATAGGCGTGCTTGACATTCGGCGTCAGCCGTTCCCGATGGACAACCCCGATGCGGAACAGAAAAAGCCGGTGGAAGAGACCAAGCCCCTTCACCATGAGCTCGCCGACCCCGGGCAGACGAAAGAGTCTGAGGGCAAAAGGAATCTCGAAATGATCGGGGTTGTGCATTGTGGTGTTGAGGATGAACAGCTTGCTCACCCGGTCAGGATTGGCGACGGCCCACGCCAACGCCAGCCCACCCCAGTCCTGCGGCACGAGGACGGAACCATGCAAATCGAGCGAGTCGAGCAGGCCACTCAACCGGCGGACGTGCGCCAGTGTTCGGTAGTTCTCTGGGTCAGTTGGCTTGTCGGACCGCCCGAAGCCGAGAAAATCCGGGGCGATGACGCGGTGGCCGGCCGCGACCAGCGGATCCACAAAATTGCGATACAAGAATCCCCACGTTGGATTCCCGTGCAGTAACACCACCGGCTGGCCGTCCCGAGGGCCTTCGTCGATGTAGTGTATGCGCCCCTCCGGGGTCGAGTGCCACCTCGGCTCATATGGCCACAGGCCGCCGAAACTCCAGTCAACGCTCATTTGCTCTCCCGTCGTGCAGGGAAAGGGTTACCAGTGGATCAACATGGGAGTCCCCGTCGTCGGTGGTGGTGACGGCGACTCGGGCCGGTCGGCCGCGACCGTAGGAGAATGTTGGCCGTCGGCCCCGCCGGCGTGGGAACGACTTCGGCGCTGCGGCGCGACCACCCGTCGAGCCCCCAGCGAACGCACGCGCTGCGTTCGATCCAGGTGTCGGTGGTGGCGCTCTGGCCGTCAGCGCGGGAGGTAGCGGGCCGTTGACTTGGTCGGGCCCCGACAGCGTGAGGCCGCAGATCGGACATCGAGCTCACCTATCGACATGTATCCAATCGACATGCAACAGTATTCAGTGCGTCGCCGTTTGTATAGCCCCTGATGCCGCGAGCTTGCTGTGCCAGCCGCTACCGCATGGAGGATCTGGGATGCGACTGTCTGTCGATGCAGCCGAGCTGATCGACGAGTGTCAACAACGCCTGGGCGGCGTCAAGGGATCCAGGGGGATCACCTACCGCCGGCTGTTGGGCGGACCGCGAGCACCGCGTCTGGCGGTCGCTGGATCGAAGGGACGAGGAGATCGAGATGGACTTCTATGACTTCGTGATCATCGGTGGGGGCAGCGCAGGTTGTGTCCTCGCCGAGCGGCTGTCCGAGTACCCCGAGGTCACCGTGCTGCTGATCGAGGCCGGCGGCGACGAGCAGCGTGCCGAAATCACCGATCCCCGCCGCTGGTTCGAGACCATCGGCAGTGACGTCGACTGGTCGTACCAGACCGTGCCGCAACCACACGCGGGGAACCGGTCGATTCCCTGGCCACGCGGAAGGGTGCTCGGCGGATCGAGTTCGTTGAACCTCATGGTCCACATGCGCGGGCTTCCGAGCGATTACGATGCCTGGGCGTCGTGGGGTTGTGCCGGGTGGGATTACCGCAGTTTGCTGCCGGTGTTCCAGGCGCTGGAGGACCGTCCCGACGGCGACGAGCGGTACCGGGGAGTCGGCGGGCCGCTCAAGATCAGGATTCCCGGTCATCATAATCCGCACTCGGTGGCCACCATGGCGGCGGCACTTGAGCTCGGGTATGCGTTGAACGAAGATTTCAACGGCGCGGACATGAACGGCGTGGGTTGGAACCAGCTCGCGATGTGGGAAGGTCGCCGCCAGAGCGCGAGCGTGGCATTTCTTCGGCCAGCCGTCGGTCGGCCCAACCTCACCGTCAAGACGTTCGCGCAGGTGCATCGCATCGTCCTCGACTCGACGGGTCGTGCCACCGCAGTCGAGTTCGAGCAGAACGGTCAGCTGCACTCGGTCGGCGTGTCGGTCGAGGCCGTGCTCACCGCCGGTGCCGTCGAGTCTCCGAAGCTCCTCATGCTGTCCGGCGTCGGGCCGGCGGATGAGCTTCGCGGCCTGGGCATCGATGTCAGATCCGACCTGCCGGGCGTGGGGCGGAATCTGCACGACCACCCGGGCCTCCCGCTGACGTGGCGTTCCCGTCAGCCGATTCCTCCAGCCCAGAACCAGGGCAGCGAGCTGGGCCTGTTCTGCCGTACCGATTCGGGACTGACGGAGCCTGACCTGCAGTTCGGGGTGCTCAACCTGCCGCTGGTCTTCGACGGGTCGATCGAGCCGCACATGGGCTTTTCGTTCTACCCCGGGCTGCTCAAACCGGAGAGCCGGGGTGAGCTGCGGCTGCGCTCTGTCGACCCGACCGTCCCGCCGTTGATCGACCCCAACTATCTGGCGGAGGACGTGGACGTCCAGCGGTTGGTGTGCGCGGCGGAGATTTCCCGGGAACTGGCGTCGGCGAACGCGCTGAAGGATTGGACCGGGGAAGAAGTCGCCCCCGGGGCATCCGTTTCAAGCCGGAGCGACCTGCGTGAGTACGTCAGACAGAACGTCAATACGTGGTTCCATCCGGTCGGTACCTGTCGGATGGGGGTCGGTCCTGAATCCGTCGTGGATCCGGAACTGCGGGTGCGCGGCACGGAGAACGTCAGAGTGGCGGATGCCTCGGTAATCCCCGAGGTCACCTCAGGAAACACGAACGCCCCAACACTCATGATCGCCTGGCGAGCTGCGGATCTCATCCGCGGCGCGACGTCCCGGTGAGCGGATCGGCTTTGATCCTTTCCCGTCCGTGGTAGATAGGGCCAGGTGTACGGCCAGGCCGGCGAGCGCGCCGAGGACCAGCAGCCAAGCCGCCGTGGTCGGCGGCGTCGACGGCGAGGCGACACTCCAGATTCGAGGTAGCACTGATCCGCGAATAGGGTGGAGCGGCATACGCTGCGGAAATCCGCTATATCTCCCCGGGCCCAAGGAGAAGCGATGCGCTCTCGCACTGTCGTCGGGCTGGTCCTGGCCGGACTGTTCGGTCTCGTCGGCCTCGGTGTGCCTGTCGTGACGTATCGCCAGGCAGCGGGAACGCTTGACGATGAGGAGTACGTTCGGCAGGGGACGGTGCCCTCACCCCGGGATCGGATGACGAGGACCAGTGACAGGTGACTCCGATGAAAGGCGTTGGCGCCAAGACCACCGACACGGGTGGTCCTGACCGGCTTGACGTTCTCGGTCCGGTCGAGGCGGCCGTACACGACGGGCGTTACGACGAGGCCCTGCGCCACCTCGCCGCCGTGCCGGCGGACGCGCCGTTGCCGGCGGCGCTGGCCTGGCGCCTCGGCGTACTGCTGCACCAACGAGGGCGGTTCGACGCGGCCGAAGCCTGCTACCAACGCGCGGCACTGGACGCTGCGGACCACCATCGGCCGTTCGCGCTGGCGGACCGCGCCCAGGTGCTCGCCGGCCTGGCCTCGGCCCGCTGGGCGCGGGGCGACCAGACGCAGACCCGGCAACTCGCCGAGGAGGCCGTCCGCGTCGCGGAGCAGAGCGGGGACGATTCCGCGGTGGCGGCGGCGTACGTGGCGCAGGCGCTGGTCGCGTTCAGCGACGGCAACCGGGCCGACAACGAGTACGCGTACGCCCGGGCGCTCGCGGCGGCCGAACGGGCCGGCGACTTCGGCCAGCAACTCCGGATCCGGTGCAACGTCGGCTCACGGCTGGTGGAGGAGGGCCGCTACCGGTCGGCCGTCGAGGAACTCCGGGAGGCGGTCCGGCTCGGCGAGTTGCTCGGGCACCAGACACTGCTCGCGTTGGCGTTGTACAACCGGGCGGAGGCCTGGTTGGGGCTGGGCGAGTTGCGTCGTGCGCGGAGCGACGCGGACGAGGCCCTGGCCCGGTGGCAGCGGGCCGGGTCGCCGCTGGCGGCCTTCGGGTTGACGCTGACCGCCCGGGTGCACCGGGTCCGTGGCGCTGCCCGCCAGGCGATGGTCGCCTACCAGGCGGCGCTGGCGATGGGCGAGCCGGACGGGAACGCCCAGGTGCTGGTCGAGGCGTGCGCGGGGCTCGCGCGGATCAGCTACGCGGACGATCCGGTGGCGGCCGAGCGGTACGCCGGGCGCGCCCTGACCATGCCCAGCGCCGCCGGGCCCACCATCGCCGAACTGGCCGCGGGCTGGGTCGCCCTCTGCTCCGGCGATCCGCAGACCGCACTCCGTTACGGCGAACAGGTCCGAACAGAGGCCGGCCGCCGTCGTGACGCCGCCGGCCTGGCCGAGGCGATGGAGCTCGCCGCGCTCGCCTCCCACCGGGCCACCCCCGAGGCGGCGTCCGCCCGGGGGGTCCGCCGCCTCCTCGCCAGCCTGGTCGAAGCAGCGGCCATCTGGGCCGAACTCGGCAACGAGTTCGCCCTCGCCACCAACGCCCTACTGCAGGCACGCCTGTCCGGCGACCAACTGGCGGAGGAGATGGCATACGAACGGCTGACGCAGATCGGCGTGCAGGAAGGCGCCTGGCAGGTCGCCGGCCCGTTGGCGTCGATCGGCCCGGCGCCCGTCCCCGAGGTTGAGGTGCAAACCCTGGGTCAGTTCACCGTACGGCTGGCCGGGGTGCCCGTGCCGGCGGGTAGCTGGCAGTCCCGCAAGGCGCGGGACCTGCTCAAGATGGTGGTCGGGCAGTTGGGGAAGCCGATTGCCCGCGAGGCCCTGGCGACCGCGCTGTGGCCGGAGGCCCGGACGGACGTGGCGTTGCGCCGCCTGTCCGTCCTGATCTCGACCGTCCGGGGCGTACTCGATCCGGACCGGCAGCATCCGGCTGACCGCTACCTCGCCACCGACCCTGCCACCGTACGGATCGACCCGGCGCACGTCGCGGTGGACGCGCTGCGCTTCTACGAAGCGGCCCGCGCGGCCATCGCGGCGGACGGCGCGAGCACGACGAAGGCCCGGCCGAGCGGCAGGCCGGATCCGGAAGAGGCCGCGGGCACCGATGGCGATGTGCGGCTGCTGAGCCGCCTCGAGGCGGTGGTGGCCAGGTACACCGGCGATCTCTGCGACGACGGCGAGGTCGTTGGAGACTGGGTGCAGCGGCCCCGTGCCGTCCTGGCCGACCTGCATCGCGAAGTGATCCACAGGCTGGCGAGGCGGTGCCGGCAACTGGACCGCACCGAGGCGGCGATCGGTTGGTACCTGCGGCTCACCGTCGAGGACGGCTACGACGAGCCGGCCCACCTGGGGCTGATCGGCGCGTTGTCGGCCGCTGGGCGGCACGGCGAGGCGAGCCGCCGCTACCAGGAGTACGGCGCGCGGATGCGTGAGATGGACGTCGAGCCGGTGGCTTTTCCCCTCCCGGAGCGAGTGCGTCCGTCCGCCTGAACAATTCCTGAACGACTCCCGAAGCCGGCCGATCAGACTGATCAAGTGGACGGCCGGCGCGTGCCGCAGGCCGTCCAGCGAGGTTGGACGTATGCGAGGCGGTCAGCTCGCTCTCGTCGGAGGGGGATCGATGACACGGATTCGGGGGAGTGTTGCCGCACTGGCGGTCGGGCTCCTGTTGGCGGGCTGCGGGCCCGACGACGCGGCACCGGCGGCGGGCGGTGCCAACGCGGCTGGCACCGCTGGTGCGACCGCTCAGGCCGACGACGGGAAGGCGACAGCCCAGGCCGATGGCGGGGACGCGACAGGCCAGGACAAGCCGGGTGGCGGCAGCCGCTGGTGCGAGGCGGTGAAGGCCCTCACCGCCTCCATCGATCCGCTGTTCGCGCAGGGCGCGATCGACCGGAAGGCCGAGGTGGACCGGGCGCACGCCCGGGTGAAGGATCTGCAGCCAGCGGCACCGGCCGAGATCAAGACCCAGGTCGCGGCGCTCAGCGAGTTCTACGACGCGGTCATCGACACCACGGGCAAGAGCATGGCCCAGGACCCTGCGGCCTACGCACGCCTCAACCCGACCATGGCGAAGGTCAAAACAGCGCTGCCGCCGGTGTCGGACTACACCATGAAGCACTGCCCGGGGCTCGAGAAGTCGCTGGAACAGGTGGGCGCGTCATGACCGGGCCGGCGGGTGTCGGTCGATGGCTGCTCGTGGCGCCGGCCACCGTGCTGCTGCTCACGGTGACCGGGTGCGGACGATCGGAGGAGCCGTCCCGGCCGGCGAGCGCCGACGGCCAACCGTCGGCGACCACGTCCGCGGCTCCCGCGGAGGATGCCGCGTCGTCCGCCCCGGCCGGCAAGCCGGAACCGGAGGCGTGCGACCTGGTGACCGATCAGGAGGCGGCCGCGCTGGCCCGGCTCAAGCTCGACCCGCACCGAGCCGGCCAACAGAGCTGCACCTGGACGGCACCGGTCACCGGCCCGACCGGCCAGGTGGAGGTCTACGTGGGCGACGGCGCGAAGAAGATGCTCGACATCGAGCGCCAATTGGGACACGAACTGGAGACGCTGTCCGGCATCGGCGACGAGGCGTACCTGGACACGCAGGCGAATGAGGTCTTCGTCCAGAAGGCGGACACGTGGGTTGCGATCCGCCTGGTGCTGCTCAACGACCCGAAGGAGAACCACAAGCCCCTGAAGGACCTGATCCAGGTGGTGGCCGGGCGGCTGTGAGCGGAGCGGGAGCGAACATGCGGAGACGCGGACGGATGGCGGCCGGGCTGGTCGTCATCCTCCTGGCCGCCGGTTGCGGCAAGGTCGATCTCGGCGGATCCGATACGACCGACGTCCGGTACGGGTACGGCCCGAAGCCGGACAAGTCCGTGGTCTACCAGCCCGATGTGGTGCTCGTGGCGGGCGGCAGCGGGGTCGTCCGGTCGGTGAGCAGGGACGGGTTCACCTACGTGATCGACGGCAACGCCCGGGGTGTCAAGGACGTGGCGCCCGGTAAGATCATGTTCGCCACGAGCGAGGCGGTCGGCCGGGTGGTGAAGGTCGAGCGGTCCGGCGACGACAAGGCCGTCACCCTGGCCCCGGTGCGGCTGACCGATGTGGTGCGGGACGGCCACTTCACGTTCGATCGACCGCTCGACGCTGAGGCGCAGACCTTCGGCCCGCTTCCTGACCTGCTCGGCGAGGTCGTCGACGGGGGTCCGGCCGGGGTGGTCGTCCCGGACGCCGCACAGGGAACCGGGCTGGGGGTGAACGCGATCGGCGTGGGCGATGTCCGGCTCGCCGTGCCGCCGATCGTCTTCGCCCCGGCGCCCGAGCCGGGCGCGCGTGGGGCCAAGACCATCAAGCGGAACGTCGGCGACTGGGACATCGAGGCGTACAAGGACCAGTCGAAGATGGGGCTGACCGCCTCGCACTCGACCGCCGTGCAGCGGCTCAAGGTCGACTTCGACATCCAACTGCTGATACGGAACCTCAGGGCGTGGGGGGACATCCGGGTGACCAACGGCGTGATCCCCCACCCGCAGTTCCGGATCGACGGAGTCGAGGGGCTCGCCATCACCATCGCCGCCGGCGCCGAGGGTGGGTTGGAGGACAACAAGAAGGTCAAGATCGAGCTGCCCATCGAGGTGAAGCAGCCCATCATCATCGGCGGATTCCCGGCGACCCTCAAGCAGACGTTCAAGTTTCTCGTCAGCACCGGGTTCTCGGCGAAGAACGGCAACATCAAGGCCACCGGCAAGTGGGGCCTCGACGGACCTATCGGTTACGTCCAGTCGAGCGTTCTGACGCCGGCCTTCTCCGTGCAGGAGAGCATCGTGAAATCCATCCGTGGCGTTTCGATCGGTGTCGAGGGCATCGTGGTGGCCGCGGAGTTCCGCTTCGGGTTCATGCTCGGCCTGCCGGTCGCGGGCGCCGGGCCGTTTGTCGGCATCGTGGCCTCGGTCGGGGTGACCAACGGATCGGCGGCCGGCCGGGTCGGCTTGCCGCTACCCGTCGGGCCGGGGGTGAAATGCCGAGGATCCACGCTCGTGCTGACCGTACGGGCCGGCGAGGGCATCAGCCTGTCGGAGCCGCTGGTCAAGGCGATCGAGCAGGTGTTGGGGGTCAGCATTCCCCAGGAGGCCGACTTCATCAAGAAGGACATCGTCAACCGGACCGTCGTGGAGCCGGACGTGCCGCTGTGCCGGGACTGATCGGGCCCGGGGTTCGGCTTCCGGGCCTTGCCGGTCGGCCGCTGTGTCACTCGGTGAAGGCGTTTTGCGCGTGGGTTTCCGTTTCCTGTGAGGCGGCCCAGGAGCCGAGCAGGCGTAGCGCGTCCTCGGACGGGGAGCCGGGCTCGGCGGTGTAGATGGTGAGGGTGAGGCCGGGTTCGGCGACCATTTCCAGCCCTTCGTAGGCGAGGGTCACCTCACCGACGACGTGGTGGCGGAAATGCTTCGCACCGGTGCCGTGGTGCCGGACGTTGTGGGCTCCCCAGCGTTTCCGGAACTCGTCGCTACGGGTGGAGAGCTCACCCACGAGGTCGTGGAGATCCTTGTCGTGGGGATCGCGGCCGGCTTCCGTACGCAGAATGGCGACGCAGATGTCGGCGGTGATGTCCCATTCCGGGTAGAAGCGGTGCGCTGTCTCGTCCAGGAACGTGTGCCGTGCGATGTTGGCGGGGCGCTGCGGCTGGGCGTACACCTCGGCGTAGAACGCGCGGGCGAGCCGGTTCGCGGCGAGCAGGTCCATTCGGCCGTTGCGTACGAACGCGGGACCTTGGGTGACGGCGTCGAGGGCCCATTGCAGGCTGGGGCGCACCGACCACTGCCGCACGGTGCGCCGCCGGGGCCGCATGAGGGCGCTGTTGCCGTCCGCGGCTCGGGCGAGGTCGAACAGGTGGGCCCGCTCCGCGTCGTCGAGCTGGAGCGCCCGCGCGATGGCGTTCAGCACGCCAGGCGATACGCCGGCGAGGGAGCCCCGTTCGAGTTTCGAGTAGTACTCGATGCTCACGCCGGCCAGCGACGCGACTTCGCTGCGGCGCAGCCCCGGGACCCGCCGGTTGGGCCCGGCGGGCAGGCCTGCCTGCTCCGGGCTGATCCTGGCTCGCCGCGAGACGAGGAACTCGCGGACCTCGGTGCGGTTGTCCACGTCTCGACCGTACGTGTCACCGCCGGCCCGTGGGGTGCCCTGTCAGTACACCTTCCAGGAGAAACTCCCTGAGCGGGTGCTGCCGGGGTTTCACTGGGTGGCGATGAACCCAGCCACCGGCCGCTGTGACAAGGGGG
The DNA here is from genome assembly GCF_026013475.1 of Micromonospora yasonensis. Classification (GTDB taxonomy): domain Bacteria; phylum Actinomycetota; class Actinomycetes; order Mycobacteriales; family Micromonosporaceae; genus Micromonospora; species Micromonospora yasonensis. The sequence goes on along the minus strand of NZ_JAPDPH010000020.1, from coordinate 40,454 downwards.
ACTGTCGTCGCCCCAGGCGGGTAGCACCCCCGGATGGCGCCATCAGCACAGCGGCTCGGGTAGGCCGGGAAGCCAACCGACCGGATCGCGGCCAGTACTTCGGAAAGGGAAGAACCTATGCGTGGTGTTGTCATGCATGCCCCCGGCGACATCCGGGTGGAAAAGCGGGAGGACCCCCGGATCCAGCTCCCGACCGACGCGATCATCCGCCTGTCCGCGAGCTGCATCTGCGGCTCGGACCTGTGGCCGTACCGGGGCGTCGAAGCGGTCAAGGGGCCGTCCCCGATGGGCCACGAGTACGTCGGCGTCGTCCAGGAGGTCGGCAGCGAGGTCAAGAACATCAAGCCGGGCCAGTTCGTGATCGGCTCGTTCTTCGCCTCGGACAACACCTGCGTCATCTGCCGGGCTGGCTACCAGTCTTCGTGCATCCACCGGGAACTCGTCGGCGGGCTCGGCGCCCAGGCCGAGTACCTGCGCGTCCCATTGGCCGACGGCACCCTGGTCACCACGCCCGACACTCCGTCGGACGACCTGATCCCGAGCTTCCTCGCCGCCTCCGACGTGCTGGGCACCGGCTGGTTCGGCGCCGTCGCCGCCGAAGTCGGACCGGGCAAGACCGTCGCGGTCGTCGGTGACGGTGCGGTCGGGCTGCTCGCCGTGCTGGCCGCCAAGCAGCTCGGTGCGGAACGCATCATCGCGATGAGCCGGCATGAGCCCCGCCAGAAACTGGCGGCCCACTACGGCGCGACCCACATCGTCACAGAGCGGGGCGATGAGGGCGTCGCGCGCATCAAGGAGCTCACGGACGGTCTCGGGGCGCATTCGGTCATCGAGGCGGTCGGCACCCAGGAGTCGATGATGCAGTCCATCCGCTCCACCCGTCCCGGCGGCCATGTCGGCTACGTCGGAGTCGCCCACGACGTGCGGCTCCCCGGCGAGGAGCTGTTCTTCTCCCACGTCCACCTGCACGGCGGCCCGGCGCCGGTGCGCCGCTTCCTGCCCGAGCTGATCGCCCTGATCTGGAACCGGCAGATCGATCCCGGCAAGGTCTTCGACCTCACCCTCCCGCTCGACCAGGCCGCCGAGGGGTACCAGGCCATGGACGAGCGCCGGGCCATCAAGGTCCTCCTCAATCCCTGACGACCTGCGCCTCGTGGGGGCTGGCCGCCCTGGCTGCGCTCACGGGGGCTGAATAGGCGGCAACGCGGAGCCTGGTCGTCGACGGGGGCCAGACCACCTGACTGGCGTCGTCGACCCACACAGGAGGACACCTTGGAGATTCTGAGTACGCAGCCGTCGGTCAAGGGACCGGCCGACTGGTTCACCGGCGACGTCTGGTTCGACCAGATCGTTCCCATGGCCGGGCCGTCCATCGGCCGGTGCAACGCGGTGCACTTCGCCCCCGGCGCCCGCACTGCCTGGCACCGGCACGCCAACGGGCAACTGTTGCACGTCACCGAGGGCATCGGGCTGACCCAGTCGCGCGGAGGCGAGGTCGTCGTCATTCGCCCGGGCGACACCGTCTGGTGCCCGCCCGGTGAGTGGCACTGGCACGGCGCCGCCCCCGACCACTTCATGACCCACCTGGCCATCTGGGACGGCCTCGCCCCAGGACAGGACGGGCCGGAAACGCAGTGGGGCGAGCACGTGACCGACGACGAGTACGGCCGGCCGCCCGCGTGACCACGTGCCGTCGGCCGCGTCGTCCCGCGGCCGGCGGCCCGCCAATCGACCAGCAGGAGGAGGACGGGGATGTCCGAAACCGCTCAGCAGAGCGCCGCCCAGAAGATGCTCGGAACCTTCGCGCCCAAGCTCGTCTCCCTCACCGACGACGTGCTCTTCGCCGACGTCTGGGAACGCGCCGACCTCGCGCCGCGCGACCGCAGCCTGATCACCATCGCGGCCCTGGTCGCTGGTAGCAACAGCGAACAGTTGCCGTTCCACCTCAACCTCGGCAAGCAGAACGGCCTCACCCAGGCCGAGATCGTCGAGGCGATCACCCACCTGGCGTTCTACACCGGATGGCCCCGGGCCATGTCCGCCGTAGCGGCGGCCAAGCAGACCTTCGAGGGCTGACCGTGGCACCAGCCGGATCAGGTTGTGGGAGACCCGGCAGCCGATATCCATTGTCGGCAAAGGGCCTGACCCATGGCGAGATCGCCGCGCGGCTGGCCGAGGTGACGGCACCGAGGTGTCCAGGCAGACCACCTCACCGTCGCGGGCCGCGAGCGGGATGGCTGGTGGCAGAGCCGGCCCTCGACCGGGGTCGGGTCACCGACACACAGGCAACTGGCGGCACGCGGCGCACCGCCATAGAGTGACGACGTCGGTCTATGCGTGCCTACGAACACAACGGCGGGGGCGATGGCGGGGCGGAGAGCACTCATGGTCGTGCTGGCGGTACTCGCCACGGTGCCCGTCGTATCGGGGCTGGCGGGGCTCCTCATCGGGCCGGCCTTCATACCCGGCGGCGCGTCGACCCCGGTCAGCGTCGACAACAACTACCGCTTCATCGACGCCTACTGGCTGGCGGCCGGCGTCGGGCTCTGGTGGTCACTGTTCCGGCTCGAGGAGCGGGCGATCGTCACCCGGGCGATCCTCGTGATCGCGGTTGTCGGCGGGTTCGGCCGGCTGATGTCGGTCCTGGCCGTGGGCTGGCCGAATCCAGTGTTCGGGACCGCGTTGGTGTTGGAACTCGTCGCGCTGCCGCTCGTCGTCTGGTGGCACGCCCGGGTCGTCCGCGCCGGCGAGAGGCAGCACGAGCCGGCTAAGGAAGCACAACTGGTGGAGTGAGCGCCAGTCACCGATGCCAGCGAAGAGCCGTGGTGGGATGACCGCTGTCCAACACATGCCTCCAGTTCGGACGAACGAGGGTTCACTCAGCAATCGGTGTGCCTTGACTGTGTATACACACGAGGGCAATATGTCGGCACCGTTCTCGTAGCGGGATTCACAAGCTGAGGCGAAGGGCGAGGCATCTGATGTACGTCGCTCAATCCCTGCACCGCGCGGTCCAGCAGAGCCCGGACCGCCTGCTCACGATCTTCGGTGACCGGACCCGCACCGTGGCCGAGTCCGCCGGCCGCGTGGCGCGCTTCGCCGGCGCGCTGCGGGCGCTGGGGGTGCAGCGCGGAGACCGAGTCGGCATCCTGGCGCTGAACAGCGACCGCTACCACGAGTTCCTGCTCGCCGTGCCGTGGGCGGATGCGGTGGTGAACCTGGTGAACATCCGGTGGAGCCGGAGCGAGGTGGCCTATTCGCTGGTCGACTGCGGGACCAACGTTTTGTTGGTCGACGACATGTTTGCCGCCGCGGTGCCGGCGCTGCGCGAAAAGGCTCCCAACCTGGCGACGGTGATCTTCTGCGGCGACGGCGAGACGCCCGATGGGATGCTGAACTCCGAAGACCTGATCGCCGCCCACGAGCCGGTCGAGGACGCCCGCCGCGGCGGCGACGATCTCTACGGCGTCTTCTACACCGGCGGCACCACCGGCCACCCCAAGGGTGTCATGCTCAGCCACCGCAGCATGCTCACCTCGGCCATGGGAACGCTGGCCACTCTCGATGCGATCTCCCGCGGCGGCAACCTGCTCCACGCGGCCCCGATGTTCCACGTGGCCGACGTCGCCGTCTGGATCATGGGGATGCTGACCGGGTCGACCCATGTCATCGTGCCGGCCTTCACCCCCGCCGGCGTGGTCAACGCGATCCTCCGGCACCGCGTCACCGACGCCCTGCTGGTGCCGACGATGATCCAGTTGCTGGCCGACTCGCCCGAGGCGGCCGAGGCGGACCTGACCACCGTCCGGCGGCTCATCTACGGCGCCTCCCCGATCTCCGAAGCGGTGCTGCAGCGGGCCCGCAGGAAGCTGGCGAACACCGCGTTCACCCAGGCCTACGGGATGACCGAGGTCGCTCCGGTCGCCACTTTGTTGACTCCGGCCGACCACGACGACCCGGTCCTGGCCCGCTCCGGTGGCCGCGCCGCGGCCCACTCGGAGGTGCGCATCGTCGACGCCGAGGACAACGAGGTGCCGCGCGGCGTGGTCGGCGAGATCATCGTGCGCGGTGACCACGTCATGCAGGGCTACTGGAACAGACCCGAGGAGACCGCCGCCGCGCTCCGTGGCGGGTGGATGCACACCGGCGACGGCGGCTACATGGACGAGCGGGGCTATGTGTTCGTCGTCGACCGGATCAAGGACATGATCATCACGGGCGGGGAGAACGTCTACTCCGCCGAGGTCGAGAACGCCCTCGCCAATCATCCGGTGGTCCAGCAGTGCGCCGTGATCGGCGTACCGGATGACAACTGGGGCGAACGCGTCCACGCTGTGGTCGTGCTGATACCGGGCGCCACCGTCAGCCCGGAGGAACTGCGGGACTTCTGCCGCGACCGCATCGCCAACTACAAGCTGCCCCGAAGCGTCAGCTTCGTGGAGGCCCTGCCGGTCTCCGGCGCCGGCAAGATCCTCAAGCGCGAACTGCGCAAGCAGCACTGGGCCGACACCGACCGAGCCGTCCACTGAGCAGGAAGATCAGTGCCCCTACTCGGACAGCGGTAGAGAGAGCGGTCGCGGAGGGTGCCTGCCAGCGTCGAGTCGCGTGACGGGTTCGCCTCGGGCGACGCCTCGCCGCAGGCCTATTCCGGGTGGTTGGCGGTGCCGTGCCCCGTCTGGAACGGCGTGGTGATGCCCGCGTAGCCCAGGTGCAGGATCATGCCGTTGGCGGCGTGTTCGAGGTTGTGACAGTGGTCCATCCAGATCCCCGGGTTGTCCGCCCGGAACGCCACCCGGTAGGTCTCGCCTGGCCCGACGTCGAGGGTGTCGACCCACCACGGGCTCCCGCTCGTGGGCCGGCCGTCCCGGCTCAGCACCAGCATGTGGTGGCCGTGCAGGTGCATGGGGTGGTGCTGGCCGCTTCGGTTGACGTAGGTGACCTCGACCAGGTCACCGGGGGCGACCATGAGCATCGGCACGTCCGGGAACGACCGGTTGTTGAGTGTGTACCGCACTGCCGGGCGGCCGTCGTAGAAGCCCAGCCGCTCGTCGACGCGTAGCGTGAAGCGCCGGTCGACGTGGCTGGCCGCCCCGAACGGGGTGGCGGCGGGGGTGCCGTAGCGGGCGGGGTCCAGCAACGCCGGCGCCGGGCTTTCGCGGCCTGGACCGGCGTTCCCGTCGGGGCTGTAGACGATCGTCGGGCCGTCCGCGCGGAGAACAACCGGCTGGTCGGGCATGGTGAATGCCAGGTCGTAGCGGGACCCACCGCCGACCAGGATCCGCACGCCGTGGAGCACGTTCGGTTCGTGCACGTCGGTGCCGTCGATCGCGACGACCCGCAGCGGGGCGCCGGTCAGGGTGAAGGTGGCGGGGTTTCCGTCGGTGTTGACCAGCCGTAGCCGTACCTGCCGGCCGGCCGGCACCTGTCGCCGCTGCGCGCCGGTCGTCACGCCGAGGGACGCGACGCCGTCCTCGTCGATCCAGGTGTGCCGCAGCACCGTCTCATCGACGGCGTCGCTCTGCTCGGGCGCGTCGGCGGGCAGGACCACGAGCGCCCCGAACAGGCCCCGACGGACCTGGACCGAGGACATCTCGTGGGAGTGGTACCAGTATGTGCCGACCTGCGTGGCCCGAAACCGGTACACGAAACGGCCGCCCGGCGGGACCGCGTCCTGGGTCACCCCGGCCACGCCGTCCATCGCGTTGGGCACGTCCACGCCGTGCCAGTGCAGGGTCACCCCGACGCCGGGCAGCTGGTTGACCAGGGTCACCTCCACCAGGTCCCCTTGCCGGACCCGCAGCTGCGGGCCAGGAGTGACGCCGTTGAACGTCCACGCCTCCACCCGCTGGCCCGAGTCCAGCTCGACCGTGGCGGCCTGCGCGGTCAGGGTGAACCGGCGTGCCGGTACGCCCGCCGTGTCGGTGCCGGTCAACGTGGTCACACTGATACCGCCGTGGTGGGCATGGCCGATCGTGCTGCCGCCGGTGTCGACGGGGCTCCCGGTCATGCTGCTGCGCGCCGGTAACTGGCTGGCCGTGGACCATCCCACCAACACCGCAGCGGCCAGCGCGGCGCCGAGAGCGCCCTTCGCCGCCGTACGCCACCACCGGCCGGCCGACCGCCGACACCACCGGGCCCGCCGCCACACCGATCCCACCGCGGCAATGCCGAGCACACCGACACCGGTCACCGCGGCGCCGCCCGTGCCGACCAACTGCGCCGCGCTGGCCACCAGCACCACACCGGCCGCGACCATCGCCGCCCAGTAGTCGCCCGGCCAGGCGGCTACTCGCCCCTCACCAGCTGGCGATCGCAGCATCGGGCGCACCCACACCCCGTACCCCGCCGCGATCACCACCAGCGCCGGCACGACGAACACCAACCTCGGCCCGGCGAAGTCCCACCCGTCGCGCAGCAGAAGCAGCGCGGCAACCACCCGCAGCGCAGCCCCGCCGAGCAACAGCCCGAACAGCAGACGCCACATCCGCGAAGGCCCTGTGCCTGGCGAGGCCGGGAGACGCATCGCAGCCCAGAGCGCCGCCACGGCGGCGGGCACAGCCAGCAACGCGATCACCATGTCGGTGTAATGCACCCAGAGGAACACCTGTCACCCCTGCTCAACGTCGATGATCTGCCCGCCGCCACCGGACCATACCGTCATCATCGCGGGCGCCGTGAGCGCGCAAGCCGCTGCCAACCGGTGGGAACAGGCACCCTGCGCTGTCCTTCCCGGGAGCCGTCGCTTGGGTTGGGTTGCGGCTACAGGCGCCGGGACAATCGCAGCAGCCGCTCGATCGCGGTTGCGGCGGCGACCGCGAGGACGATCACCACGGCCACGGTGGCAACCTGGGCGCTGGCCAGCGGGGTGAGGTGGACCGGGCGGCCCGCAGCGGTGAGGGTCAGGAGCAGCCCGGCGGTGAGCGCGGCGACCGCCCAGGCCGGGAAGGCCGGGTTGGCCCGCCAGGACAGCCATGGCTGGGTGCGCAGCGTCCAGGCGATCAGGGCGTGTCCGGCCAGCCAGCCGAGTACGGCGCCGGAGCGGGCGGCTTCGGTTCCGACGTGGGTGAGCAGCAGGTAGCAGGGGAGGGTGGCGGCGGTGAGAGTCGCGGCGACGGCGAGGATCGCCGACAGCACCGACCGGTCGAGGAACCGGGCACCAGCCGGCCGGGGTGGCCGGCGCATCGCGTCGGGTGCCGCGGGTTCGGCCACGAACGCCACCGACGCGCCGAGGTCCATGAAGATCTCCAGCAGGACGATGTGGACCGGGGCGAACGGGATCGGCCATCCTCCGGCGAGCGCGGCCAGCAGCACGATCACGAGGGCGAGCTTGGCGCCGAGGTAGAAGGCGACCGCCCGGCGTAGTTGGGCGGAGATGTTGCGGCCCTTGCCGATCGCGGCCACCACGGTGGGGTAGGCGTCGTCGGTGAGCACGAGGTCGGCTGCGGCGCGGGCCAGATCGGCGCCACGTGCGCCCATGGCGATACCGACGTCGGCGGCGGCGAGGGCGGGGGCGTCGTTGGCGCCGTCTCCGGTCACCGCGACCACCTCGCCTCGCCGCTGTAGAACGTCGACGATGCGGTGTTTGGCGGCCGGGGTGGCGCGGGCGATCACCGTGCCGTGCACGAGGTGGGCGTCCAGGTCGGTGTCGGAGAGCTGGTCGAGGGTTTCGCCACTGCCGATCAGGTGCCCGGGCGGGAGCCCGGCCTGCGCGGCGATCGCGGCGGCGGTGGCGGGGTGGTCACCGGTGACCACGATCGTCTTCACCCCGGCGGCGGTCAGATCGGCGGCGGCTTGCGGCACCCCGTCGCGCAGGGGATCGGCGAACCAGGCCACCCCCACATAGGTGAGCCCGCTCGCCGCGCTGTCCTGGTCGGCCGGAACCCCGGTGGTCTCCTGACGGGCGAAGGCGATGACCCGCATGCCCTGCCGGGAAAGCTCACCCACCCGCGTCTCGACGGCGGTCCGCTGCTCGGGCGGCAGGTCGCAGCGGGGGAGAAGCTGCTCCGGCGCGCCGGCCACCGACACCACGACCGCACCGGTGCCGTCGGCGTGCTGGTGGGCGCGGGCGACCAGCTTGCGGACCGGGTCGAACGGGAACGCCGCCACCTCGTCGACCGGTGGCGTGACGCCGGCTTCGACGGCCGCGGTGGCGAGCTGTTCCTCCAGGGGTTCGCGGCCGTGCCCGGCGGGCGGCTGGGTGGCCACCGCCACGGCGAGGACCTGGCTGCGATCACCGTCGATGCCGGCCAGGGTGAGCCGGTTCTCGGTCAGGGTGCCGGTCTTGTCGGTCACCACGGCCGTGACCGCGCCGAGGGTTTCCCCGGCCTTGAGCCGGCGCAGCAGGGCACCCCGACGGGCGAGTTGCCGGCCACCGACGGCCAGCAGGACGACGACGAGGATGGGCAGTTCTTCGGGGACGGTGGCGAACGCGACGGTCAACCCGGACAGGAGCATGTCCCGCCACGGCTGCCCGGCCAGCACGCCTACCAGGGGGACCAGGACGCTGGCGGCGACGGCGAGGACCAGCACGGCGCGGGCCAGCTGGGACAGCGCCTTCTGCAGTCCGGTGGGTGGCTCCTTGGCGTCGGTGACCAGCCTGCCGATACGCCCCAGCTCACTGTCGGCGCCGATGGCGACCACGACCGCGGTGGCTTCCCCGGCAACCACCGGGCTGCCCGCGTAGATCATGCTGGAACGTTCGGCCAGGTCCGTCGTCCCGGCGACCGGCTCACCGGATTTGCCGGCGGGCTGGGCCTCCCCGGTCAGGGTGGACTCGTCGGTCTTCAGCCCGGCGGCGGACAGCACCCGGGCGTCGGCGGGCACGATGTCTCCCGCCTCGATGATGATCACGTCACCGGGCACCAGCTCGGCCGCCGGGACCTGAACCCGACCCTGGGGGGTGATCAGCCGGGCGGCGGGGGCGCTCATCTGACGCAGGGCGTCGATCGCCTTGGCGGCGCGCATCTCGGTAGCCGTCTCCAGCACCGCCACGGTGGCGATCACCGCTGCGATCACCAGCGCGTCGGACAGTTCGCCGAACACGGCCGACAGTGCCGCCACCGCGATCAGGAGCAGCTGCAGCGGCTCGGTCAAGGACTCGGCCAGTTCGGCCGGCCACCGCTTGGGCTTGCGGGTGCGTACGGCGTTGGCCCCGTACCGCGCCCGGCGCGCCACCCGCTCCGGCTCGGCCAGCCCTTCCACCGTGGCGTTCAGTCGCGACAACACCGCCACGGTGTCCAAGGCGTGCCAGGGGGTCTGCTCACCTTCGGCAGCTTGCGACAACGCGGTCATGACCAGTCCCTCTCGCCTCGCCCTTGGGCACTCATGCCGTGCCTCCCTGGCGGGGGCCGCGGGACTTGCGGGCCCGCCCCGCGCGTACACCGGTGCCCGGCGGGTCGCCGGCCACCAACCGCAACCGGCCCGCCCCGGCCGCCTGCTCCGACCCGCCCTCGCCAGCGGGTAGGGCCTCGGCGGACAACGCTGCGTGCTCAAACGCGGCGAGGGCCTGCTCGCACTCGGCGAGCGCAGCGCGGGCGGCCTCACCGCCTGGGGCGCCAAAGTAATCCCGAGCGGAGATCTTTCCCAGCCAGGTCTTGAACCGGTCCAGGTCCGCCTCGGACTCCTCCACCTCGGCGTAGGTGGCCCGGCCCCGCCTGGTCTCCAGCTCGATCTCGGTCAGGAACGCCGGCGTGCGCTCCACCACCTCGGCGTACTCGACATCACGGGCCGCGTTGAACTCCGCGACGAGGTCGTCGTACTCGGCCCGCTCGGGCAACTCCACGGTCAGCATCCGCGCGGTCCCGCCCTCGGCGCGGACCCGAGCCACCAGCCGGCGCAACTCCCTGAGCACCCCGTCCCGAGCCGGCAGCAGACATACCGACTGCTGCACATACACCGCCCCCAACGAGCGCAGCTTCCGCCACACCTGCATCCGCAGGCTCGCCGACCCGCCCGCAGTCGACGCCGCGACCACCACGAACCGCTCCACACCCACCTCCACCTGCTGGCGTTGCAACCGTAACATCGAGTAGTAGCGAAGGTTACACGGGCCTCGCTGGGGGTGCCGACCTGAGGCTCAGGAATGCCCCGTGAGCTGTGAGTTCACCGTCCGCTTGAGCTGTGGTCATCCGGACAGCCGCGGGCGTTTGTTGACCCGGCCTACCTTCCGCATTCGGCGCCGACTGGCGCCTGTCCTGCTGTGAGGGGAAGTTCATGTCCACTCGTATCCGCACGGGTTCGGCTGCGGCGGCGGTCGTGCTGTTGGCTGGTGCTGTTGGCACCGGCGTCGTCAGCAGCACGTCCGCGACCGCCGCGGGCGGCAGCAACGGTCGGGTCAAGAACGTCATCTACCTGCTCGGCGACGGTATGGGGCGTACCCACGTCACCGCCGCGCGCGAGCGCTTCTACGGTGCCGCGGGGCACCTGGCGATGGAGACCATGCCGGTCGTGGGGCAGGTCAGCACCTACGCGGTGGAGAAGAACTCCGGCCAGCCCGGCGCTGCCGATTTCGTCCCGAACTACGTCACCGACTCCGCATCGGCGGCGACGGCGTGGGCATCGGGAGTCAAGACCTACAACGCCGCCCTCGGCATCGACGGCAAGGGGAAGGTCGTTCCTACGGCGATGGAGCTGGCCAAACAGGCCGGCTACCGCACCGGGAACGTGTCCACCGCCGAGATCACCGACGCGACCCCGGCCGGCCAGATGAGTCACGCCCTGGCGCGCGGCTGCCAGGGTCCCAGCTACTCCGACGCGGCCTGCCAGGACACCAAGGTCACCGGTGCCCTGCTGCCCACGTCTGATGTTCGGGTCACCCCGATCGCGGACCAGATCGCCCGTAACGGCACCGCCGATGTCATTCTCGGCGGTGGACTGGCGCGGTTCGACGCCGCGGACGAGAAGGCCCTGCAGGAGCAGGGTTACACCGTGCTGGGTTCGCCGGCCAGCCAGGCCGTGGCCACCCGCGGCAACCTGGCCTCGGCGCAGGGCGACAAGGTGTTCGGGTTGTTCAACAAGGGCAACCTGACCATTGAGAAGTACAAGCGGGAGCACCCGGACTCGCCGCAGGCCGCGGAGCCGTCGCTGCCGGAGATGACCAGCAAGGCCATCGACCTGCTGGCTGGCAACAACGGCGGTGGCAAGGGCTTCTACCTGCAGGTCGAGGGCGCGCTGATCGACAAGCGGTCACACGCCAACGACGCGGCCCAGACGCTGGAGGAGATGAAGGCGTTCGACGACGCGGTGAAGGTGGCGTTGGACTTCGCCAAGCGCGACGGGCACACCCTGGTCATCGTCACCGCCGACCACGAGTGCGCCGGGTTCAACATCATCGAGAAGGGCAGCTTCACCAACGCGGAGGCCGCCGCCCCGCCGGTGAACGTCGACGGCGGCAACACGGCCAACAACTCCACCCCCACCCGACCGGGTGGCAACGTCAAGGACCCGAACCGGTCGACCGGCATCGTCAACGGCGCCGGGGCCTCGGATCCGCGGAACTTCGCCCCGGCCACGTTCCGCACCCCGGATGATCCCGCCGCGGTTCGCGACGGGTCGCCGGAGGCCAGCCTGTGGCTCACCTACCTGTCCGGCAACCACACCGGCGCCGACGTGCCGGTGTTCGCCTACGGCTCGGGTGCTGAGGCGATGGCCGGCAGCATCGACAACACGGACCTGTTCACCGTCGTCGGCCGGGCCCTCGGCCTGGCTGGCTGAGCACCTCCGCCACGGGTGGGTCGGAAGCCAACCCGGCTTCCGACCCACCCGTTCCACCTGAGGAGAACCCCGTGCAGAACAAACGTGTTCTCACCCTGGCTGGTCTTCTGGTCGCCGTGGGGCTCGTCGCCACCACGGCCTGCTCCGACCAGCACGGCGCCGCGCAGGCTCCGGCCCCTGCCGCAGCGGTGAAGACCGCCTTTCCCGGGCTGACGCCTGCGTCCGGTGAGCCGACGCTGGACGGACTGAGCCAGCAGCATCCTGCCCCCGGTACCGTCGCCACCGTTCCCGGCCCCTTCGACGACCGCTTCGACTTCGCCGACCTGACCCTGAACCGCGACGCAGTCAGCGGATCGATCAAGGTCACCAGCGACGTCAGTGAAATCCTGGAGCTGCAAGTCATTGCCGGGCTCTACGACAGCAACGGGCAACTACTGCACACTGGCCGGTTCGTCTACCACCGCACTGAGGACGGGCACGACCACCAGGCACCTGAGGAACTGGAGACGTTCAGCATCGCCCTCCCCAGCCAGCTTCACGGCCGAGTGGCATCCGCAGCGGTGGGTGTCCCCGTCCTGGTGAACGAGTAGCCCAATGTGTTGAGGGCGAGCGTGCGGAAGGCCCCAGCACGACAGCCAGCGACCCGCACGTCCGCCCGAGCCTCCCCGTGCGTCAGCCGGCGGTCAGCTTGGCATCGCCGCGTGCCCGGCAGTACTGCACGTTGTCGATCTTGTTTATCGGGCTGTACTCCACGGAGTGCCGGTCGATACGCTCGTCGGAGAACGTCGGGCCGTCGACGCCGTGCGTGCGCGTGTAGCGCGCCACGCCGTCGTCGCCGGTCGTCGCCTTGCCGACCACTCGCCCGACCGTCTGCTCGCCCGTCCGGCCGACCGCGATGAAGTAGACCAGCTCGGCTCCCTGGAGTGGCCTGCCGCCCGCCGTGCTATGCATCGAGGTCTCTAAATATAGAGGTTCTTGACAGGCTGCGTTCGGAGGGCGCAGTGTGATCGAAAAGAGGGGAGCCCAGAGACATGAGGAAGCAGCTGACTGCCTTGTCTTCGGCTTTGGTCTTAGGCCTCGCCGGCCTCACGGTGAGCCCGATTCCGGCGGCGCCTGCAGCACATGCAGCCACCGGCCCCATCGTGGTCGGGATCCACGACGGCTCGATCAACAACTGCGACAACGGCGAGCATTGGGTGAACGGGACTGCCCCGCCGGTAAACGGCCCAGCCGCTCAGCAGGTAATGCTCAACGCGAGCCCGAACCCCGTGGACGGCCAGGGATGGTGGGCCGGCCTGCACTCCGGCACCGTGCGGGTCAGCGTCCCGTGGGATATCGCGCTGCCGTACTCGGCAAATGCCTCGGTCGTGACCCAGTACGACCCGCCGGGCAGCCAGTGGGCAGCGGTTCATCTGCAGGCGCTCAAGAACGAGCAGGCGTGCCTGGACTGGTGGCTTGACGCGGCCAGGAAGGTCGGGGTCGCCGCACAGATCGCGTTCAAGCCCGACTACAACTACCGCAACCTCAATCCTGGCGCTCTCGATTCCCGCATCCCGTACAACGCGATCCTGGCGCCCTCGATCGACAACTACCGGAAGGCCATCACCGCGTTCACGGACGAGTACAGCCTGTGCCGCTACGGCTCGGACGCGACCGGCAACAGTTGCGTGCTGCTCAGCGGTCCCGTCGGGCCGCCACCTGGCGGCAGCGGCGCGTGTGCCTCGAATCCGTGCGGTGCGCGGGTGCACATCATCGCCCCGTGGGGCGAGCCGGACTTCGCCAGCGACCAGACCGCGGGCAACGCGCTCGGGTCGATCCCGGCCAGCCCGCAGAAGTTCTACCTCCCGTTCGGCGGGAACCTGCTCTCCACCGCCCAATGCACGGCGAACGGGACTGCGAGCACGAACACGAACTGGTGCGGCCCGGTCCTGGCGGCCCAGTACTACATGGCGGTGCTCAACATCTGCGGTACCGGGTGTCAGCTCACCTCCGGCCCAGCCGCCAACCAGCTCAACAGTGGCATCGTGGCCGGCGACTACAGCGGCGGGGTTGGCTCCCAGACCGCACCGGTCACAGGAACCGACGGGGTGACCACCAGCCAGGCGTATTGGCGCACGTACGCCCAGCACCTGAACAACTGTGCCGGCTGCGCCGGGGTCAGGCCCTGGACCTGGGGTGTCCACCCCTACCCGGACGTGTCCGACTTCGAGTACTGCACCGGAAACCCGGGTAACTCGTACCCGCCGCCGAACTATCGCTCGAAGACCGTTCAGATGGCGACCAACCTCGCCAACATCGGCTATGGCTCGAACACCCGCATCTGGCTGAACGAGATCTCCGTCTACCACGCCACCTCGTACAACCCACCGAGCGGCTGCCAAGCCAATCCCAGTTCCACCTTCACCGGGCGCCGGCAGGCTTATGCCTTCCTCTTCCTTGACGGGGTGAACGGCCAGAACCTGCCCGGGCAGGTTCCGGCTGGCTATCCGCAGGTGGACAGGCTCTACTACATGCGCGCCTTCACTGGTTCGGCGCCGGACGCCACCTATATTCACCCTGGCGTTTTCGACTGTCTTTATCAGTCGATACACGCCCAGGCAGTGAGCTCTTCTTGTTGAACGCACAGCGGCCGGCCCTGGGAACCAGCGAGTCCAGGGCCGGTCGGTCAGTGCGTGACCTTGAACCACCGAGGCTCGGCAGGTGATCGGCATGGCTGGACCTGCCAAGACAACTGAGCGCTGCTCATAACCCGCATTCCCTTGTGCTTCCGGGAACCGGCGAGGCGTCCGTGTGCCGGGTGGAATGTTAGGGTCTCGACGTGGCCTTACCCCTTACCAAGGATCTTGCCGCCGGATGCACCGCCCTGATCGTCGTCGACCTGATGCCGCGCATCGTCGAGCAGGACCTGGGCCCTCACAAGGGCGCCGATGTCGTGGCCCGAGCGAGCCGGCTGGTAGCAGCGCGGGGTCAGCCCGTGTGGGCTTGCCGCCAGTCCCGCACCGCGTCTCGCATCCTGTCGAAGATCGCCACAGGTGGCCCGACGAGCATGTTGCCTACCGCGGACTGCCCGGCGGCCGGGTGGGGGCGGGTCGGCGCGATGGCTTCTGCGGCACGGACGGCGCCGGCCATGCGGCGTAGGGTGTTGGCGTCGGTGTTGCGGCGCAGGGCTGGAAACTCTTCCTGCTCTTCATGGGTGGCGTGAGCCAGGACCGCTTTCTCGAACTCGGCGAACTTGGCGTCGAAGCTCGGCGCGTCCACGCCGAGGTCGTACAGGCCGGACAGGACGTGCTTGGCCTCGCCCTCCTCGCGCAGGCGGGCGTCCACCACGGCGTCGCCCGCATCGTCACGGGCGGAAGGGTGGACGACCTCCTCCTCGGCGCTTTCGTGTACGGCAAGAAGCCGGACGAGCTGCTGGAATGCCTGTCGCTTCTGCTCGCTGCCCTGAGCCGCCTTGACCTGGGCGAATAGCGACTTGATCTCGTTGTGCTGGCTGAGCAGCAGGTCGATGACGTCCTGCTTCTGGGCTGCTGCCGTCACGGCGGACCTCCCGGCTGTTGACGTTGGGGATAGTGGCGAGATACCCGGCAACGGAGTACGTATGCAACGGTCACGATTGGGGGAGTGGACCCACCTGGCCGCTGCTTGTACGGCGTACCGTTTCGGCTGCCTCATCGGGGGTTTGACCGGCGATGTCCTGCAACCAGATGAGGGACTCGATGCCGGTCGCGGAGCGGATGGCGACGGCGAGTTGGTGCCGGTCGATGTCGGGATGGCTGTGCTGTAGCGGCGCGAGGGCATCTTCGATCCAGGCGATGGCCCGACCCCGGCGTAGCAGTGGGCATTGCTCGGTCTGGACCTGCTGGTGTCCTGGCTGTTCGAGTGAGAGTCGCAGCGCGGACTGCAGTTACGGCGCCCACTGGGGGTTGTATCGGGTGAATGCGGCCATGAAGGCGTCGAGTCGTGCGCGGGGGTCGCTGGGTCGCGGACGCACGTTCGCAGGGCAAATCCCCCAGGCTGAACCAGAGGTCAGCCGGTCGGGAGAGCGACGCAGGGAATGCCAGACGCTACCAGCTACGCTCAGCCCGGCTGGCACCTGCCGGGGACTCCGTCGGCCCAGGCGTGCAGGGCGTCCCGGTCGGCTGCGCTGTCGAGGTTGAGGGCCGCCGCGCAGGGCGCCACCGTCCATCAGCAGGGGCACGGTGGACCGCACGTGCCGTACGAGTCGATGGGCGGAACGGCGTGCTCACGTCCTCGGGGAGTGCCGGTAGATGCTCGCCCACGCTCCACACCGTAGCGGCCTGTTCGCCGGTCCGTCACCGCCGTGTCGGGCAACACTGACATCCGTCGAGCAGGTGATACTGAGCGGGTGGACCCCAGCCGGCTCCACCCGCAAGCGCGGGCGGCGATGCAAGTCCAGCAGCGTGTCCCGCTCACCCGAGCGAATCTGCCGGCGGCACGCCTCAGCATGATCCAGGCAACCCCGGCCGAGGTGGGCAGCGCACCGGCGATCCGGTCCGTGGTGGCCGTCGATGCCGGCGGCGTGCCCGCTCGCCTCTACCGCGACGCCGATCACGACGCGATGCCGGTCGTCCTCTATGCGCACGGCGGAGGCTGGGTGATGGGCAACGTGGAAACCCACGACGGGCTGTGCCGGCGCCTGGCGGCCGCGTCCGGCTGGGCCGTGCTCTCCGTCGACTACCGGCTCGCACCCGAGCATCCGTACCCGGCAGCCGTGGACGACATGGCGCGCGCGCTCATCTGGCTGCGCGGGCCTGAGGCGGCCCGACACGGCCTCGACCCGAGCCGGATAGCCGTGGCCGGCGACTCCGTGGGAGGACACCTGGCGGCGGTGACCGCTCGGCGTGCCCGGGACGCGGGAATCCGTCTCGCGGGACAGATCCTCATCTGCCCGGTCATCGACCCCGCAGCCGACTATCCAGACCTGGACGAGTACGGCCTGGACCGCGAGGAGATGCGGTTCTTCTGGGACGCGGTCGCCCCACCCGACGTGGACCGTACACAGCCGGATCTGGATCCACTGCGGGCCGACCTCACCGGCCTGCCCCCCGCCGTGGTCATCACCGCCGAGCTCGACCTGTTGTCCGCCGAGGGGGAACGGTATGCGGCCGGGCTGCTGGCGGCCGGCGTTCCCGTCACCGCAGCCCGGTACCAGGGGCTCATCCACAACTTCCCGCGGAAGCTGGCCCTGTTCGACGCCGCCCATGTCGCCCTGGCCCAGATGGCCGCCGCGTTGACCCGTTGGTGAATGGCAGGTGCGTGCCGAAGCCTTGCCGATCCTGGGCGATCTCCTTGAGCATGCGCGACCGCGGGTCCTCCGTAACGGTCGCGATCAGGTAGCCGGAGGGGCTGCGACCTGCAGCCCCTCCGCTGCGTGTCCGTCAGCGGTGGGCCGTCAACCCCGTGCGGCGGCGATGCCGTGCGGGGCGATGAACACCTTGTCGGCCGTGCCGGTCCGCTGTGCTTCGAGGGCCGCCGGTAGCTGGTCCAGGCCGTAGAAGGCGGGCCGCAGCCGGTCCAGGCCCAGGGTTGGCAGCATCTGCACCGCGCGATGGTGCGTGTACGGGTTGATCACCGCACCGACGAGCGTCAGCTCCCGCGCGAAAATCTCGTTGGGGCGTACCCGGGCCTCGTCGTCGGGCCGGGCCACCCCGAAGACGAGGATCCGACCACCGCGCGACGACGCGGTGATCGCCGACTCCAGGATCCGGCCGGAGCCGACCGCGTCGATCACGTGCGGAAAGCCGAGCCCGTCGGTCAGCGCGATCGCCTCGTCCAGCGACGCCGGGTCGAGGGCGGCGTCCGCGCCCATCCGCAGGGCGGCCTCCCGCCGGTCGGCGCGCGGGTCCAGCACCACGACCGGCGCGAGCCCGCGGGCCTTGGCGAGGGCGACCATCATCGCCCCGGCCGGTCCCGCGCCGAAGATGAGGATCGGCAGGCCCGAGCGCGGGTTCAGCTGGTCCATCCCGTGCAGGCAACAGGCGAGCGGCTCGGTCAGCGCCCCGATCCACGGCGGCGTCGCGTCCGGCAGCCGGTACGCGATCCGCGCCGGCACCGTCATCCGCTCGGTCATGCCGCCGTCAAGCTTCACGCCGTACCCCCGCTTGCTGTCGCAGAGGTGTTCCTGCCCGAGGCGGCAGTAGGTACAGCGGGTGCAGTAGTCGTGCGGTTCGACGGTGACCAGGTCGCCGACGGTGAGCCCGTCGACCGCCGCACCCACCTCGGTGATCCGGCCGCACACCTCATGGCCGAGCACGACCTGCGGCGCGGCGGCGAAGCTGCCGGCGACGATGTGGCTGTCGGTGCCGCAGACGCCGACTGCGAGGGGCGCGATCGCCACTTCCGCCGGGCCGAGCGGCGCCGGCTCGGACTTGAGCAGCCGTACGTCGCCGGTGCCGAAGAAGCGGGCCTCAGTCAGCAGCACGGAGCAACTCCTTCAGTCGGTGGATGTGTGCGCGGGCGGCTTCCTCGGCGGCTTCCGGGTCACCGGAGCCGATGGCCTCGAAGATGGCCTGGTGGTCGTGAACGGCCTGGACCATGCCGCCGGTCAGGCTGGTGGAGCGCATCGCCACCAGGACCCGGCTCTGGACGCCGTCGAGCATCCGGGACAGCACTGGGCTCTTCGCCGCCTGCCGGATCTCCCGGTGGAAGGCCGCGTCCAGCTCGATGTGGCGGGCGAAGTCGCCCTGCTCCGCGACCGTGCGGTGCTCGGTGAGCAGCGCGAGCAGGCTACGCCGCAGCGCTGCCTCGTATTTCTCCGTCGCCAGCCGGGCCACCGCTCCTTCCAGGACCTCGCGGGCCTCGTACAGGCTGACCAGCTCCGCGCGGGAGATGCGGGCGACCTCCGCGCCACGGTTCATCGTCTCGGCGGCCAGGTTCTCCTGGACGAGCCGGATCACCGCGTCCCGGACCGGGCTGCGGCTGACCCGGAACTCCTCGGCGAGGGCCGGGACGCTCAGCCGCGTGCCCGGCCGCAGCTCACCGGAGATGATCCGGTCGCGAAGGGTCTTGTAGAGCACTTCACCGACGCGCTGCGGGTCGGCCTGAAGAGAGCTGGTCACTGAAGGAACGTCCCTGCGAAGTGGCGGTAGTTGGCAGCGACCGCCGCGATCGCCTCGGGCCGCGTCAAGTCGCCGGCCAGAAGTCCGCGCAGCGAGTCCCACCAGATGCTACGGCCGATCGCGAAGCCGGTGAACCCGTTGGCGGCGGCGTCGGTGAGCCAACCGTCGACTGTGACCCTCGGTGCGTTCGCGCCCAGCAGGATGCACTCGCCGCCGGTCTGCGCGGCCAGGTCGGCGGCGGTCCGGTAGTGCTCCGGCGCGCTGAGGTGCTCCAGCTTCCAGACGTCGACGGGTACCTCCTCGACGATCTCCGCCATCGCCCGGTGGATGAGCCCGGGCCGCACCTCGGTGTCGAACACCTCGCTCGGGATGGTCCGCTGCTCGGGTGTCGGCGGCACGAGCAGCTCGAAGAGGAACCGGCCCCCGGAGTCCCGGACCGCCTGCGAGACCTTGGCCAGCCGGGACCGCTGCTCGCGGTTGTCCGACGCCGACCCCTCGACGTTGTAGCGGACCAGCACCTTGGGGAACTCGGGTCGGAAGTGGGCGAGGAACGCCGGCAGGTCGACCGGCTCGGTCTCGTACACGTCGCAGCCACCGCGCTCGACCGGCATGCTCAGCCTGACCTGATGGGCCCGGGCCCGCTCGGGTACCCCCGCGCCGAGTTGCTCGTCGACGAGGATGCCGGCGTGCGCGGCCAGGCGCGGCTCGGCTTCGAGGGCGGCGAGCAGTCCTTCGAGGACCATGTGCTTGCCGTCGGTGATCGCCGCGCGCTCCGCCGGCAGCGCGGTGGCGGTGTGGCCGTACAGGGCCTGGGTGAGCCAGGGACGCTGGTCGACGGCGAGGATCAACAGGCTCATCGGGTTACCTCCGACACGAGATGGGCGTCCGCCGACACGATGCAGGGCTTGACGTAGTCGCCGGCCACGAAGCGGGCGAACGCTTCGGGCAGCTCGGGCAGGGTGAGGGGTTTGACGATGAGGTCGCGCAGCGACGCGCCCATGACGCGCAGCAGGTCCCAGTTCGCCTCGACCTCGTTGATCGGGAAGTAGAAGGACCGGACGGTGTAGCAGTCGGTCCGCCGCCAGCGCGGCGTCGCGGGCATCGTGTACGGCTCGTTCGACTCGCCGAGCGCGACGACCGTGCCGCCGGGTCGGACCACCCGCTGTGCCGTCTCCCGGGCCGCGTTCGCGCCGCTGACCTCGACGACCATGTCGTACTGGTTCTCGGCGGTCAGGTCACCGGCGGGCGTGGCGCCGAGTGTCGCCGCGGCCTCGAGGCGAGTGGGATTGGGGTCGAAGGCGTCCACGGCGATCCCCATGGCCTGGGCGACCGCGACGACACCGAGGCCGAGGGGCCCAGCGCCGACGACCAGCGCGCGGTCCACCGTGTCCTGCGTCCGCAGCGCCAGCCGCAGGGCGTGCGCGGCAGTGCCGACCGTGTCGAGCCCGAGGACCGCGACCGACAGCGGGATGTCGTCCGGCACCGGCAGGACGCACCGCGCCGGGACGTCGACGTGTTCGGCGAAACCGCCGTCCCGCTGCCAGCCGATCAGCTGCGACAGGTTCAGGCACTGGTTGGTGCGGCCGGCGGCGCAGCGCAGGCACGTACCGCAGAAGACCGGGATGTAGACGATCCCGCGCGTACCCTCGGGCAGTGCTCCGCCGACGACCGTGCCCCCGATCTCGTGGCCCGGAACGACGGTCGAGCCGCTCTGCAGCAGCCGCTTGTCCGACCCGCAGAGCGCGCAGACGTCGACCCGCAGGCGTACGTCGCCCTCGGCGACGTCGCCGAGCGTGACCTTCTCGAACGTGATCTCGCCGTTGCCCTGGAAGCGGGCTCTCGTGGACGTCACTTGACGGCTCCTCCGGTGATGCCGCGGACCAGCCAGCGCTGCGCGAAGATCGTCAGCAGCAGGGCGGGCGCGGAGATGAGCGTGCTCGCGGCCATCAGGCCGCCGAAGTCGTTGGATCCCTGGCCGATGAAGTTGAACGCGATGACGGTCAGCGGCAGCGTCCGCTCGTTCGCCAGGGCCAGCGCGAAGAGGAAGTAGTTCCAGCTGAAGATGAAGCTCAGCGTCAGCGCGACCGACAGCCCGGGCAGGGCCAGCGGCAGCGCGATCCGGCGGAACCGCTGCCAGGCGTTCGCGCCGTCGATCAGCGTCGACTCCTCGATGCTGATCGGGATCTCCTCGAAGAACGGCACCAGCAGCCAGATGCACAGCGGCAGCGTGATGATCAGGTGCGCGACGATCAGCAGCGCGTAGTTGAGTGCCACGCTGTCCGGGCCACCGATGCGGATCGAGAGCACGAACAGCGGCAGCACGAACAGCACGCCGGGCGCCATGCGGGCCAGCAGCGTGACGAAGCCCAGCGCGGCCAACTTGCGGCGCACGATCACGTACGCGGCCGGCGCGCCGAGCACGAGCCCGAGGATCGTCGACCCGCCGGCCACGATGAAGCTGTTGGCGATGTAGCGGCCGAACTCGAAGCGCTCGAAGAGGTTGGTGAAGTTCTCCAGCGTCAGCGGTGACGCGATGTTGAACAGCGAGCCGGTGATGTCGACGTTGTTGCGCAGCGACGACCAGAGCATGAAGAGCACCGGGCCGAAGAAGATGACCGCGAAGACGAGGTATGCGGCGTACACGCCGCCGAGCCGCTTGGTCATCGCGAGGCCCGCTGCCGGAACCAGGTGAACCCGCCCGCGATCATGATCACCAGGACGAGCAGGGCGACCTGCAGGGCGGCCGCGTAGCTCGGCTCGTGGTCGACGAAGCCGGCGTTGTAGCCGTACACGTTGAGGGTGTTCGTGGAGTTCACCGGACCCCCCTGGGTCATGATGTAGATCGTGTCGAAGAAGCGCACGAGGTCCACCGTGCGCAGCAGCATCGCCACCGTGAGCACCGGGCGCAGGAGCGGGAGGCCGACGTTCCAGGCCGTACGCCAGCCGCTCGCCCCGTCCAGCGCGGCGGCCTCGAACGGCTCCTCGGGCAGCGACCGGATCCCGGCCGAGATGATCAGCGCCATGAACGGCGTCCACTGCCAGATGTCGACCAGGGCGATGGACCAGGGCGCGATGTCCGGGTCGCCGAGCCACACCACCGGGTCGATACCCACCTTGGCGAGGATCTGGTTGGCCGCGCCCAGCGACGGGTCCATGATCAGCAGCCAGACCAGGCCGACCGCGACCGATGCCGTGATCGCCGGGACCAGCATCATGCCCTGGAAGATCCGCCGGCCCGGCACGTCCAGGCTCATCACGTAGCCCAGGGCCAGCCCGAGGACGGTCTCCACCAGCAGGCAGACCACGAAGAGGAACAGCGTGACCTTCAGCGAGTTCCAGAACTGCGGGTTGCCGAACATCTCGGCGTAGTTGGCGAACCCGAGGAACCCCGAGTTCGTCCCGTCGGACTGCCGGTCACTGACGGAGAGCCAGATCGTGTACGCGACCGGCACCAGCACGAGCACGGCCGTGACCAGCACGGCCGGCAGCGCGAACGGCCACACGCCCCGGGCCGTCGGGTCGACCCGGCGGCGACGCGGGGGCGGCGCCCCCGCCCCCGGCCCCGCGTTGGCGGAGCCGGAGGCGGCGGGCGACTTCGTCATCAGGTCGCTCATGAGACTTATCCGGCGTTCTTCGCCAGCAGCGGGGTGAGGCCGTCCTGGATCTCCTTGGCCGCGGCGTTGGCGTCCGCCTGGCCGAGGATCACCTTGCCGACGGCGTCGCCGACGACCTTGCGCATCTCAGGGGCGGCGACACCGACCGGGCCGACCTCGGTGGAGCCGTTCGCCTGTACGTTGGCGAGCGCCTTGCTCCACTCCTTCAGCGTCTCGGTGTTCAGCGTGTCGGTGTACGCCTTGTCCTGCGCGACCGAGGTCCGCGGCGGAGCGATGCCGTCCGCGGTCAGCTTGAGCTGGGTGGCCTTGCCGGTCGCCCACTCGATGAACTTCCAGGCCGCGTCCTTGTGCTTCGAGTACGAGGACATCGCGACGCCCCAGTTCAGCACGGTCGACTTCGAGCCCGCCGAGCCGGCCGGGAAGTCCAGCACGCCGATCTTGCCGACCACCTTCGAGGTCTTCGGGTCGTTGATGCTGCTGATCTCGTTGGTGGACTCCAGCTCCATCGCCGCGTTGCCGGCCGCGAACAGCGCCGAGGACTGGGTGAAGGTGTTGTTGACGACGCCGGGCGGGCCGTATTCCTTGGCGAGGGTCGCGTACCGGTTGATCGCGTCGGCGGCGCCGGGGTTGTCGAAGTTCGGGGTGCCGTCCGGCTTGGTCCACTCCACGCCCTGGGAGTGCAGGAACGGGCCGAAGGTGAACGGCAGGGCGGCGGACTGGCCGCGCAGCGCGATCGGAGTGACCTTGCCCCCGGACTTCTGCTTGATCGCGGCGGCGACGGTGGGCAGCTCGTCGAGGGTCTTCGGCGGTGTGATGCCGTACTGCTTGAACAGGTCCGTCCGGTAGTAGAGGACGACACCCTCGACGTTCACCGGCGCGGCGATCATCTTGTCCTGGATCGTCATGCCGGTCTTGACCGCGGCCGGGAAGTCGGCGGCGTCGTACGTGGCGGACTTGCTCATGTAGTCGTCGAGCGGAGCGTAGTAGCCGGCCTTGCTGAACTGCAGGCCCTCGCGCGACGGCAGCGTCATGAAGACATCCATGGCGGAGCTGTGCGACTGCAGGTTCAGCGAAATCTTGTCGCGCGCCTGCTGCTCGGCGAAGGTCTGCACCTTCACCTTGACGCCCGAGGCCTTCTCGAACTCGGGGATCAGGGGCTCGATGGCCTTCTGCCACGGGTGGTTGGACATGACGACGGAGATCTCGTTGGCGCTGCCGCCCGAGTCGCCGCCGCCGCAGCCGGCGGCGAGCCCGCCGACGAGGGCCAGGGCGAACCCGGCACTCAAGATCTTGTTTCGCATCCTTGTGCCTTTCAGTTCTTACCGAGGAGTGGAGAGAGCCAGTCGTGGAACTCGCCGAGGTCGGCGGGATTGGTGGTGCGCCACCGCGGCGGTACGGGCCGGGTCCGGCCGGCCACCTCCGCGAGCGGCACCGGGTCGTACCCGGTCTCGCCGGCGCTGCGGTGCAGGCCGACCATCAGTCCGGTGGCACGGTCGGCCAGCAGCTTCGCCGCGTGCCGCCCTGCCTCCGCCGCCTCCGCCCGGTCGACGTCGCTGGCGAGCGCCCCGCTGCTGCGCTGGACCATGCCGAGCACCTCGCCGCGGGCGGCGACACCGAGCTCCGCGCTCACCAGCCCGGCCAGCGCCCGGGAGACGCCGCCGAGGATGATCCGGGTGTGGTTGACCGCCTCGAACGGATCGTCGGTCAACTCGCTCGCCGCGCCTTCGCTGACGACCACGAACGCCCGCCCGTGTGCGCGCAGGGCATCCTGCACGGCGGTGAGGAACGCCGCGCGGTCGAAGGCGAGCTCCGGGATCAGGACCAGGTGCGGCGCGTACGCCGGATCGTCGCGGTGCCAGGTCGCGGCGAGGGCCAGCCAGCCCACCGAGCGGCCGAGGGTCTCCACGATGCGGACCGGTTCGATGCCCGACATCGCCGCGTGGTCGCGGGCGAGGTCCGGGACGACCTTGGTGAGGTAGCGCGCGGCGGAGCCGTATCCGGGACAGTGGTCGATACCGACCAGGTCGTTGTCCACGGTCTTCGGGATTCCGACGACGCTCAGCTCGCGCCCGGTCGCGGCGGCCCGGTTCGCGAGGGCGTGCAGCAGCGCCATCGTCCCGTTGCCGCCGATCAGCGCCACGCCTTCGACACCGTTGGCGGTCAGGACGTCGAGTGCGGTGTCGAGGTCCGTTTCGGTGACCGCCCGCCGCCCGGCGCCGAGCCAGGATCCGCCGTGCCGGGTCACGGCGGCCGGTACGTCGGCGGCGGTGACCGGGGTGAGCCGGCCCTCGACCAGGCCGTCCGGGCCGCCCCGCAGCGCCAGCACGTCGTGGTCCGCCGCCGCCTCGAGGAAGCCGCGGAGGCTGGCGTTGACGACGCTGGTCGGTGCGCCGGTCTGTCCGATGAGCAGGCGCATCGTCACACCTGCGCCTTCGAGCCGACGGACAGGAAGGTCTGGAAGGCCTCCAGGCCGGGGCGGCCGCCCTCGTACCCGAGCCCCGAGTCCCGTACGCCGCCGAAGGGGATCCACGGCGTGTTCGGGGTCCCGGTGTTGATGCCGACGATCCCGGCGGAGAGGCGGTCGGCGACCGCGTGGGCACGGTCGAGGTCCGCGCCGCAGACGTAGCCGGCCAGGCCGTACCCGGTGGCGTGATGCAGCGCCAGCGCGTCGTCGAGGTCGTCGTAGACGTGGATCGGCGCGATCGGCCCGAAGATCTCGTCGGTCATCACCCGGCTGTCGGCGGGCGCGTCCAGCAGCACGGTCGCCGGGGCGAAGTGGCCCTTCTCCGGAACGGCGCCGCTCGTGACCTGCCTCGCGCCCTTGCTCACCGCCTCCTCGACGAGCGAGGCCATCCGGGCCGGGTCCGAGGCCGGAGCGAGGGGACCGAGGTCGGTGGCCGGATCGGTGGGGAGGCCGACGACCAGCTTCTCGGTCGCCGCGACGAACGCCTCGGTGAACTCGGCCGCCACCTCGCGGGCCACGAGGATCTGGTTCGCGGCGATGCAGGACTGGCCGTTGTTGCGGTACTTCGCCACCAGCAGCGTCTGCGCGGCTGCCTGCGGATCCGCATCCGGCAGCACGAGGAAGGGCGCGCAACCGCCGAGCTCCATCACCGTACGCACGAAGCGCGGCGCCGTGGCCGCGGCGACCAGCCGCCCCACCCGGGTCGACCCGGTGAAGGACACGACGCCGACGCTCCTGTCGGCGAGCCACGGGTCGACGACCTCGGCGGGTGTGCCGAGCACGGTCGACAGGACCCCCGCGGGCACGTGCCGGTCGACAACGGCGGCCAGCACCATCGACGACAGCGGCGTCAGTTCGGAGGGCTTGAACAGCACCGGGCAGCCGGCCGCCAGCGCCGGCGCGATCTTGCGAGCCGGGATGGAGACCGGGAAGTTCCAGGGAGTCAGGACGGCGGCGACACCGACGGGCCGCGTGGTCACCCGGTGCGTGATCCCGGGTACGACGGACAGCTGCTCGGTCTCCTGCCGGTCCAGCAGGTCGGCCATGATCCGGAAGTAGGCGACGGTCAGCCCCAGCTCGGCGACCGACTCGGCGAGCCGCTTGCCGCTCTCCCGGGTGATCAGCGCGGGCCACTCCGGCTCGGCGGCGAGCGCCTCGACGTCCGCGGCGATGGCCCGCAGTGCCGCCGACCGGGCAGCCCGGGGCGTACCCGCCCACCCCGGCAGGGCCTGCTGCGCGAGACCGAGTGCCGCCGCCGCGTCAGCACCGTTACCCGTGCTGACCTCGGTGAACGGCTCGCCGGTGGCCGGGTCGAGCACCGCGAGCCGCGGTCCGCCCGCCGTCCGGCCGGTCACGCGCACGGCAGTGGCGGCCGAGAGGATGTCGTTGACGATGGGGTCGGTCACGGTAGCTGCTCCTCGTACGCGTCGAGCTGGTCCTGGTCGAGATCGATGCCGAATCCGGGCCCGTCCGGCACGCGGACCGTGCCGTGGGCGGTGAGCAGGCCGTCGGCGGCCCGCCGCAGGGGGTTGGAGCGGATGTCCCACTCGATGAGCCGGGTCGCCGACGAGATCGCGCCGGCCTGGACGGTCGCGGCGGTGGCGACCGCGCCGTTGTAGAGGTGCGGGTTGACCGTCCGCCCGGCCGCCGCCGCGGCCGACAACACGTCCAGGTACTCGGTGACGCCGCCGACCTTGCCGAGGTCGGGCTGCAGGATCTCGACGGCCTCCAGGTACGGCGTGAACGCCGCGGCGCCGTAGAGGTTCTCCCCGGTCGCCAGCGGCATCCCGGTGCGGCGGCTCAGCTCGGCCAGCTCCGAGGGACGGTCGCCGGCCAGCGGCTCCTCGACCCACGCGACGCCGAGATCGGCCAGCGCGCGGACCATCTCCAGCGCATCGGTCAGCCGCCACGCCTGGTTGGCGTCGGCGAAGATCTGCACCTGGTCGCCGAGGATCCGCCGGGCGGTCCCGACGTTGGTGAGGTCGGTGTCCGCACCGAAGCCGACCTTGACCTTGACGGCGGTGAGCCCGAGCGCGGCGCAGCGATGGGCGACCTCGGCGACCTCGGTGGGTCCGAGGCTGGAGCCGTACACCGGCAGCTCCGTGCGGGGGCTGGCGCTGAGCAGCCGGGCCAGGCTGGTGCCGGCGTGCCGGGCGGCGAGGTCCCACAGCGCCATGTCGACGCCGCTGATCGCCTGGTGAACCGGGCCGGGCGCACCCCACTGGCGGCCCAGCGGCGCCAGTTGCGCGAGCAGCGCGCGCTGAGCGGTGGCCGGGTCGGGAAAGCCGCGGCCCTTCATGAGCGGCGCGACGCCGTCGTGAATCGTGACGATCCGCTCGCGCCACGCCCAGGACGGGTAGTTCGCCCAGCTCTCGCCGACCCCGACCGAACCGTCGGCCAGCTCGACCTCGATCAGGACCATCACGCGGTGGTTCAGCGGCGCGAACGACATGGCGATCGGCTCGGTGGGGCGCGCCCGGAAGACCCGACAGCGCACGTCCACCACCGCGGCATCAGGCAACGTGACCACGCGGGTCTCCGTGGCTGAGGGTGCGGCCTTGAGGTCCATGTGCCTTCTCTCACGTCGACGCTATCTGCATGCAGTGTTGAACGCATGTCACCGAGACGTCAAGAGCACAAAACAAAGAAAAGGCGGCGAGTTGGTATCCGGCGAAAGGTGCTGATGCCTCACCGAGGCACTTCGTGCCGCCTGTCTTCGGGCGCGGTTCCCCGGGCTCAGGCGGTCAGGACGCGGGTGCCGGTGCGGCGTGCGGCCGCGGCTACCGCGGCGGGCAGCGGACCGTCCACGACCAGGGTGTCGATGCGGTCGAAGCCGCACACCTGAACCGGGGCGCTGGCCGTCAGCTTGCTCCCGTCGGCGAGCAGCACGACCTCGTCCGCGATATCCATGAGGGCGTGCTTGGCGCTCAGCTCGACCTCCGAGCGCACGTACGCACCCCGCTCGTCGACTGCGCTGGCGCCGAGGAACAGCAGGCGCACCCGCATCCGCCGGACGAGATCCAGCGCGGCGAAGCCCACCATCGCCTGGTTGTCGTGCAGCAGTTCGCCGCCGATCCCGATGACCCTTGACCTGGGCCGGGACAGCATGTGGGCCAGCACGGGGACGGAGTGGGTGATCACGCACCCGTCGAAATCCTCGGGCAGCGCGTGCGCCACCTCGGCGGCGGTCGTGCCGCTGTCGATGCCGATCGTGTCGCCGGGCTGGACCAGGCGGACCGAGGCGGCACCGATCGCCCGCTTGGCGCCGGCCTGGCTGAGCGCGCGGGACGCGTACCCGGGGGCCCCGACGCCGCCCGGAGGCAGACTGACGCCACCATGGACCAGCTGGACCTCGCCACTTTCGGCGAGTCGCCGCAGGTCACGGCGGATCGTCATCTGAGAGACGCCGAGCTGGGCGCTGATGTCGGCGACCGAGAGGAAGCCGGCCCGGCGCAACGCGGCCATGATGTGCGTCCGCCGCTGCGGGGCGCCGTCATAGCGCATGGCTTCCACTGACACGTCGGTAGTCTAGCCCCTGTTCTTCCGGCACCAACGGATGTTATTTTTCGAACATCCTTTGATCTCAGTGCCTCGACGTCGCCGACCTCGACGACGCCTCGGCCGCTCCCTCGCTGGAGGAACAGTGACCGTCGACCCCTCGATCCTCGCCCGCCCCTCGGGCGGCTACGCCATGCTCGCCGTCGACCAGCGCGAGGCGCTGCGGGCCATGTTCGCCGCACGCCAGCCGGAGCCGGTGACCGACGCGCAGCTGACCGCCTTCAAGGTGGACGCCGCACGGGCCCTCAGCCCGTACGCGTCAGCGATCCTCGTAGACAAGCAGTTCGGCTGGGACGCCGTGATCGCGGACAACGCCGTCGACCCGTCCTGCGCGCTGATCGCCGCGGCTGACGCGTTCACCCCGAGCGCCACCGAGTTCGTCGCAGACGTCGCGATCGACCCCGAGGTCGACCCCGCGACCGTACGTAAGCAGGGCGCAAAGGCCCTCAAGCTGCTCGTGCTCTACCGGCCGGACGAGTCGCCGGAGCCGCGGATCGCCATGGTCACCGACTTCGTCGCCCGCTGCCGCGAGGCCGGGCTGATCAGCATCATCGAACCGGTCTCCCGTGGCCCGCGCGACGGCGGCGCGTACGACCACGAAGCGGGAATCCACGCGGCAGCCCGCGAGCTGGGTGCCCTCGGCGCCGACCTCTACAAGTCGGAGGTGCCGACCCACGGCAAGGGCACGCCGGACGAGATCACCGCCGGGTGCGCCTCGCTGTCGTCAGTCATCGCCAGCCCGTGGGTGGTGCTGTCCTCCGGCGTACCCGCGGAGGTCTTCCCCGAAGCCGTGCGACTCGCCTGCCGGGCCGGAGCCTCGGGCTTCCTCGCCGGCCGCGCGGTCTGGGCCTCGGTGGTCGGCAGCCCGACCATGGCCGATGACCTGCGCACGATCTCGGTCGACCGGCTGCGACGCCTCGCCGACGTGGTCGACGACGCCGTGTCGAACTGAGATGGCGCCCGTCGGCGACGCGCTCGCGGTCAGCGCGGTGGCGCTCGGCGCCACCATGCAGAGAGCAACCGGCCTGGGCTTCGCCCTGGTGGCCGCCCCGTTCCTGGTCGTGATCCTCGGCCCTTTCTCGGGCGTGACCCTGGCCAACCTGCTCTCCGCGATGATCAACCTCATCGTGCTGTCCATGACCGCCCGGGCGCTGCGCCGCCGCGTCGCCGTCCAGATGATCGCCGGAGTGATCCTGGCCCTGCCCCTGGGAGTCTGGGTGGTCCGGCAGTTGCCGGGCCCGGTCCTGCTCGTCGGCATTGGCCTGATCACGGCGGGATCAGTGACCTGGGTGGCGGTGGGCCAGAGCATGCCGTTCCTCAGCCAGCAGGGTGGGGCGGTGGCCTCCGGGTTCGCGTCAGGCTTCTTCAACACGACGGCGGGGACGGGCGGACCGCCGCTCGCGGTCTACGCCGCCAGTACCGACTGGGAGCACCGAAGCTTCGTCCCGACCGTGCAGCTCGTCGGCCTGGTGACGAACGTGCTGTCGCTCGCGGCGAAGGGCCCCCCGGTCCTGTCGTGGAGACTGCTGCTGGCCTGCGGGGCGGCGATGCTGGCAGGGATCGGTGGCGGGCAGTGCCTGCAACGGTGGCTGCCGGAGACCGCTGCCCGGCGTTGGGTGCTGGCGCTCGCCCTCGCCGGAAGCGTCATCGCGATCGGCAAGGGGCTGACGGCGTGGTGAAACGTGGTTCCTCAGCCCCGCACCCGGACGGGCCGACGTCTCCGGGCGCGTCGACGCGGTGGCCTCGCCGCGTCTTCAGCCAGGGCAGCGACCCGGATCCGCGGTTCAGCCTCGCCAACGAGCGCACGTTCCTGGCGTGGATCCGTACCTCCCTGGCGCTCTTCGCCGCAGGCGTGGCGTTGGAGGCGGTGAACCTGCCGATCGTGCCCGGATTGCGTCGAGCGGCGGCGATCGTGCTGATCCTGCTGGGTGCCGCCGCCCCGGCCCAGGCCTGGTTCGGTTGGGTCCGTACCGAGCTTGCCCTGAGACGGGGAAGAGGCCTCCCGCCACCGCTGATGGCCGTGCCGCTCGGTGGGGGTCTCATGCTCGTCGGCATCCTGGTACTCCTGGGACTCATCCTGTGATCGACCGCGGCTCACCGCCGTCCTCAGGCCCCTCCCCGGGGCAGGTCTCGTCAGCTGATCCCGGATTGCAGGTGGAACGGACGGTGCTGGCGTGGCGACGTACCGCGGCCGCCTTCGTCGTCGCGGCGGCTGGGGCCGGCCGTTTCCTCCTGCCACACCTCGGCGGATGGATCTTTCTGGCCGCTGTCGTCAACGCAACGGCGGTCGTCATCGTCGCCGCAGCGGCGCTGCGACGACGCCTTCCGCCCGCTGCCGCCCCGGCCGTGCTGAACTCGGCCCGTCCGCCCGGCCCCTGGCTGGCGGCGGTCGCGCTCGCCACCGCCGTCGGCGGTCTCAGCGTGGCGCTCGCCGCACTAGCCGGGTCACACCCGTGACGTACGAGGGAACACCCGGTCGGCGGCGATGCGGGTGAGCCAACCGAGAGCGGCGGTGAAGAGCGGCGGCCACACGATCGGCCCGAAGGTGTAGGCCACCAGCACCACGAGCGGAATCCACACGCGGTGTACGGCGTGATAGAGCAGCCCCGGCGCACGAAGGCCGGCGAGCCGCACCAGGTCGGGCAGTGCGAAGAAGGCCAGTGCAGCGGCGGTTGTCGCCAGGCCGTACTTGACGCTCTCGAAGATCGCGAACGCGGCGAGGAACAGTGCGAGCACCGACCACCCGATCCGTCTCGGTCCGCGGCGGACCCGGGGGATGGGCGGCGATGGGTGGCTGTGCGCTTCCTCAGTCGTCACGTGTGCAGGGTAGCTGCGGAATGGGATCGCGCCCGCTGGTCGAGGAGCAGCCGGACCGCGACGCGGGCGCACTCCTCGAGCGGCTGACGCAGGGTGGTCAGGGGAGGAGTCATCACGGCTGCGGTCGGCGTGTCGTCGAAACCGACGATGGCAACATCGCGGCCGTCGGGCGCGGACACAACCCGGTGTTTCGTTCCTCGTCCCGGCGGATCTTGCGTTGGCGGGCAGGAACTCGCAGGGTCATCGAGGCCGGTCGAGCCACCGGTTGCCGCGGCGGCGTACCGCGTCAGCTGAGTGCTGAGGGATCCTGAAGTCCGCCAAGTGCAATGATGGCCCTATGCAACCGTCCGTCGCGCCCGGTGAGGACGCGGTGCAGGCGCTGATGCTTGCCAGCCGTGCCTTCGTCGGATTGACCGCCCGGTCCCTCGCCGACCTCGACGCGGACGTCACCCTGCCGCAGTTCCGCGCGCTCGCCGTGTTGGCGGTCGCCGGGCCCCAACGCAGCATCGACATCGCCGCGGAACTGAAGGTCAACCCCTCGACCTGCACCCGCATGTGTGACCGACTGGTCCGTAAAGGCCTGGTACGGCGGACCCGCTCATCCAACGACCGCCGAGTCGTGCGCCTCCGGCTCACCCGCACCGGCCACGACATCGTCGAACAGGTGATAACGCGCCGCCGCGACGAACTGACCCGACTCGTCGCCGCCACCGCCGAACTCTGGCAACCCGTGGTCACCGATGCGCTACGGGCCTTCGCATACGCCGCAGGCGAACCGAACGAACACGACTGGTGGCTCGGCTGGGCCGCGCACGCCTCCGACGTCACGGACTCCGACCAGCCAGCGACCGAGTGACTCCCAGTGCGAGGGAATCCCCGCCCCATCAGGGCGGCAAGACTCAGGACAGGAGTCGTTGCCGTCCAGGCCGACAGGCCACGATGCGGCGCGTGCAGGTCCATGGTTGTTCTTTCGTCAGGGCCTCGCCGCCCGCCCGGATGCGCCCTGAGCGCCGCCTAGCGCGGTGCGCGCGGCCCGTCGCGCGATGGTGAAGGCCTCGCGGCAACTCGCAGGGTCGCGGTAGACAGCGGGGGACTGGGCACTGATCATCTCGTCCGGCCCGAGGAGCGTCCACCGGAAGTGGTTGTCGCTCGTGTGATCGGTGCGTAACCTTCCGGCGCTGTCGCGCAGCCGTGCGACAGCGCCTTGCCAGGATGTCGCGCGGCCACGGCGGCCTTCGTCGGGGGATTCGACCGGCCCCGTGGCCAGGACATCGGCGCCAGCACCGGTACGGCCCACGAGCCGCCAATGGGCCTCGACACCGTCGCGCGCGGGCAGAAGCCTGATCACGGCCTATCCGCGACTGATTGTGACGATCCGCGCCGGGCCAACACCAAGTTGAGCCCCCGATGGTGCGAGCTTTCACTCGTCGGAGCTGCCGGCGCGGCGGATGGGCACCGTTGCGAAAAGGCCCGAGCATCTCAGGCCGCCGCCGCCGCTGCGCCCGCCGCCGCCATCCAGATGCCGGCCTGCCCATATCATGAGCGGCATGCCCATACGTCGATGGCGTTGCGTGCTTCTCATTGCCACCGCTCTGGGCTTAGCGCTCCCAGTGTGCGGCTGCGCGCATACAGCCAGGACCGAGCCGCCTCGTCGGGGGCCAAGCACCTCTCCGACCGTGCCCACGCCGTCGTCACCGGTGTCCACGGCAACCCCGATCGCGGCTCTTACACCGACAGCTCCGTCGCCCAGCGAGCCACCCGCCGCCAAGCCGTCGGCGAGCGCGGTCGCGGCCCGGGTGACCGTGCAGCGCTCCGGCGGCCTGGCAGGAGTGACGCAGAAGATCGTCGTGGAGAGCGATGGGCGCTGGCGCTTCAGCGCTTCCCGGGGTCAGGATGCCGGGGCGGTGAAGACCGGCCGGCTGAGCGTCGCGCAGTTGAAGCGCCTGCACCTGCTGCTCGGTGACCCGTCGTTCGGCTCGGCCTTCTACCCAGGGTCGTGCGCCGATGGCTTCCACTACTCACTACTCACTGGCGGGCGCAGGGTCGAGTGGGACGATTGCGGCCGCACCAACCCGGCTGAGGTGGCACGGGCGATCGTCGCCCTGCTAACCGACGCAACTCCGTTTTAGGCAGTGTCTTCAGGGGATTCTTGGTGGGGGTTCACCTCAATGTCCATGCGCGGCGGTCAGATCTGGACCTGCCCGGCTGGCAGAGGCTCAGCGATGTGGCACGGCACGGGTTCGCGTTCCCCGGGCACTCCGTTCGCCGCCCACTCCATCCCGATGCGCTGCGGCTGAGCGTCGCTTGGCCGGGCCAGCCACCGGTAATGTCGGCGAAGGCCAGGGCTGCCGACAGCCAGCGACCCGACGGGCCGACGCTCGTGGGCTACTGGCTTGGCGCCACTGTCATGAGCGACCACGTGGTCGCCGACCACCGGGCGTGGCTGTGGCCGCGACCACCCGCGCACTCGCTGCAGCTCACGGTGGAGTGGCCAGCCCTGGGCGTACCACCGACAACGGTCACACTCGACGGTGGTCGAATCGCCGCCGCTAAGTGAGCGGCGGATACCGACGCGGGTCTATTGCGGATAGTGTTCTCGGTTACGCTGTTCGCTTTACCTGAAGGGTTCTGCTATGGCCTTTGGTTGTCGGTGGCTGTCGCGAACACTCGCCGCCGTCGCCGCCGTGCTGCTCCTCCTTGCCGGGTTGGTCGCTCCCACCGGCGCCGCCTCGGCGGCGGATACGGATGCGCAGTTCACATTCGATCTGCCCGGCACAACGATTCCGCTGGGGACCACGAAGAAGAGAGTCCACCTCAGGTTCACCAACCTGAGTGACGAGACCCCGAGGGAAGTTCTCTTCTATGTCCGCCCCTTGGAGATGGAATGGGAAAAAGCCGAACTCGTGTGGCCGGAGGGGGGTGGCTCGGGCGAGTGCGACGGTGACACCTATGGCTGGTACTGCCGCGTCGAGTCGGACGTGGTTCCGGAGCTACTGCCGGCACCCGGTGGGACCGCGGATTATCCCATCGATATCCACATCCGCGAAACCAAGGAACCTTACGAAGGCAGGTTCCAGATCGCGGCTTACATGACCGGGAGCAAGGGCGTAAAGCCGGTCACTGTCAGCAAATGGTTCACCCTGAAGGTGGTCGACGACCCCGAAGCCGACCTGTCGGTGGTAGCGCCGGACGTGAAGCAGTCGGTGCGGGTCGAGGCCGACGGCAGGCTCGAACCCAGCGGGACGTTGAAACCGGGTGAGACGGGTGCGGTGCGGTACCGCGTCGTCAACCAGGGCAGGAAGGCGGTCAGCGGCGTGAAGGCCACGCTGCGCCTGCCCGACGGTGCGATCTTCACCCGACCGCCGGCGGAGTGCGTCGTCGGCGACGACCAGCGCTCGGCGGTCTGCACCTACAGCACGCTCGCGCTCGTGCCGGCCGACCAGGACACCGACCCGAACGACAACGTCTACGCCGCTGTCGAGTTGCACAATCTGGTGACGGTCGCGGCCTCCACCGAGGCGCCCGTTACCTTGACCGGCGGCACCGTGCAGGTCGAGGGCCTGACCGACGAGCGAACGGATGCCCGGTCCGGCCTGGCGCGCACCGAACTGCCGGCGAACGCCGTCGCCGTACCCGCAGCCGACGTGGACGACAGTGACAACCAGGACGGGTTCGCCGTCGTGGTGGCCGCGAACGGCGGCGGCGCAGACGGAGGCGCCGGCGGTGGCGGTGGCGGTGGGGGCGAACTGCCGATTACCGGGCCACAGGCCGGGCTGGTCGGCGGAACCGGCCTTGCCGTGCTGGTGGTCGGGGGCGCGATGTTCCTGGTTGCCCGGCGTCGCCGGGTGATCGTGGTGGCCCCCGAGGACGAGAAGCTCACGAGCTGATTTGTCTGTCGCTGGCCCGTGCGGGCCGTTCACGCCGCGGGCGGGATGGGAAGCCGTCCCGCCCGCCGTCTTTGCGCCGGCAGCGGTGCTCGGGCGGCGCCGTCGACGTGAACCTTGACTGCTGATTCGCCCAGAGGATGCCGGGCGTTCGTCCGCGATTTCCGGGTCGGTCCCCGGGTGTCCAGATCGATGACGGGCTTCGTATGCTCAAAGCCGTACGCGGACCGGTGACGGTCTGCGCGGGATGAGGTGAGTCATGCATCGACCGGCTTGGGCCCCTGGCGACGTCGACATGGACACGGCGAGTCCGGCCCGGATGTACGACGCGCTACTCGGCGGTTCGCACAACTTCGAAGTGGATCGGCGGGCCGCCGCCCAGGCGGTGGCCATGGTGCCGGACCTGCCGCTGGTCGCGTTGAGCAACCGTGCGTTCCTCCGTCGGGCGGTACGGCATCTCGCGGCGGCCGGGATCCGCCAGTTCATCGACATCGGTTCCGGTATCCCGACCGTGGGCAGCACCCACGAGCTCGCCCAGGCGGTCGCGCCGGACAGCCGGGTGGTGTACGTCGACATCGACCCGGTCGCGGTCAGCCAGTCCCGTGCCATCCTCGGGGACGACCCGCACACCACCGTCATCGAGGGTGACCTGCGGGCAGCCGATCGGATCCTGGCCGACAACCGGCTGCGTGCGCTGATCGATCTGGATCAGCCGGTCGGGGTCCTCCTGGTCGCCGTACTCCACCTGCTGACCGACGCGGACGATCCGGGTGGCGCGGTGGCCAGCCTGCGGGACGCGATAGCACCGGGCAGTTACCTCGCGATCTCCCACCTGACCAGCACGCTGCGCCCCGACGATGCGGCCCAGCTCGCCACGCACGCCGCGGAGCGCAGCCGGGTACCGATCATTTTCCGGTCCCGGCCCGAGATCACCGCGTTCTTCACCGGGTTGACGGTGGTGGAGCCAGGCGTGGTGGAGTTGCCGGCGTGGCGGCCGGAGACACCGGATGACCTGCACGAGGAACAGGGGCGATCGCTGGGACTGGCCGGCGTCGGACGCAGGGATTGAGCCGACCTGGTGACCACACGAGCGCCGTCCGAGCAGCTCCCGGACGCCGTGCCCGGCGTCGCGCGGTTCGCCCGACGCTGGGCACGGGCCCTGCGCCGTACCAGCCACGTGTCGATGACCGCAGCCGAGGCCGAGGCGTATCTGCTTCGCCATGCCGGTGACCTGCTCGACACCGTACGGGCCACGCCGTTCAGCCCGGAGCCGGCCAAGGCGATCGGGACGGCCCTCGTCGAGGTGAACTTCCGTTCCGCTGCGGCGCTGCGGCGCACGCTGGCCGTACTCGGCTCCGGGTTTGCCGATGATGTGGCGTCGGAGTTGGCCGGAGAACTGCGGCCGGCGGCGCTTCAGGCCCGGCTGGCCGCAGTCTGCGGTGCGGTGGCTGAGGGTTTCACGTTGGCGCTGCAGGCACGCACGCTCGCCGAGCAGGAACAGATGCAACGCGCGGCGCTGACCGCCGTACGCACCGCCGAGGAACGGCGACACATGACCGAGGCGCGGTTCCGGGCGGTGTTCGCCGAGGCGGCGGTCGGCATCGGACTGGTGGATCCGCAGGGCCGGGTCATCGATGTGAACCCGACCATGGCCCGGATGCTCGACTTGCCCATCACGGGCATGCTCGGCAGGACCGTGGCGGAACTCGTCCAGCCGGGCGGTACCCCGCAGACCCTCGCCAAGTTCATGGAGCTGATCAGCGGCACCCGTGACCACTTCCGTACCGAGACCATCCGGACCCTGGCCAACGGGCGGGAAGTCTGCCTGGACCTGTCGATGTCGATGGTGCGCGACCAGGACGGCAAGCCACAGTTCGCGATCGGGGTCGCGGTGGACATCACCGAACGCCGCCGGTTGGCCGAGCGGCTGTGGCACGAGGCGCGGCATGACGCCCTGACCGGGCTACCGAACCGTACGCTGTTCTTCGAGCGGCTCACCGAACTCCTCGTCGACGGAGGACCGGTGGGCCTGTGCTACCTGGACCTCGATGGGTTCAAAGCGGTCAACGACAGCCTCGGGCACGCGGTGGGCGACGAGTTGCTCGTCGCGGTTGCGCGACGGCTGAACGAGACGGTCGCCGGCGCCGGCCGGCTGGTCGCCCGGCTCGGCGGCGACGAGTTCGTCATACTCACCAGCCAATCCGGCGAGTCCGCGCCACCCGAGCCCGCCGAGGCGGTGCTCTCGGCCCTCGCTCGGCCGTTCGACATCGGTGGCAAGCAGTTCACGGTGTCGGCCAGTATCGGGGTGGTCGACACGAGGTCGGGCGGCACCGATCCCCAACAGCTCATGCGGGCTGCCGACATCACGCTCTACCGGGCGAAGGCCGAGGGTAAGGGGCGGTGGGAACGCCACGACCCGCAACGTAGCGCCCGCCAGGTCACCCTGCACATCCTCGCCACCGATCTGCCACAGGCGCTGCTGCGGAACGAGTTCTACGTGCAGTACCAGCCGCTGGTGTCACTCGGCGATGGCCGCATGCGCGGGGTCGAGGCCTTGGTCCGCTGGCGGCATCCGGAACTGGGGCTGCTGCTGCCCGACAAGTTCATCCCGGTCGCCGAGGAGACCGGGATGATCGCCGCGTTGGGCCGCTGGGTCCTGGCCGACTCCTGCAAACAGGCGCGGCACTGGCGGGAGGCCTTT
The DNA here is from genome assembly GCF_026013475.1 of Micromonospora yasonensis. Classification (GTDB taxonomy): domain Bacteria; phylum Actinomycetota; class Actinomycetes; order Mycobacteriales; family Micromonosporaceae; genus Micromonospora; species Micromonospora yasonensis. The sequence continues at coordinate 2,625 of NZ_JAPDPH010000020.1, read as the reverse complement.
CCCGACCAGCCGATCTATGTCAGCGTCAACATCGCGGTCAGCCAGTTGCACGAACCCACGTTGGCCGACGACGTCTTCACCGTCCTCAAGGCCGAGGACCTACCGCCGGAGTTGCTGCAACTCGAACTGACCGAAAGCGCTGTTCTCGGCGATGCCAGCGGTCCACTCGACGCGCTGCGGGTGCTCGCCGACGGTGGCGTACAGGTAGCCATCGACGATTTCGGCACGGGTTACTCCAACCTGGCCCACCTCACGCGGCTCCCGGCGCACCAGCTCAAGCTCGCCGGACAGTTTCTGCATCCGTTACGCGCGGGCGCGTCCGTGGACCCCGCCCACTACCGGATCATTTCGGCGATCATCTCGCTCGCCCACGAGCTGGGGCTCGGGGTGATCGCCGAAGGGGTCGAGGACCCCGTCCAGGCCGACCGACTACGCGCGCTGGACTGCGACACCGGGCAGGGCTGGCTGTTCGGCCGGCCGTGCCCGGCCGATGAGATCGCTCGTATGCTCACCGCCGGCTGAAAGGCGGGCTGCCGGTTTCGCCGGTTGACGGAGGGGCAACAGACCCATAGGCTGCCGTCGATTTGCGGCCAGCAACCCCCGGCGTCGGCAGGACAGCGCCGCTCCGGGCGGCGCTGTCGCGCAGCCACCCGTTGCCTGCGGAAGGGCAGTTCATGTTGCGTAAACGCGTTTCCTGGCAAGGTCTCCGCCCCGCTGCCCGACGGGGGGCCACGCTCGCCACGCTCGTCGCCCTGCTCGCCACGATGGTCGTCGTCGAGGTGGCTGCGGTCAGCAGCCCGGCGTATGCCGGCACGAATCAGTTCAAGGGGGTCAACTGGGCCGACCCCAGGGACAACTACGCCGAGGACCCGATCGTCCTCTCGGGAGTGTCGGCGACGGACGACTATGCCACCACGTACACCAAGGCCACCTCGATCATCGGCGCGTTCGAGACCAACCTCGGCGCGAACACCGTGCGGCTGCCGGTCAACCCGTACACCGTCAACGGGTCCCGCTGGGATCCGTACACCGGCGCCATCGATGCCGCAGTCGCCAAGGGCTTCAAGGTCATCCTCAGCTACTGGGAGGGTTCCGCCCACAAGGACGGGCTGATCGACAACACCACCGCCTTCTGGAACATGTGGACCACGGTCGTCAACAAGTACGCCGGCAACAGCCTGGTCTACTTCGAGCCGATGAACGAGCCCCACGGGTACAGCAAGACCGCCTGGGCGGACGTCGCCGCCCAGTGGATCGGCAGGTACCCGTCGGTGCCGAAGAGCCGGATCTTCGTCAGCGGCACCGGGTACAACGACGACGTCACCAGCGTGTGCGCCGACAGCCGGTTGGCCGGGACCTTCCTTTCGCTGCACTTCTACGGGTTCTGGAACCCGACCGAGACCAGCTACTGGTCGTGGGCCAGCGACTTCCGGAACAGGATCGGTTCGTGCGCTTCCCGTACCGTCCTGGACGAGTGGGGTGCGCCGATGACGACCGGGCTGAACTACAACGGCCCGATCAACGGCAACGCCTACATCGCCTACATCCAGGCCGTCAGCGACAACCTTCGCCTGCTGGGCATGGGCTCGGTCTACTGGCCGGGTCTGCGCGCCAACGACGGCTACAGCATGACGAGGCTCGGCCCCAATTACACCCTCATCAACAACAACGCCTCCGGAGTCAGCCGGCTGCAGTGGTCGTGGGGCGGCGGCGGAACCTTCAACGCCCCGATCCGCGGCGTCGCCTCCAACCGGTGCCTCGACGTGCCCAACTCCTCGACCACCTGGGGCACGAAGCTGTTCATCTACGACTGCAAGAGCAGCGCCAACCAGTTGTGGCTGCAGACTCCGTCGAAGACCCTGGTGGTGTACGGGAAGCTGTGCCTCGACGTCACCGGCGCCAGCACCACCGCCGGCACGCAGGTGCAGGTCTGGGACTGCAACGGCAACGCGAACCAGCAGTGGAACGTCAACAGCAACGGCACGATCAACAACGTGCAGACCGGCTACTGCCTCGACGTGAACGGCGGCGGCACGGCCAACGGCACGCCTGTCATCGTGTGGTACTGCAACGGTGGCGCGAACCAGCAGTGGAAACGCTCGTGAGCCGCCCGCCGCGAACCCGCGGATGCCGTCAGCGGGCGGCCAGGGCCTGCCGGATGGCCGTCACCGTCCGCTCGGCGAGCGTCCGCCTCTGGGTACGGGAGGGGACCGAGCGGACAAGCTCCAGTTCGAGCTGCGTCGGGCCGCCGTCCCGCAGCGGCCGGTGCAGCCGTAGCACCGGCGCCCACGTGGGCCACACCAACCGCTCCCCGGCCTGCTGGTAGCTCACGTCGGCGATCGTGTCCCAGGGGATGCGCAGTGTCCGCCCGAGGTCGTGCAGCGCGATCCCGTCGGGGCCGACGACCACGCGCCGCCCGAGCACCCGGACGGTCAGCACCGCGAAGCCGACGGCGAGCAGTGCGTACACCGCCTTGGCCACGGGGGCTGCCTCGACGACGACGATGCCCGCCAGCACGGCCGTGAACATCGCGGTGATCGCGGCGAGGAGCAGGTTCCACAACCACGGTCGGAACGTGCGACGGTTGCCCATGCCACCTCCAGGGCCGGCTGGCGCGCGCGGGGG
>NZ_JAPDPH010000002.1 GCF_026013475.1 Micromonospora yasonensis | reverse complement strand
CGCGTACGCCCGGTACCAGCCGGGTGGCCGGCCGCCGGGCTCGGCGAACCAGGTGCGCAGCACGGCGATGACGAGCAGGTCGAGCAGGCGGTCGAGGACGACCTCCTGCCCGGGCTCCGCCCGATCCAGCTCCGCCGCGAGGAGCGGGACGACCGGCAGGTCGGCCTCGTCGGCGGTGAGGACCACCAGCGGCGGCAGGGCCGCGAGCAGGCCGCCGCCCACCGCGCCGCTGCTGGCGTACGTGCCGGTGAGCAGCACCGCCGCGGCGTCCGGCCGGGTGCCCCAGGTACGCAGGCCGAGCGCCATCGAGTCGCCCAACTCCTGTCCGCCGAGGGTGGTGCACCGCTGGCCGGGGTGGATCACCACCTGCGGTGGCGTCTCCGGCCGGTCGGCCACGGTGTACGGGTCGGGCCCGCGCAGCACCGCCACGTCCCCGCGGTGCAGCGGCACCGGGGTGGCGCCGTCGGGCAGCACCCAGGCGCTGCCCCGGACCACCGTGGTGACGCTCAACGGGGCCGCGTCGCACACCCGGATCGACCAGGGCGGGTCCATCACGGTGCGGAGCAGGAAGGCGTCCCGGGCGCGCAACCCGCGCAGCACCTCGGCGAGGACGTCCATCGGGTGAGCGTAGACGGTCACGTATGGTTTTCGGCTTCCCGGCCATGGAACGTCCAGCGGCGTTCGGGTGCGATGGGACCCATGACGACACGAGAGAGCACCCGGTGAACGCGCTGCGGGCCGCCAGCCTGCTGCTGGCGACGCTGACCACGGGCCTCATGGCGGGGCTGTTCGCCGGCTTCGCGTACGCGGTGATGCCGGGCCTGGCCCGGGTGGACGACCGGGCCTTCGTGGCCGCCATGCGGTCGATCAACCAGGCCATCCTGAACGGCTGGTTCGCGCTGTGCTTCGGCGGCGCCCTGGTCTGCACCCTGGCGGCCGTCCTGCTGCACCTGCCGGACGGGCGGCGCGCGCCGCTGCCCTGGCTGCTGGCCGCCCTGGTGCTCTACGGGCTGGTGCTCGCCGTGACGGTCGCGGTGAACGTCCCGCTCAACGACCGGCTCGCCGCCGGGTCGGCCGACCCGGCCCGGCTGCGGGCGATGTTCGAGAGCACCTGGGTGCGCTGGAACGTGGTGCGGGCCGTGCTGAACACCACGGCCCTCGGCTGCCTCGGCTGGGCGCTGCTGGTCGCCCGGTCGGTGACCGACTGACCGGTGGGACGCTCCGGCTACCGGGCCCGGAGCCGTCCCATCAGCTCGACCTCGGCGGTCCGGGACCGTTCGATGCGCCCGGCCAGCTCGCGCACCCGGACGCTGGTGCCGGCGCGCACCTGCGCCCGGGCCAGGTCGGCGGCCTGGCGCTGGTGCGCGCTCAACACCTCGAGCAGCACCGCGTCCGCCGCGGCGGGCGGGGCGGCGCGCAGGCGGGCCAGCCCGGCGACCGCGTCGCTGTGCCCGGAGTGGTCGTGCCGGGCGGCGGCGCCCAGCGCCGACGGCCCGGCCTCGCGTAACCAGCCGCGCATGGTGGCCAGTTCGTCGGTCTCGGTCGCCGCGACGGCGGCGATCAGGGTACGGATCTCGGCGTCGGCGGTGCGGTCGAGCCCGAGCCGGACGATCTGCAGGGTTTGCTCGACGTGCGCCGCCATCATGGTCAGGAAGAGCACGTCGATGCTGGTCGCGACGTCGGAAGCCGGACCGGGCGAGGTCGCCTGCGGCGGCGCCGGATAACGGGCGCAGCCGGTGACCGGCAGCAGGACCGCCAGCAGGGCGGCGACGAGCACGCGACGCATGCCGTTCCTCCGATCGGGTGGCGGGAACAGGGCCGGGGGTGCGGCGCACGCCGGCGTGGCCGCACCCCGTACGGTCAGACCGCCAGCCACAGCGCCGGCGTGTTCGGCGGTTCCCAGCCGGGGAGCGCGGTGTGCGCCTGCCGGCACTGGTACGTCACGCCGTTGTAGGTGACCCGATCGCCGACCTGGTAGGCCTGCCCAGCGGTCCAGGTGCCGCCCGGCGCGGGTGAGCCGGTCGGGCTCGGGCCGGGCGACGGGGTCGTCGGGGCCGGCGTCGGGCTCGGGGACGGGCTGGGCGTCGGCCCGCCGCCGGACCCGATCTGCAGGTCGACACAGGAGTAGAAGGCGTTCGCGGTGTCGGCGATGTTCCAGATGGCCAGCAGCTTCTGCCGTCCCGAGAAGCCGCTCAGGTTGACGGTGTGCGACACGGTCGCGTCGGGCTGGCGGCCACCGCCGTCGAAGACCGCCACCCGGGTGCCGCCGATCCAGTACTCCCAGTTGGCGGTGGCGTGCCGGGCGGTGTTGACCCAGGTGAAGGTCACCGACCCGCCGACCGAGGTGGCCGGCCAGTTGCGGCTGTCGTCGTTGAGCACCGCGAACTGGGCGATCCCGGCGTGACAGCTGCGCAGTCCCTTGGGGCCCTCGACGCTCTGCGGCTCGTACTGGATCTGGCCGCAGTCGGGGACCTTGTGCTGGGCGCAGAGCGCCTGGCGACTGGGGGGCGAGGAGACGTACCCGTGGGCCTGGGCGGGCGCGGCGACGGCCAGGGTGGCGCCGACCACGCCCGTGGTGAGCAGCGGCAGGGTGATTCTTCGACGCACGACGGCAACTCCTTCGGGTGCGGCGGGAGATGCCATGAACATAAATTAAACCTTGTTAACAGTAAAGACTCTTATCGATAAATTGAGGTGGGCGCACGGTGTGCGTCACCCCCGGCCGGGCGGCCTGAACCGCGGGCCGCCGCCGACGGAGTCCAGCCGGCTCCGTCGGCGGCGTCCGGCGTGCCGCCGGGTGTCCACCAGGTGGGGCCGGACGGGTCCGGCGGGCGTCGGCACGGGCCCCGGTCGGCGGGTGGCCGGCGGCCGGGGCAGGACCGCCAGGATCGGGACGAGCAGAGCCGTGGCGACCAGGCCGTCGATCCAGTAGTGGTTGCCGGTGGCGACCACCACCAGCACGGTGACGATCGGGTGCGCCAGCCAGAGCCACCGCAGCCGCCCGGCGGTGACCGCGACGAGCGCCACGGCGACGGCCAGCGCCCAGCCGACGTGCAGGGACGGCATCGCGGCGTACTGGTTGCTCAGGGTGTCGGTCGCGAGTGACCCGTAGACGGCGGGGCCGTACCGGCGTCCGGTATCCACCAGGCCGGTCAGCACGGTCATCCGGGGCGGGGCGAGCGGGACGAGGACGTGCAGGGCCAACGCCGCCGCGGTGAGCGCCGCGAGGGCCCGGCGCAGCCGCAGGTAGTGGGCCGGATGGCGGACGTACAGCCAGACCAGGCAGCTGGCGGTCGCCGGGAAGTGCACGTAGGCGTAGTAGCTGTTGGCCAGCCGGACCAGCAGCTCGTGGGCGAGCAGCGGCTGCTGGACGGCGGCTTCGCCGGGCAGGTGGAGCAGGCGCTCCAGCTGCCACACCCGCTCCCCGTTGGTCAGCGCGGCCGACGTCCGGCCGGCCACCGCGAGGCGACCCGCCTTGTATGCGAGGAACAGGGCGGCGACCAGCGCCAGCTCCCGGGCGGCGCGGCGGACCGCCGCGCTCCACCGCGTCCCGGCGGCCGCCGCCCGGCGCGGCGCGGCCTCGGTCGTGTCCACGATTCCTCGATTCGGTCACGGCCGGCGGGCACCGGCCCGCGCGGCTCACGGACCAGGGCCGCCGCCGGGTCACGGCGACGGCCCTGGGTCGGGCGATCCGGCGTCAGCGACGGGCCGGATCCCGGGTCACCGGGTCGACGGTGACCTCGTCGAAGGCCGGTGCCCCGTCGACCGCGTCGGCCGCCACGGCCACCGACCGGCCGGTGTCGGGCAGGTCGAGGCTGGAGCGCAGGGTGACCGGCTTGAGCAGGAGCGCGGCGATGATGCCGACCACCGCGATGGCCGCGGAGATCAGGAAGATGTGCCCGGTGGCGTCGCCGTACGCGGCCTGGACGATGTGCTGCACCGGGGCGGGCAGGGCGGCCAGGTTCAGGGTGCTGTTGCCGCCGCCCCCGGAGGTGGGGAAGCCGGCCGCGGCCAGGTCGTGGGTGATCCGGTCGGTGACCCGGCGGGCCAGCACCGCGCCGAGCACCGAGACGCCGATGGTGCCGCCGAGCGACCGGAAGAACGCCACCGAGGAGCTGGCCGCGCCGATGTCCTTGAGCGCGACGGTGTTCTGCACCGCGAGCACGAGGTTCTGCATGGTCATGCCGACGCCGACCCCGACGACGAACATGGCCGCGCCGACCAGGGCCAGCGAGGTCTCGTGGTCGATGGTGCCGAGCAACGCGAAGCCGGCGACCAGGATGATCGACCCGGCGACGATGTACGGCTTGATCCGCCCGCTGGCGGTGATCAGCCGCCCGGCGACGATCGAGGAGAGCAGGACGCCGGCCATCATCGGGATGGTCAGCAGGCCGGCCTCGGTCGGGCTGTAGCCGCGGCCGATCTGGAAGTACTGGCCGAGGAAGACGGCCCCGCCGAACATGGCCATGCCGACCGCGAGGCTGCCGAGGATGGCCAGGGCGGTGGTGCGCTCCCGGACGATCTTCAGCGGGACCACCGGCTCGGCGGCCCGGGACTCGACCCAGGCGGCCAGGGCGAGCAGCAGCACCGCGCCGCCGACCATCGCGACGGTCTGCCAGGAGAGCCAGGCGAACGAGCCGTCGACGAAGGAGATCCAGATCAGCAGCAGGCTGACGCCGGCGGCGATCAGCGTGGCGCCCAGGTAGTCGATCTTCACGTTGTCCCGACGCGCGGTCGGCAGGTGCAGGGTGATCTGCAGCAGGATCAGCGCAATCACGGCGACCGGCACGCCGACGAAGAAGCACCAGCGCCAGCCGAGCCAGGAGGTGTCCACGATGAGGCCGCCGAGCAGCGGGCCGCCGACCGTGGCGACGGCCATCACGCCGCCGAGGTAGCCGTTGTACCGGCCCCGCTCGCGCGGCGGGATCATGGCCGCGATGGCGACCTGGACGAGGGCCTGGAGGCCGCCGACGCCGATGCCCTGGAAGGCGCGGGCGCCGATGAGCTGACCGGTGTGCTGCGCGAACCCGGCGGCCACCGAGCCGGCCAGGAAGACCACGATGGCGGCCTGGATGAGGATCTTCTTGTTGAACAGGTCGGCCAGCTTGCCCCAGATCGGGGTGGTCGCCGTGGCGGTGAGCAGGGTGGCGGTGACCACCCAGGTGTACTGGGTCTGCGAGCCGTTCAGCGCGCCGACGATCTTCGGCAGGGCGGTCGAGACCACCGTGCCGCTGAGCATCGCGACGAAGAGCACGAGCAGCAGGCCGCTGAGTGCTTCCAGCGTCTGCCGCTTGCTCATCGGCGCGGCGTCGGCCGTTGCGGTGGGTGCGCTCATCGCGCGTCCTCCAGGTTGTCGTGGTGTGCGAGGGCGACCTCAAGGTCGCGGGTGAACCGGCCGAGCGCGGCGGACAGCGCCGCCACCTCGCCGGGGGACCAGTCGGCGAGCGCGCGGGTGAGCACCCGGCCGTACCAGTCCTCGGTGTCGGCCAGGGCGACCCGGCCGGCGTCGGTGACGGTCAGGTGGCTGGCGCGCCGGCAGGTGCTGCACGACGCGCTGGACCTGGCCGGCTGGCCGACCGCGACCGAGCACACCCTGGCCGGCCCGATCGCGCCCGGCACCCGCCTGCTGCGCGAGCCGGTCGCGGCGGCTCGCTATTACACCCAGGTGCTACGCCGGCCGGTGCCGGTGGGCGGCACCGTCGCGGTGTTCGACTTCGGCGGCGGCACCCTGGACGTCGCCGTGCTCCGTAACGAGGGCGCCGACCCCTGGGGCGACTCGGGATTCCACCTGGTCGCCACCGGCGGCGTCGCCGATCTCGGCGGCCTGGATCTGGACGCCGCGCTCCTGCGGCGGCTCGGCGAACTGGTCGGCCCGGCGCACCCCCCGCAGTGGGCCCGGCTGAGCAACCCGGAGAGCACCGCCGAGTGGCGGGACCGGCAGCAACTCTGGGAGAACGTACGCGGCGCGAAGGAGATGCTCTCCCGGGCCACGGTCGCGCCGGTGGCCGTACCCGGGGTGGAGGCGGCGGTCCCGCTGCCCCGGGAGGACCTGGAACGGCTCGCCGCGCCGCTGCTGGCCCGGGCGGTGGCCGAGACCCGGCGGGTGGTCACCGCCGCGGGGCTGACCCCCGAGCAGCTCTCCGGTCTCTTCCTGGTCGGCGGGTCGACCCGGGTGCCGCTGGTGGCCCGGCTGCTCCACGCCGACCTGGGGATCGCCCCGACCGTCCTGGAGCAGCCGGAACTGCCGGTCGCCGAGGGGGCACTGACGGACCTTCCGCTGCCCCGCCGCGGCGGGCGGCCCGGGCCCGTCGTGCCGGCGCCGGCCGGGCCCACCGACACGCGGCCGACCGAGCCGGCCGCGTCGACCGACAGCCGGCCGACCGAGCCGGCCGCCGGGCCACACGGCACGCTGCCCGAGGGCGCCGCGCCCGCGTACGCCGCACCGGCTGGCCCGCACGGCACCGTGCCGGTGGGCACCCCGCCGGCCCCCGGCCCGCACGGCACCCTGCCGGTGGGCACCGCCGGCCCGCACGGCACCCTGGTCGCCGACGCCGCCGGGCCCACCTCGCCGGCACCCGGGTACGCCGGGGCCGTCGGTCCCACCTCGCCGGGCGCCGCACCCGGGTACGCCGTCGGGTACCCCGGCGCGTATTCCGAGCCGGCGGGACACCCCGGGGTCGCCCCGCAGCCGAGCCCCGCCGCGCAACCTGCTGGGCAACCGGGCGTACCCCTCGGGGGGTCGCCGGTCTCCCCCGCACCCGCCGGCGCGACCCGGGCCGGGACGCGGCCCGCGGGCCCGCTGGCTCGCGCCGGCCGCCGGCCTGGTGGTGGTCGCCGTGCTGGCCACCACCGCGTGGTGGGTGCTCCGGGACCGGCATCCGGCACTGGACTTCCACAATCCCAAGGAGATCGCCACGGAAGTGGCGGGCGACGAGCGGCCGAGCGAGATGTTCACGGCGGTGCTGGCCGACCGTGCCTACCTGGCCTACCCGCTGCCCGACGGCCGGCTCCAGGTGATCGCGCGCGACGCGGCGACCGGCGATCGATTGTGGGGCAAACCGACCCGGGCGACGGCGGAGCGGTGGGCCGGAATCCGGGCGCTGCCGGACGGGGTGGCGGTGTTGGCCGACGCATCGGGCGGCAGCACGCCGCGCGACCTCGTGGTGCTGGACGGCTCCGGCGAGCAGCGTTGGGTGCTCACCATCCAGGGCGACGACTCGGTCTACCTCACGACCAGGACAGCGGTCTGGCTCGACCGGACGGGCAACCGGCTGGTCGGGGTGCGGCTCAGCGACGGCCGGCAACAGTGGGACCAGGGCAACCCGCGCAACGAGTACGGGGACGCCCGCACCACCGTCCTGCCGGTCGGTACCGGAGCGGCGCTGGACGGCTCGGCCGACCTCGACGGCGCGCCCCGGGCACCCTGGCTGGGCGACGCCGACCGGCTGGTCCAGGTGGGCGCGGACCGGTCGGTGCGGATCATCGACATGAACAGCGGGGAGATCCTGCGTAGCCGGAAGAACGTCGCCGACGTCGACAACCCGGTGGCGGCCCGGGACGACCGGCTCTACGTGGTCGAGGACAACCGGGGCTTCCGGCTGCTCTCCTACGACCTGGGCAGCCTGGACGAGCCCGCCACGCTCTACTCCTCAACCGACGCCGGCAGCCGGGCGAAGTCCCTGGTGACCTGCGGCGAGCACCGCGCCTGCCTGCTGGAGGTGCCGAACTCGGGTGCGGACGGGACCAGGGTGGTGGCCGTCACGGCGGGGAAGAAGGCCCGGAGCTGGCCCGCCCCGAAGGCCGAGACGTTGGTCCCGCTCGGCGAGCACCTGCTCGCCGAGCGGGACTCCCCCGACTCGGTCACCCTCTTCGCGCCGGACGGCACCGCGGTGCTACGGGACCGGGACGGGGTCGCCGCCCGGCTGGACGCCGGCAACGTGCTGCTCTTCGCCGAGTCGCCGAGTTCCGTCGAGGGCGACCGCAGCCTCGCCGGCATGGCCGTCGGTGACGCCGAACCCGTCGAGATGGGCGAGCTCAAGGACGTCCGGAGCGAATCCTGTTCGTGGAACACCGAGGTGATCGCCTGCGGCGCGGAGAAGGAGTTCGTGCTGTACCGCTTCGCCGGCTGAGTCAGCGCCGGGCGGCGTCGAGGTCGCGGAGACCGCCGGCGCCGCCGGCGAGGGATGATCCGGGCCGGGCGGGGTAATGCCACCCCCGTCCTGGTGGAGTTACGACCGGCGTCGCGGCGTACCGCGACCGGGCGCGCGGGCGGGCGGCGGACCGCCGACCCGCCCGCGGCCACGAGGATCAGTTGCCGGTCACCCAGTTCCAGGCGGTCACCACCCACTCGGTCTGCTGCAGGTAGGCCACCCCCACCCCGGCCAGGAAGACCGCGGTCAGCAGGTGCGCGCCGCGGGCGGTCCGGCGGACCCGGCCGAGTTGCCGTTCCCAGACGATCCGGCCGAGCATGCGGGCGAGCGCGAAGAGGCCGACCGCGGTGAGCAGGCTGAGCACGAAGGTGAGCAGCGGAGCGGTCAGGTCCCCGCGACCGGAGATCGCCCAGATGCCCCAGCAGACGAAGGCGAAGAGCCCGCTGGCGGCGCTCCACTCGCCGCCCCGGCGCAGCTGCGCCAGGTGCCAGCTCACCGGCCGGCGCGGGGCGGAGTCGTGCGCCCAGTTGGCCGGGTCGACGGTGCCGAACTGCTCGGTCCGGGGCGTTCGGCGCTGCCCGACCTGGGCCACCCCGCGCTGGAACCCGTCCCGCTGCGGCGGCACCACCCCGGCACCGGGCCGGGGCGGCACCTCCACGGTCTGCTCGGCCCACGGCTGTGTCTGGTCCGCCATCTCGTGTCCTCCCCCTTGACCGACGCCGGCCATGGTTCCGAGGGTAGCGAGCCGGCAAATCGGTCGCCGACCCCGGACGTGATGGGCTACACACATCCGATGACGGACCTGATCGTGCCCCGCGCCGAGGACTTCGACGAGATCGCCGCGCTGCTCGCGCTCGCCTTCCATGAGGAACCCGACCCCGAACTGCGGGAGATCGAGCGCGGGGTGTTCGAGCCCGGGCGCGCCCTGCTGGTCCGGGACGGCGGGGTGGGGGTGGCGCACGCCGCCGCGTTCACCCGGGATCTCCAGGTGCCCGGCGCGAGCGTGCCGGCCGCACACGTGACGATGGTCTCGGTCCTCCCCACGCACCGCCGGCGGGGGCTGCTCACCGCCCTGATGCGGCGGCAACTCCGGGAGATCCGGGACGCCGGCCGGGAGCCGGTGGCGGTGCTCTGGGCCAGCGAGGGCCGGATCTACCCCCGCTTCGGCTACGGGCTCGCCGCCCAGCGCTACGCCGTCCAGTGCGGGACCGCCGAGTTGCGGCTGCCGGAACCGGCCGCCGCCGGGGGCAGGCTCCGCCTGGACCGCCCGGTCGCGCACCGGGCCGAGCTGGCCCGGCTGTACGACCGGGTGCGCGCGGACCGGCCCGGCTGGTCGAGCCGGGACGAGCGCTGGTGGGCGTACGTGCTCGCCGACGTCAAGAGCCTGCGCGGCGGGGCGACCGAGCGGCAGGTCCTGCTGCACGAGGGCGCGGCGGGCGTCGACGGGTACGCGCTGTACCGGACGAAGGAGGACTGGGACCGGCAGGGCCCGCGGGGCGAGGTGCGGGTCGACGAGGTGGTCGCCGCGACGCCGGAGGCGTACCGGGCGCTGTGGCGGTTGCTGCTCTCGATCGACCTGACCCGGCGAGTGTCGTTCCAGGCGGCCGTGGACGAGCCGCTGTTCTGGCTGGTGAACGAGCCACGCAGGCTGGCCGCCCAGCTCGCCGACGCGCTCTGGGTACGCGTGGTCGACGTGCCCGCCGCGCTGGCCGCCCGCCGGTACGCGACCGACGTCGACGTGGTGGTCGAGGTGACCGACGACCTGCTGCCGGAGAACACCGGCCGGTGGCGGCTGGTCGGTGGGGCAGCCGGCGCCGAGTGCGTCGCCACCACCGCCCCGGCCCAGCTCGCCTGCGACGTACGCGCCCTCGGCGCGCTCTACCTCGGCGGCGCCGGCCTGGCCGCGCTCGCCACCGCCGGCCACGTACGCGAACTCGTTCCCGGCACGGTCGCCGCGACCGCCACCGCCTTCGGTTGGCACCGCGCCCCCGCCCCCATGGAGGTCTTCTGACCTGGCCGCACGGGCCGGCGGGGGCCGGCCCGGCGGCCGGGGCGGTACGGTCGGGTGATGGGTGATGCGGAGCGACGCCGACGGCGACTGCGGCACCACGGGCAGGGCGGGGCGCCGGACGGCGAAGGCGCCGCCGGGCGGGCCAGCCGGCAGGAGCCCGCCGGCCCCTTCGTGGACGGGCCGAGCGTGACCACGTCCGCGGTGCACGACGACGACTCCAGGTCGCCGCATGGCACCAGACGCGCCGACCTGGAATCGTCGGACGACGGCTCCAGGTCGCGGCGTGGCGTCAGACGCGCCGAGCTGGAGCCGTCAGAGGTCCGGGTCCGCCGCGCGGGCCCCGCCCCCGACGAGGGCGAGCGCGGTCTACGCGGGCTGGTCGGCTCGGGGTCGTCCCAGGTGAGCGTGACCGCCGCGCTGCGGGCCCGGGACGCGGCCCGGCCGACCGACGCGGACCTGGCCGAGGCCGAGGCCCGCGTCGTGATCGTCCGCCGCAACTGGATCCCCCGCGACGAGCTGCCCCGCACCGGGCGCTGACCGCCGCCTGGCCCGCCGCCGGGCCGTCGTCGGGCGGGCCGGCCGGGCACCGGGCGCCGGGGTGGCAGGCCGGCGCGGGGGCCGCGGTCAGGCCGGCAGGTCGGGGAGGCGACGCGTCTGCTCGTACTCGGCCACCTGGCTGATCCGCCGGGCGTGCCGGGGGTTGCCCGAGAACGGCGTGGTCAGAAAGGCCTCCACCAGGGCGGTCGCCTCGTCCAGGGTGTGCTGGCGGGCACCCACGGCGACGATGTTTGCGTCGTTGTGCTCCCGCGCCAGCTGCGCGGTGTCGATGTTCCAGGCGAGCGCCGCGCGAGCGCCGGCGATCTTGTTGGCGGCGATCTGCTCGCCGTTGCCGGAGCCGCCGATGACCACCCCGAGGCTGCCCGGGTCGTCGACCACCCGCTGGCCGGTGTGCAGGCAGAACGCCGGGTAGTCGTCGTCCGGGTCGAAGGCGTGCGGGCCGACGTCGACCACCTCGTACCCCTGCTTGGCCAGGTGGTTGGCCAGGTGCCCCTTCAGCTCGAAGCCGGCGTGATCGGATCCCAGGTAGACGCGCATACCGCGCAGTCTGACAGGCCCGCCGCCGTGCCGGCGCGCGGGCGGCGGCACGGAGGCGGATTCGTCACAGGATCTTCTGGGGCAGCTCGGCGACGACCAGGCCGGCCCGCGCCTTCGGGGTGAACCAGGTGCTCTTGCGGGGCATCTTCTCCCGGGCCAGGTTGACCGCGACGAAGTCGTCCACGGTCACCGGGGCGATCAGCACCGCGAGCTCGGCCCGGCCGGCGTCGACCTCACCGGTGAGCCAGCTCGCCGGGTAGTCGCCGCCGACGTACGTGATCCGCTTGTCGCCCGGGTCGAGGCCGAGCGCGTCCCGCAGCAGCAACCGCTCGACCAGCGCGTGGTCCAGGTTCTCCAGCCGGCCGCCGCCGAGGGGCGGCAGGGTGACCGCGTACCCCCGGCCGGCGAGGTAGAGGTGGACGGCGCCGCCGGTCGCCGGGACCTCGACCGGGCCGTCGATCGGGGTGATCTCCGCGCGGGCGGCGCGGAGCCGGTCGAGCAGCTCGGCCGGGGTGGTGGTCAGCTCGCTGACCAGCCGGTTGTAGGGCTGGATGGCGACCGAGGCCGGCGTGGTGATCACCGACAGGAAGCGCGGGTAGCCGCCGGTCTGCGCGGCCAGGCTGCGGTGGTTGCCGTCCGCGACCACCAGCTCGCCGCCGCCGGCCAGGGCGGTCAGCTCGTCCTGCGCCGCGCCGGGGCCGAGCAGCCAGATGGCGTGCGTCCGCCCGGCCTGGTCGACGTCGGTCGCGGCGGGCGCGCCGGCCGCCTCGGTCGCCGCCGCGAGCGCGGCGTGCAGTTCGTCGCCCCGGCCGGTCTGCAGCAGGAGTACGGGCGAGAGCAGGTGGCCGAGCGCCTCGGCGAGGGCGACGCGTTCCCGCACCTTGGCGATGAAGACGTCCTCGTTGCGGATCACCAGGCCGGGCTCGTCCGCCCGGGTGGAGATCTGGTCGGTGTCGACCATGGCGAAGAGGCCGTACGCGTTCTCCTCGCCCGGCGCGCTGATCCGGTAGAGCACCACGACCTGCTCGGCCGGGGTGTAGCTACCGTCCGCCTTGGCCTCGGCGAGGCGGGCCACCGCATCGGGGAGCGCGTCGAGGAAGGACTTCCCGAGGCTCTCCGGCGCCCGGTGGGGCATCTCGATGCCCAGGGCACTGTGCGGGTTCGCCTCGACGATGGCGGTGATCTCCGCGTCGTCGGCGAACTCGTCGTAGTTCTGCGCGCCGGTGCCGCCAGTGGTGATCCAGGCCCGGGCGATCGGATGCACGACCGTCATGCCCGCTGACGCTACCCGCGTTCCCCGCCGGGCCGGTGCCGGACCCACGCCGCGTCCACCAGATGAAAGGAGGGGCCCCTTGTTAACGCCTCCGGTAGAGCAGGGGCCCCTTATTAACGTGGTCCGAGTCAGGCGGGGCGGTGCCGGCCTGCGGCGGGACGGCGACCCGGCGCGAGGGTGGGCGGACGCGAGGTGGCGCCGGTGGCGAGGCGTACCGTCGTCGCGCCACCCGGGGCCGGACGGCCTCCCGAGGTGGCGGACCGGGTCGGGCCGGGGGTCCGGGCCGGCGCGCCCGCGTCGGCCGGCGGGGTGATCCGGGAGGTGGCCACCACCCGGGCCACCCCGACCACGATCGGCGGGGCCAGCAGGTCGACCATCTCGGCCGGCAGGGCGGGCCGGACCTGCGGCCAGTCGCCCTCGGCCACGGACCAGTACGTCGCACCGGAGTCCTCGGTCGCCGGCTGCGGCTCGTCGTCGGACGTGCGGCGGTGCTTGGCCATGGGAACGCCTCCAGAGGCTGCCGGGGTGCGGCCTGGACGGACCGCCGGCTGGGACACCCGGTCAAACGAACTCTGCGCCGCCCGGGTCACGCCGGGCGGCGCAGAGGTTCCGGGGTGTTAAGAGGGGGCCCCTGCTCTACCGGAGGCGTTAACAAGGGGCCCTTCCTTGCACCTCAGTCGAAGATGGGGCCCAGCTCGCGGGTGCGCTTGAGCTCGTAGAAGCCGGGGGTGCCGGCGACCAGCAGGACGCCGTCCCAGAGCTTGCCGGCGGCCTCGCCCTTCGGCGCCGGGGTGATCACCGGGCCGAAGAAGGCGACCTTGCCGCCGTCCGGACCGGGGGCGTGGATCACCGGGGTGCCCACGTCGGTGCCGACCGGCCGCATCCCGGCCTCGTGGCTGGCCCGCAGCGCCTCGTCGTACTCGGTGGAGTCGGCGGCGTCGGCGAACGTCGGGTCCAGGCCCACGTCGGTCAGCGCGCCGACCACCATGTTCCGGCCGAGTTCCTCCTTGCCCAGGTGGATCCGGGTGCCCATGGCGGTGTAGAGCTTCGCCAGCGTCTCCCCGCCGTGCGCCTGCTCCACGGCGATGCAGACCCGTACCGGGCCCCAGCCCTTCGTCATCAGGTCCTGGTACTGCTCGGGCAGGTCGCGCCCCTCGTTGAGCACGGAGAGGCTCATCACGTGGAAGCGGATCTCCACGTCCCGGACCTGCTCGACCTCCAGCAGCCAGCGGGAGGTGATCCACGCCCACGGGCACAGCGGGTCGAACCACATGTCCACGGCGACACGTTCGGTCACGGTGTCATCCCTTCACGACTTCCGCGCGCCGGAGCCCCGGCGCTGTCCCTTCCGATCCTCACCCCGCCCGGGATCGACAGGCAGCGGAATGAGAGCGTGACCTCGGCCACCGCAGGGTGTCCGTGCATGGAAGACTCGGTTTCGGACCGGCCGTCACGAGCGGGCCGGCGAGGCCGGTGCCGCGGGGCGCGGCGAGCAGAGTGGGATGGAGACGAACAGTGCCGGGAGTGCGCAACCTGACCCAGGTCGAGGCCACCGAGCGGGCTCGCCTGCTCGAGGTGACCGGGTACGACATCAGCCTTGACCTGTCCACCGCCGTGCAGGCCACCGGCCGCACGTTCCGGTCGGTGACCGAGGTCCGGTTCCGCTGTACCGAGCCGGGGGCCACTACCTTCATCGAGGCGGCCGCCGAGTCGGTGCGCTCCGCGACGCTCAACGGCGCGCCCGTGGACCTCGCCGGCTGGTCGGCCGAGAAGGGCCTCACCCTCACCGACCTGGCCGCCGAGAACGTCCTCGTGGTGGACGCCGACTTCGCGTACTCGAACAGCGGCCAGGGACTGCACCGCACGGTCGACCCGGTGGACGGCGAGGCCTACCTCTACAGCCAGTTCGAGACGGCGGACGCGCAGCGCGTGTTCGCCTGCTTCGACCAGCCCGACCTGAAGAGCGTCTACACCTGGCACGCCACCGTCGCCGACCACTGGCGGGTGGTCTCCAACATGCCGGTGGAGCGGGAGGAGCCGGCCGGCGAGGGGCTGAAGACCGTCCACTTCGCCGAGTCGGTGCGGATGAGCACCTACATCACCGCGCTCTGCGCCGGTCCGTACCACGAGGTGCGGGACAGCCACGACGGCATCGACCTCGGTGTGTACTGCCGGGCCTCGATGGCGCGCTACCTGGACGCGGACGACCTCTTCCTGATCACCAAGCAGGGCTTCGACTTCTTCCACGAGAAGTTCCAGGTGCGCTACCCGCTGCCCAAGTACGACCAGCTCTGGGTGCCGGACTTCAACGCCGGCGCGATGGAGAACTTCGGCTGCGTCACGCACGCCGAGTCGCACTACATCTTCCGCTCCCAGGTCACCGACTTCGAGTACGAGCAGCGCGCCAACACGATCCTGCACGAGCTGGCCCACATGTGGTTCGGTGACCTGGTCACCATGCGCTGGTGGAACGACCTGTGGCTGAACGAGTCGTTCGCCGAGTGGGCCAGTCACTGGTGCAACACCCACGCCACCCGGTTCCACGACGCGTGGACGACCTTCCTGTCGATCCGGAAGAACTGGGGCTACCGGCAGGACCAGCTCTCCTCCACCCACCCGGTCTACTGCGAGATGCCGGACCTGGAGGCGGTCGAGGTCAACTTCGACGGCATCACGTACGCCAAGGGCGCCAGCGTGCTCAAGCAGCTCGTCGCGTACGTCGGCGAGGAGCCGTTCCTGGCCGGCCTGCGGGCGTACTTCGGCAAGCACGCCTGGGGCAACGCCACCTTCGACGACCTGCTGACCGAGCTGGAGACGGCCTCCGGCCGGGAGTTGCGCAAGTTCGCCGCGCAGTGGCTGGAGACCGCGCAGGTGAACACCCTGCGGCCCGAGGTCACCGTCGGCGCCGACGGCACGTACGAGCGGGTGCTGGTCCGCCAGGAGGCGCCCTCCGGGCACCCGACGATGCGTACCCACCGGATCGGCGTGGGCCTCTACGACCTGACCGACGGCCGGCTGGTCCGCCGGGAACTGGTCGAGGCGGACGTGACCGGCGAGCTGACCGAGCTGTCCGCGCTGCACGGCAAGCCCGCCGCCGACGTGCTGCTGCTCAACGACGAGGACCTCACGTACACCAAGCTGCGGCTGGACGAGCGGTCGATGGCCACGGTGGTGCAGCACATCTCCGGCTTCGACTCCTCGCTGGCCCGGGCGCTGTGCTGGACCGCCGCCTGGGACATGACCCGGGACGCCGAACTCGCCGGCCGCGACTACGTGGCCCTGGTGCTGGCCGGGCTGCCGGCGGAGACCGACATCAACCTGGTCACCGCCACCCTGCGGCAGGCCACCACCACGCTCACCTTCTACGTCGACCCGGCGTGGGCCCCGACCGGCTGGGCGGAGCTGGCCCGTACCGCCAGGGCCGCCCTCGCGGCGGCCGAGCCGGGCAGCGGCTTCCAGCTCGCCTGGGCCCGCGCGTACGTCTCGGCGGCCCGCGCCGCAGAGGACCTGGCGGTGCTGCGCGGCTGGCTGGACGGCACCGAGGTGCCCGCCGGGCTCACCGTGGACACCGAGCTGCGCTGGACGGTGCTCCAGTCGCTGGTGGCCAACGGCGCGGCCACCGCCGCGGAGGTCGAGGCCGAACTGGCGAACGACCGCACCACGAGCGGCGAGCGCGAGGCCGCGTACGCGCACACCCTGGTGCCGACCGCGGAGAACAAGGCGGCGGTGTGGGCGGAGCTCACCGGCCCCGAGGCGCTGCCGAACTGGCGCAACCGGGCGCTGCTGCAGGGCTTCACCCACCCGGCGCAGGTGGAACTCACCGCGCCGTACCGGGAGCGGTACTTCGCCACCGTGGCCCAGATCTGGGCGCAGCGGGACAGCGAGCCGGCGCAGGAGTTCGTCCAGCTCGCCTACCCGGCGTACCTGGTCGAGGAGGACACGGTGACGGCCACCGACGCCTGGCTGGCCCAGGAGGGGCACCCGGCGCCGCTGCGCCGGTTGGTGGCCGAGGGCCGCGACGGCGTGGTCCGCGCGCTGCGGGCCCGCGCGAAGGACGCCCGGAGCGCCTGAGCGAGGAGTACGCGGCCCGGGGCCGGCGTGGGTGAAAGCCCACGCCGGCCCCGGCCGTTATCGTGTGCTGAGGAGGTGGACGTGATGGCACAGCCGACCTACGAATGGCGCCCACCCGAGCGACCGTGGCAGGAGCAGGACCTGTCCGGCCTTCCGGAGGACGGGAACCGCTACGAGATCCCGGACGGCATGTGGACGCAGGCTGAGGACGTGGCACTCGTCGTCGAGGTCGAGTCGCCGAACAGCCGACGGCAGGACCGGTTCACCAAGCCTGCCCTCTACGCCGAGGCCGGCATTCCCCACTACTGGCGAGTGGAACGGGGCGACTTCGGACCGGTGGTGTACCGCTACGAACTGGTCAAGGGCGTGCACTACGACCTGCTCGGCACCATCGGGCCGGACGATCCGGTGCAGGTCGACGAGCCGTGGCCGATGCGGCTGGACCCGAGCGTCTGGCCCCGCTGAGCGACGACACGAAAGAGCCCGGCCCGCGGTTCGCGGGCCGGGCTTCGTCGTACCGGAAGGGGTCAGCCCTTGCCGGCGTGGCTGGCGAGCTGGTCGAGGCCCTGGATGATGCCGCCGGCCAGGTCGCCGCCGCCGAAGGACGCCACCATGGAGAGTGCGGCGAGCTTGGCGTACGTGTCCGGGATGCGCTTGCGGGCGTACTTGCCGGTGACGATCTCCAGCTGCCGCTGGTTGGGCGACACGGCGATCAGCACGGACTTGTCCGGCTCGGCGAGCTGCCGGTGCAGCCGCTCGGCGTGTTCCCGGATCGGCTCGTCGAGGCCGCCCACATAGACCGAGAAGACCAGGCCGGTCCCCTGGTCGGCCAGCCGGAGCGCCTCGTCGATGCGGAGCAGCTGACGGGTCGAGAAGGGCCCGTCCAGCACCTGGGGCGGGGTACCGGTCCCCGTCACGGCGTGCTTCTCACCAACGGTCACTTGCGCCTCCGGTTCCACCGGCCGGTGCCTCCCGGCCGGCCTGCTCCTGCTTGCGGCTGGTCAGCGCCGGCGCCTGCGCCCCGGCGGCCAGTGCGGTGCCGGCCGAGTCGGCCAGCTGCTCCGGACGGCCCAGGAACCAGACCGGAGTGAAGTCGAAGGGCCGGCCCGGCCGGTAGCGCTTGGCACCGCCACCACCGGCGCCACGACTGCCGGCGTACGCCAGGCCGGCGATCACCAGCACCGCGGCCGCCGGGACGCCGACGAAGAGCACCAACGTGTCGGTAACAGACAATCCCAACGCCCCCAGGCGGAAAGAGAGACCAGGAATCTTCCGGGTCGGGTGGACGATCATGTCGACGGGTGCCCGACGCCGCTTGTGCTGTTCACGTTAGCGGAGCCGACCGCCCGCCAGATTGCGGGGTGCTGATCCCATCCGCCACAGCCGTGCTCCAGTTGCGCGGCAGTGGCTATCAATGTCGCGTCGTCGCCGTACCGGCCGGTGAGCAGCACCCCGACCGGCATCCCGTCGACCGTCCGGCCGAGCGGCAGCGAAACGGACGGATCACCGGTCACGTTGAAAATGGCGCAGTACGGCGAGAACCGACGCTGCCGGTCGAAATCCTCCGCCGGATCGAGGGCGGCGAACGCGCCGACCGACGCCTGCGGCGCGGCCAGGGCCGGGCAGAGCAGCAGGTCGCATCCGGCGGTACGGCGGACCCCGAGGCGTACCTGGGCCTGGAGTTCGCCGAGCGCGGCCATCAGCGGACCGGCGCCGACCGCAGCGCCCCGCTCGCGGAGGAACCGGGTCAGCGGCAGCAGGTCGCTCTCCCGCTCGGGCGGCACCGGGGAGAGCGCCAGGACGTACCAGACGGTCTCGAAGAGCGGCCAGGCCGCGGGACCGAGCGGCGCGGGGACCTCGACCACCTCGTGCCCGGCCGCGGCGAGCAGTTCGGCGGCCCGGTCGACGGCGGCCACGCAGTCGGGGTGGACCGGCTCGTCGGCGAGCATCGGGGTGATGAACCGACCGATCCGCAACCGGCGCGGGGCCGCCTCGCGGGCGGCGGCCAGATAGCCGCCGGCGGGCGCGGCCGGCGGCAGGTACGGCTCGCCGGGCACCGGGCGGGCCAGCACGTCGAGCAGCGCGGCCACGTCGGCCACGGTGCGCCCGAGCGGCCCGTTGGTGGGCAGCCCGAACGCGCCGAAGCCGAGCGGTCCACCGGAGACCAGCCCCCGGCTCGGCTTGTAGCCGACCAGGCCGCACAGCGCCGCCGGGATGCGCAGCGAGCCGCCGCCGTCGGAGCCCTGCGCCACCGGTACCAGCCCGGCCGCCACGGCGGCCGCCGCGCCGCCGCTGGACCCGCCCGCCGTGTACGCGAGGTCCCACGGGTTGCGCGCCGGCGGCGCCACCAGCCCCTCCGAGTAGAGCGAGCAGCCCAGCTCCGAGGTGGTGGTCTTGCCGAGGCTGACCAGCCCGGCGGCGGCGATGAACCGGACCACGTCGGCGTCGATCGGGGGCACGAAGTCGGCGAACGCGGCCGAGCCGAAGGTGGTGCGTACCCCGGCGGTGAGTGTCAGGTCCTTGATGGCCGTCGGTACGCCGTGCAGCGGCCCGCGCTCGTCCGCCGGCACCGCGTCGGCGGCTCGGGCCGCCGCCCGGGCCCGGTCCGGCGTGACGGTGACGAACGCGCCGACGGTGTCGCCGAGCGCGTCGACCCGGCGCAGGTGGTGCTCGACCAGTTCCACGCTGGACAGTTCGCCCCGGCGGATCGCGTCGGCCTGTTCCAGGGCAGTCAGGTCGTGCGGCTCGGCCATACCCTCATCCTGCCGTGCCGGGCCGCCGCGTGCGCGGCCCGACACGACCGTCAGCGCCGGCCGAGGAAGTGCAGGGCGTTGCGGGACAGGAGCTTGTCGCGCTGGTCGGCGGTGAGGAAGTCGGCCTTGCGGACCACCTGGCCGACCGGCCGTTCCCCCAGCGGGTACGGGTAGTCGCTGCCGACCAGCACCCGGTCCTCGCCCATGGTGTCGACCAGCAGCCGCAACGCGGCCGGGTCGAAGACCACCGAGTCGACGCAGAACCGGTCGACGTAGGCGCTGGGCGGGGCGGTGGAGGCGCCGCGTACCAGGTCGCCCCGGCGGTGCCAGGCGTTGTCGGCGCGGCCCAGCCAGAACGGGAAGCTGCCGCCGCCGTGCGCGAAGCAGATCCGCAGCGTCTCCGGCACCCGGTCGAACACCCCGCCGAGGATGAGCGCCAGCACCGACAGGTGCGTCTCGGCCGGCATCCCGGTCAGCCAACGGGCCATCCAGCGGTCGAGCCGCGGACCGCCCGGCATGTCCCAGGGGTGCACGAAGACCGGCGCGCCGACTCGCGCGCAGTGGGTCAGGAACTGCACGATGCCGGCGTCGTCGAGATCCCGGTCACCCACGTGGTTGCCGATCTCCACCCCGACGTGGCCGGCCGCCAGGCACCGGTCCAGCTCCGCGCAGGCCAGGTCCGGGTCCTGCAACGGCACCTGGCAGAACGGCACCAGCCGGTCGCCCCCGGCCGCGGTGACCTCCAGCGTGCGGTCGTTGAAGATCCGGGCCACCTTGACGGCCTGGTCGGCCGGCCGGTCGTAGCTGAAGAAGACCGGGGTGGGTGAGACCACCTGCACGTCGACGCCGTCGGCGGCCATGTCGGCCAGCCGGGTCTCCGCGTCCCAGCACTCCGCGCCGATCGGGCGGAACTCCGTCTCGCCCACCATGATCATGGCGGCGCGCTCGGAGTCCACCCGCAGCCAGGGCCAGCCGGACCCGCCGCACGCGGCGGCGAGATCCGGCCACCCCTTCGGTACGACGTGCGTGTGCACGTCCACGACCGGTCCGCGCATCAGCCCTTGCCCGGGTGCAGCGCGCCGCAGTTGGTGCAGGTGCGGGCCTTCTCGTCGGCGTAGAACGCCGAGAAGACCGGGGGTAGGTCGGCGGCGATGTCGCGGACCTGGAGTTCCACCTCGTGCACCTTGTGGCTGCACTGTGGGCAGTACCACTGGAACTTCTCCAGCGTGCCCTCCTCGCGGACCCGCTCGATCACCATGCCGATCGAGCCGGCCTCCGGCCGCTGCGGGGAGTGCGGGGTGTTGCGCGGCAGCATCCACATCTGACCCTCGCGCACGTGCACCGTACGCGGCCCCTCGGGGAGCATCAGGTTGATGTGCATGTTGCCCTTGACCTGGTAGAAGAACTCCTCGTACGGGTCGACGTGGAAGTCGGTGCGCTGGTTCGGGCCGCCCACCACCATGACGATGAAGTCGTCACTGCCCGGCAGCATCTCCTTGTTGCCCACCGGCGGCTTGAGTAGGTGCTGGTTCTCCCCGATCCAGCCGGAGAAGCTGAACGGCTCGGCGATCTCACTCATGACGGACCTCCCGACGGAAGTAGGGCCACGGCCTGCATCTCGATCAGCAGGTGCGGATGCGGAAGCTGGTGCACCGCCACCGTGGTCCGGGTCGGCCCGGTGGCGTCGAAGAACTCCGCCCACACCTCGTTGTAGCCACCGAAGTCGTTCATGTTGACCAGGTAGCTGGTGACCTGCACGAGGTCGGCCAGGTCGGCGCCGACCGAGCGCAGCAGGTCCCGGATGTTCTCGATCACGGCCCGGGTCTGCGCCCGGATGTCCAGGTCGGTGGTGCCGAACTCGTCCACCGAGACGCCCGCGAAGGTGTTGTCCGGCCGGCGCGACGACGTACCCGAGACGAAGACGAACCCACCGGCCACCTTGACGTGCGGGAACGCCCCGCGCGGCACGGCCTTGCCGGCGACGACCCGGGCCTGCCCGCTCACGCTGCTGAGCCGAATGGTTCGCGCGCTCCGCTCGCTCACGCCGCCGCCTTCAACGACACGGCGCCGAGCTTCTCGACGACGGCCCGGACGTGGGCGCCGGGGCGCAGCGGCACGGCGGCGGTGGCCGCCCCGGCCAGGAAGACCCAGCCCTCGCGCAGCCGGACCCCGTGCCGGCCGGCGAGACGGATGCCCTCGTCGAGGGCGCGACGCGGGTCACCGAGGATCGCGGCGGTCGAACCGACCTGCGCCACCCGGCCGTCGATCTCCAGCAGCACGCCGAGGTTGTCCAGGCCGTCCGGCACCGGAGACCAGGGCCCGACGACGAACGCGGCGGCCGAGGTGTTGTCGGCGACGACATCCGGCAGGGAGAAGGTGAAGTTGGCGTACCGGGAGTCGATCAGCTCGATCGCCGGCGCGACCGCGCGGACCGCGTCGGTGAACGCGGCGAGCGGCTCACCGGCCTCGGGCAGACGGTCCAGCAGGAACGCCACCTCGGGCTCGACCCGGGGGTGGATGAAGTCGGCGACGTCGACGGTGCCGCCGTCGGGCACCCGCATCACGTCGGTGAGCCGGCCCCAGATCACCTCGTTCACCCCGACCTGGGCCATCTTCGCCTTGCTGGTCAGCCCCATCTTCAGCCCGACCAGCCGCTCGCCCCGGTCGAGGCGGCGCTGCAGCAGCGCGGTCTGCACCGCGTACGCGGTGTCCACGTCGAGGCCGGTCTCGGCGGCGAGCTGCGGGATCGCGGTGGCCGTGTCCGCCGCCGCGCCCAGCTTCTCCGCGATGCCCGCGATGTCCGGTCCGATCATGAGTTCTCCTTGCCGGCCAGGTCGAGCGCCACGTCCACGATCATGTCCTCCTGGCCGCCGACCATCCGCCGCCGGCCCAGCTCCACCAGGATCGAGCGGACATCCACGCCGTACTTCGCCGAGGCGCGCTCGGCGTGCCGCAGGAAGCTGGAGTAGACCCCCGCGTAGCCGAGGGAGAGCGTCTCCCGGTCCACCTGGACCGGCCGGTCCTGCAGCGGACGGACGATGTCGTCGGCCGCGTCCATCAGCGCGAACACGTCGCAGCCGTGCTTCCAGCCGTGCAGTTCGGCGACCGCGACGAAGACCTCCAGCGGGGCGTTGCCGGCCCCGGCACCCATGCCGGCCAGGGAGGCGTCCACCCGGACGGTCCGTCCGTGCGCGGCGTCCGGGCCGGCCGGGGTGGCGCCGAGGATCCGGCCGTGCTCGACCGCCACCACACTGTTGGCCACGCCGAGCGACAGGTTGTGGTGGGCGTGGATGCCGATCTGGGTCTCCGGTTCGAGCACCTGCCGGTACGCGTCGACCCGCGCCGCCACGTCGGACATCAGCAGCCGGCCACCGGAGTCGGTGACGTAGACGCAGTGCGCGCCGTACGACTCCATGAGTTTGGCCTGGGCGGCCAGCCCGGCCGGGTCGTTCATGTGCGACATCATCAGGAACCCGGAGACGTCCATGCCGTTCTCCCGGGCCCAGGAGATGTGCTGCGCGGAGATGTCCGCCTCGGTGCAGTGGGTGGCGATCCGCACGCTGGTCACCCCGAGCGCCTTCGCCGCCTTCAGGTCGGCGATGGTGCCGATGCCGGGCAGCAGCAGGGTGGTGAGCTTCGCGGTGGTCAGCACCTCGGCGGCGGCGGAGATCCAGTCGGCGTCGGCGGCCGCGCCGTGGCCGTAGTTGACGCTGGAGCCGGCGAGCCCGTCGCCGTGCGCCACCTCGATCGCGGCCACCCCGGCGGCGTCCAGCGCGGCGGCGATGGTGCGTACCTGGTCCACCGTGTACCGGTGGGCGATGGCGTGCATGCCGTCGCGCAGCGTCACGTCCTGGATGTAGAGGTCGGTCATGCCGGGACCCCCTTCGCGCGCAGGGCGACCAGCCGCTCCGCGGTGCGCAGCGCGGCCGAGGTCATGATGTCCAGGTTCCCGGCGTACGCGGGCAGGTAGTGGCCGGCGCCGGAGACCTCCAGGAACACCGACACCTGGAGCCCGGTGAACGGCCGACCCAACGCCGGCACGTACGCCTCGACCCGGTCGAACTGCACGTCCTGCTTGAGCCGGTAGCCGGGGACGTACTCCTGCACGGTCTTGACCATGTCGGCCACCGAGGCGGCGATCGCCGCGCGGTCGGCGTCGACGTCCGGGCAGAGGCAGTAGACGGTGTCCCGCATCAGCAGCGGCGGATCGGCCGGGTTCAGCACGATGATGGCCTTGCCGCGGGCGGCCCCGCCGACCACCTCGATCGCCCGGGCGGTGGTCTCGGTGAACTCGTCGATGTTGGCCCGGGTGCCCGGTCCCGCCGACTTCGAGGCGATCGAGGCGACGATCTCCCCGTACGCGACCGGGGTGACCCGGCCGACGGCGTGCACGATCGGCACCGTGGCCTGCCCGCCACAGGTGACCATGTTGACGTTCGGTTCGTGCAGGTGCTCGTCCAAATTGACCGGCGGCACCACGTACGGGCCGACGGCGGCCGGGGTCAGGTCGACCACGGTCCGGCCGTGCGCCCGCAGCACCGCGTCGTGGTGCCGGTGCGCGCCGGCCGAGGTGGCGTCGAAGACCAGCTCGACGTCGGCGAACTTCGGCATGGCGACCAGCCCGTCCACGCCGTCGGCCGTGGTCACGACGCCGAGCCGGCGGGCCCGGGCCAGGCCGTCGGACGCCGGGTCGATGCCGGCCATCGCGACCATGCGCAGCTCGGTGCTGAGCCGCAGCACCTTGATCATCAGGTCGGTGCCGATATTGCCCGACCCGAGCACCGCCACCCCGACTGTCATGCTGTGCCGCCTTTCGTTCGCGACTGCGGGGCTCGCAACCCCGGCTTACTCCTCGCGCTCACCGGGCCTCCCTCGAGAAACAGGTCCGCACCGAGCCGAGCCCGGAGATCCGCGCCTCGTACGCCGCCCCGGGGGTGACCGGCACCATCGGGCCGAGCGCCCCGGAGAGCACCACGTCCCCGGCACGCAGCGGGTCGCCCGCGCGGGCCATGGTGCCGGCCAGCCACTCCAGCGCGTGCAGCGGGTTGCCGAGGCAGGCCGCGCCGGCTCCGACCGAGACCGGCTCACCGGCGTGCTCCAGCACCATCCCGCACAGCCGCAGGTCGACGTCGGCGAGCCGGCGCGGCGCGGTGCCGAGCACGAAGAGCCCGCTGGACGCGTTGTCCGCGACGGTGTCCACGATGGAGATATCCCAGCCGGCGATCCGCGAGTCGACGATCTCGATGGCCGGCAGCACGTGGTCCACCGCCCGGATCAGGTCGACGCTCGTCACCCGCTCGTCGGGCAGGTCGGCGCCGAGCACGAACGCGATCTCCGCCTCCACCCGGGGCTGGAGCAGTCGGCCCAGCGGCACCTCGACGCCGTCGCCGACCGCCATGTCGTCGAACAGCACCCCGAAGTCGGGCTGGAAGACGCCGAAGTTCTCCTGTACGGCACGGGAGGTGAGACCGATCTTCGCGCCCACCCGGCGGTGGCCCTTGCCGAGCCGCTGCCGGGTGTAGACCTGCTGCACCTGGTAGGCGGCCTCGATGTCGCCCTCGGGCAGCAGCCGGCCGCGCAGCGGCGGGCAGGGCTTCTCCTCCTGCCGGGCGACGGCCAGTTCCCGGTTGGCGGCTTCGATGTCGACAGTCATGCCGGCTCCTCGCTTCGCTCGCTGACGCCGTGCATTCTGCCCCGAACGCGCACTCATGAGAGGTCCACGCAGACGTTGGTGAGTTCGGAGTAGAAGTCGAGCGAGTGCAGGCCACCCTCCCGGCCGATGCCGGACGCCTTCACCCCGCCGAACGGGGTGCGCAGGTCACGCAGGAACCAGGTGTTCACCCAGACGATGCCGGCGTCCAGCCGGGACCCGGCCCGGTGCGCCCGGCCCACGTCCCGGGTCCAGACCGTCGCCGCCAGGCCGTAGTCGGTGCCGTTGGCCAGGGCGTACGCCTCCTCCTCGTCGTCGAAGGGGGCGACGTGCACCACCGGCCCGAAGATCTCCTCCCGGTTGGTCCGGGCGTCCGGCCCGAGCCCGGTCAGCACCGTCGGCTGCACGTACGCGCCGCCGTCGCGGGCATCGCCGAAGCGCGGCACGCCGCCCCCGGCACGCACCTCGGCGCCCTCGGTGCGGGCCAGCTCGTAGTGGCCGAGCACCTTGTCCCGGTGGGGGTGCGAGATCAGCGGCATGTTCGCGGTCGCCTCGTCGGCGGGCCAGCCGTACGCCAACTCGTCGGCGCGCTTGGCCAGCCGGGCGGTGAACTCCTCGAACACCGGCCGCTGCACGTAGATCCGCTCGGTGCAGAGGCACACCTGACCGCCGTTGGTGAAGCTGGACCGGACCGAGCCGGCGACCGCCGCGTCCAGGTCGGCGTCGGCGAAGACCAGCCCGGCGTTCTTGCCGCCCAGCTCGAAGCTGACCGCCTTCACCCCGTCCGCCGCGGCCCGCATGATGGCGCTGCCGGTGGCCGACTCGCCGGTGAACGTGATCGCGTCGACGCCCGGGTGCCGGGTGAGGAACTCGCCGGCCGAGCCGGGGCCGAAGCCGTGCACCAGGTTGAACACCCCGTCCGGCACGCCGGCGGCGGCCATCACCTCGGCGAGCAGGGTGGCCGACGCGGGGGTCTCCTCGCTGGGCTTCACGATCACCGCGTTGCCGCAGGCCAGCGCGGGCGCGACCTTCCAGGTGAGCAGCAGCAGCGGCAGGTTCCACGGCACGATCACCGCGACCACGCCGACCGGCTTGCGGACCGCGTAGTTCAACGCCCGACCGCCGGTCGCGGTGACCGTGGTGAACGACTCGGTGGGCGCGGTCGCCACGATCTCGGCGAACGCCCGGAAGTTGGCCGCGCCGCGCGGAATGTCCAGCGTACGGGCCTGGGAGATGGCCTTGCCGGTGTCCGCCACCTCGGCGGCGACCAGGTCGTCGAAGCGGCGCTCCAGCTCGTCGGCGACCCGGCGCAGCACCTCGGCACGCTCCCGCTCGCCGAGTCGCCCCCACGGGCCGCGCAGCGCCGCCCGGGCGGCGGTCACCGCTTCGTCCACCGTGGACTCGTCCGCCTCGACCACCTCGAACACCGGCGCACCGGTGACCGGGCTGCGCTTGGTGAACCGGGTGCCGGCGTCCACGAAGGAGCCACCGACGAAGTTGCGCAGTAGGCCCGGCCCGTCCGGCGCCTGCCCGGCCATCAGCCGGGGGTCCCAGAGGTTCATCGCCGCCTCCCCAACGCCACGCCGATCCCGGCGGCCAGCAAGACCACCGCGCCCGCCGCCACCGCGCTGACCGCGGCGTACTGCCGGCGCACCCGGCGGCGCACCTCGGCGTACGGGGTGGTGGAGAAGGAGACCAGCTCGTACTGCGACACGTACCGGTCGGGCAGCGCCCGCTCCAGGGCATGCTCGATCCGCTTGCGGGTCTGGAACACCGGGGAGGCGACCTTGTCCCGCATCTCCACGAAGTTGGTCAGCGCCATCCGGGCGATCGCCTCGGCGTTGGCCTGCCGGTGGTGCTGGAACAGCGGCAGCGCCGACGGCCAGTGGTCGCCGCACTCGTCCAGGCAGCGGTCCAGCTCCACCACGTCCTCGAACGCGCAGTTCGCGCCCTGGCCGTAGAACGGCACGATGGCGTGCGCCGCGTCGCCGAGCAGGCCCACCTTCCCGTCCACCTGCCACGGGGTGCAGCGGACCGTGCCGAGCACCCCGACCGGGTTGTGCTGGTAGTCGTCGACCAGGTTCGGGGCGAGCGGCACCAGGTCCGGGTAGTGGGTGGCGAAGTACCGCTCGATGGCGGCCGGGCTGCCCAGCGAGGCGAAGCTCTGCGTGCCGTGGGTGGGCCAGAACAGCGTGCAGGTGAAGGAGCGGTCCGGGTTGGGCAGCGCGATCATCATCGAGGTGCCGCGTGGCCAGATGTGCAGCGCCCCCGGGTCGAGGGCGAACTCGCCGCCGATCGGCGGGATGGTGAGTTCCTTGTAGCCGTAGTCGAGGAAGTCGAGGCTCTCGGTCAGCACCCCGTACGCGAGGAGCTGCCCGCGCACGGCGGAGCCGGCGCCGTCCGCGCCGAGGACGACCGCGGCGGTCTCGGTGACCTTGCCCTGCGGGGTCTCGAAGGTCATCTCGCCGCCGGCCGGGTCGAGGCCGACCAACCGGTGGTCGAAGGCGATCCGCACGCCGGGCAGCCCGGCCGCGGCGGTGAGCAGCGCGTTGTTCAGCGCACCCCGGCTGATCGAGTTGATCGCCCGGTCACCGGAGACGCTGTACGACTGGAACTGCGGCTCTCCCTCGACCGGGTGGATCATCCGGCCGCGCATCGGCAGCGCGTCCGCCATCACCTGCTGGTCCAGCCCGATCCGGCGCAGCGCGTCGAGGCCGCGCTCGGAGAGCGCCAGGTTGATCGAGCGCCCCCGCTCGACCTTCCCGGTACGCGGGTCCGGCCGCCGCTCGTACAGGGCCACCAGGTAGCCGCGCCGGGCCAGGAAGCAGGCCAGCAGGCAGCCGGCCAGCCCGGCCCCGACCACCGCGATCTCGTCGCGTCGGGTGTTCATGAGGTGGCCTCCACGGTCGCGGCCAGCGCGTCGGCGACCCGCCAGCAGTCGTGGTACGTCGAGTAGAGCGGCACCGGGGCGAACCGGACGATGTCCGGCTCCCGGGCGTCGGCGATCACGCCGTGCTCGTGTCGCAGCCGCTTGGTCAGCTCGTTGGCGCTGCCCACCCCGATCCGGACCGAGAGCTGGCAGCCGCGGCGGGCCGGGTCGCGCGGGGTGACCACGGTCAGCGGCCGGTCGGCGGTCACCTCGTCGAGCAGCCGCTCCAGGTAGCCGGTGAGCCGGAGGCTGCGGGCGCGCAGCGCCGGCATGCCGACGGAGTCGAAGAGCTCCAGCGAGGTACGCACCGGGCCCATCGCGAAGATCGGCGGGTTGGAGATCTGCCAGGCCTCGACGGTGGCCGGCGGCCGGGAGACCGGGGTCATCTCGAAGCGGGTGGCCGCCTCGGTGCTCCACCAGCCCTCGAAGCGGGGCAGCGCCGGGCCGCCGAGGTGTCGCTCGTGGACGAAGACGCCGGCCAGCGCCCCCGGCCCGGAGTTCAGGTATTTGTAGGAGCACCAGGCGGCGAAGTCGACGTCCCAGTCGTGCAGGGCGAGGGGCACGTTGCCGGCCGCGTGCGCCAGGTCCCAGCCGACCACGGCGCCGGCCGCCCGGCCGGCGGCGGTGATCGCCGGGATGTCCATCAGCTCGCCGGTCAGGTAGTTGACCCCGCCGAGCAGCAGCAGCGCCACGGTGTGCCCCTCGCGGGCCAGGAGGTCGACGACGTCCTCGGTGCGCAGGGTGTCCTCGCCGGGTCGCGGCTTCAGCCGGACCACCGTGGCATCCGGGTCCAGGCCGTGGAAGCGGGCCTGGCTGCGCACGGCGTAGCTGTCCGAGGGGAAGGCGCTGTCCTCGATGACGATCCGGGTCCGTTCCCCGGCCGGGCGGTAGAAGCTCACCATCAGCAGGTGCAGGTTGACCGTGAGGGAGTTCATCACCACGGTCTCCGTGGGGAGCGCGCCGACCAGCCGCGCCGCCGGCGCGGTCAGCAGTTCGTGGTACGGCAGCCAGGGCCGCCCCGCCTCCAGGTGCCCCTCCACACCCAGCCGGCGCCAGTCGTCCAGGTCGGCGAGGAGTTCGTCCCGGGTGGCCCGGGGTTGCAGGCCCAGCGAGTTGCCGGCCAGGTACGCCACCTCGGGGTAGCGTCCGGCCTCGGCCGGCGGCACGTGGAACAGGTGCCGGTGCCCGGGGTCGGTGGCGTCGTGCGCGCGGGCTTCTTCTTCGGGGGTGTGCATGCTGTTCTCT
Source organism: Micromonospora yasonensis (assembly GCF_026013475.1). Lineage (GTDB taxonomy): Bacteria > Actinomycetota > Actinomycetes > Mycobacteriales > Micromonosporaceae > Micromonospora > Micromonospora yasonensis. The sequence goes on along the minus strand of NZ_JAPDPH010000002.1, from coordinate 73,655 downwards.
CCGGTCACATCGCGGTGCGGGCCGACCACAGCTCGGGGAAGACCACCCGGGCCATACTGCGCTGCAACCAGGCCAACCCGGCGGAGCCGCCGCTGCCGACCTTGGCGCCCATGGTGCGCTGCACCGCCTTGATGTGGTGCCAGCGCCAGTCACCGAACCGCTCGGCCACCTCGGTCAGCGCCTCGCCCAGCAGCCGCAGGTGGTTGTCCGGGCCGCCGTCGGCGTAGATCCGCACCCAGGCGGCCTCCACCACGGGGTGCGGCTCGTGCTCGGTCGCCACGTCCCGGTCCAGCAGCTCGGCCGGCAGGTCGAAGCCGTGCCGGGCGAGCAGGGCGACCACGTCGTCCCACAGGCTCGGCGCGGCGAGGGCGCCGGTCAGTTCGCCGTACACCTCGGTCTGCCGCCGGAACGGGCGGATCAGCGCCGGGTCCCGCAGGCCGAGCAGGAACTCCAGGTGGCGGTACATCGCGGACTGGAAGCCGGAGCCCTCGCCGAGCATGTTCCGGAAGCGGTTGAAGTCCGCCGGGGTCATCCAGCGCAGCCCCTGCCAGGCGGCGTTCAGCCCCTCGAGGTGCAGCGCGGCGCGGCGCAGCGCGGGCAGCGCCTCCCAGATCCGGTCGGCCCGCAGCTCGCGCTGGGCGTGCCGCAGCTCGTGGCAGGTCAGCCCGAAGTACAGCTCCATGATCTGGCTGACCATCAGGAAGGACATCTCGCCGGGGTCGTCGCTGAGCGGCTGCTGGAGCTGGTGCAGGCTGCTCGCCCGGACGTACGCGTCGTAGGGCACCCGCTCGGCGAACTCCAGGGTCGGTTCGCCGCCGTTGCGGGCCGCCCGGGCCGCCCGCTGCTGCGCGGTGGCGGGGCGTACCGCCGTGGTCTGTTCCACCGTCATCTCCCTCCGTACGCCGGGGTAGACGACATGATGCCGCTGGTGGATCCGCAGATGGAATGCCTCTTCAACGGCGGTACGGTGGTCTCACCTGCCGCTTCAAAGGCTTCTCCCGCACTCGACTTCACGGAAGAAAGGTCACCGCGTGGACGACATGGACTGGGCGCTGCTGCGCGAACTCCAGGCCGACGCCCGGCTCTCGTACAGCGAGTTGTCCCGACGGGTGCACCTGTCGCCGCCGGCGGTGGCGGAACGGGTCCGCCGGCTGGAGGAGTCCGGGGTGATCATCGGCTACCACGCGCACGTGGACCTGACCCGGGCCGGACGCACCGTGCTCGCGCTGATCCGGATGTCCTGCTACGGCTCGCGCTGCATCCTCAACGACCCGGAGGTGGCGGGCTGGCCGGAGATCATGGAGATCCACCGGATCACCGGGGACGCGTGCAGCATGCTCAAGGTGGCGGCCGGCACGATGGGCGAGTTCGAGCAGGTCATCGACCGGCTCGCCCCGTACGGGCAGCCGTCCAGCACGATGGTCCTGTCCACCCCGCTGGACTGGCACCCGGTCACCCCGCTGCCGCCCGCGGGTCCACCCTCGCCCGGCCGCCGTCGGTAAGGAAGGGCCCCCTCTTAACGCCTCCGGTAGAGCAGGGGCCCCCGGTTAACACCCCGACCCGCCGGGAAAGCAGCGCCCACTGCCCGTCAGCAGGATTCCGGTGCGCCGCACCGGAAGGGGGGAATCATGCGAGGGCTTGTGGCACATCGCGCCCGGTCGGCCGTTCTGAGCGTGCTCGGACTGGTCGCGGCGTTCGTCCTGATGACCGTCGGCCCGGCCCGCGCCGGGGAGAACGTCTTCGTCGAGGTGACACCCAATCCGGCGCAGGCCGGCAGCCGGGTGAACATCCGGGCCAGCTGCGACAACGCGAACAACCGGCAGGCCGAGGTGAACTCGGACGCCTTCGGGCGGGTGATCCTCCGCCCGGACAACGGCTTCCTCACCGGGGCCGTGACCATTCCCGGCAACAAACAGGCCGGGGACTTCCCGGTCGACCTGCGCTGCGCGAACGGGCAGAGGGCCTCGACCGTGCTCACCGTGCTGAACATGGCCTCGCCGAGCAAGGGCCCGGCCACCGGCGGCGGGGGCACCGCGGGCGGCCGGGGCGCCGGATCGCTGCTGCTGGTCGGCGGGCTCGTCGCGGTGGCGGTGGTGGCCGGCGTCGGGGCCCGTCGCAGGACCGGATCGCGCTTCTGACGAGGTGCGGCCATGGCCCGCCAACCGATTCGTACCGACCGGCAGCCGGACGACCGGATGACGCGTATCCACGGCGACGGCCGTGCGACCGGAACCCGCCGGGGCGGCCGCACCACCCCGACCCCGCGGCACGGCCGGACGACCCGGATCCACGGCGACGGCCGCACCGCGCGCCGGTACACCGGGCCGGCGCGCGGCGTCGGCCGCGTACCGCGGCCCGCGGCCGGCGGGACGTGCCGGATCCACGGCGACGGTCGGACCAGGCGGATCCACCGCGGCGGTCCCACCACGCGGATCCCCGGGGCTGGGCAGTCGACCCGGATCCAGGGCGACGGCCGCACCGCGCGGATCGGCCAGCGCGCCGGGCCGGCCCGCGGCGTCGGCCGCGTGCCGGCGGGCGCCCGGACGGGCCGGAGCGACGAGACGACCCCGCAGGGTGGCGGTTCGGCCGGTGACCGGCTGCGTACCTCGCTGCGGCTGGCGGCCGCGGCGATCCGCCGGTTCGCCCGCGCCGCCGGCCACGCCGCCACCGCGAGCGTGGCCACCGCCGATGCGCGGGGCCGCCCGGTCGCGGTCCGGCCCACCACGACCGCCGGCCGCCGGCGGTACGCCGCGCACCGCGGCCCCAGCGTACCGGTGCTGGTGGTCGCGGCCCTGATGGTGCTGATCGTGGCCATGCTCGGGGTGGAACGGGTGACCGGGCTCAGCGTGCTGCCGGACGGGCTGTTCCCCGGCCTGCAGCCGCCACCGAAGAAGTTCCCCGTGCTGTCGGCGAGCGCCCCGACGGACGTCTCGATCGGCAAGATCGGCCTGCGGGCGCCGGTGCACCGGGTGGGCCTGGCCTCCGACGGCACCATCGCGGTGCCGCCGCTCGAGAAGGCCGGCGAGGCCGGCTGGTACGAGCGGGGACCGACCCCCGGGCAGAACGGCCCGGCCGTGATCGTCGGCCACGTCGACACCACCACCGGCCCGGCCGTCTTCCACGATCTCAAGAAGCTCGACGACGGCGACCGGGTCGAGGTGACCCGGGAGGACCACTCGGTGGCGATCTTCGAGGTCACCTCGGTGCAGCGGTACGGCAAGGAGAAGCTGCCGGTGGACGAGATCTACGGCGACTTCAGCCGGCCGAACCTGCGCCTGATCACCTGCGGCGGCCAGTGGGTGGGCGGCGAGACCGGATACGCGGACAACCTGGTGGTCTACGCGTCGCTGATCCAGGCGCGCGACGGATGAACCTCCGGTCAGGCCGCCTCGGGCTCGGGTTCGCGCAGGTCGAGCCAGTCCGCCCAGCGCGGGTCCGGCACCCGGTGGCCGAGCACCCGCCACGCGGTGCCCTTCGGGGCGGCCGGCATGATGTGCAGCCGCCAGCCCAGCTCGGCCGGAGTCTTGTCGCCTTTGGTGTGGTTGCAGCGGGCGCACGCGGCCACCACGTTCTCCCAGGCGTGCCGGCCGCCCCGGCTGCGCGGGAAGACGTGGTCGATGGTCTCCGCCGGGCCACGGCAGTAGGCGCAGCGCCAGCCGTCCCGGGCGAAGATCGCCCGGCGGGAGAGCCCGACGTGGGCCCGGTACGGCACCCGGACGTAGCGGGTCAGCCGGACCACCGAGGGGACGGGGAGGGCGTTGCGCGCGCTGTGCAGGATGCCGTCACCGTCGGCGACACAGACGGCCTTGGCGGAGAGCACGAGGATCGCGGCGCGACGCACCGACACGACACACAGCGGCTCGTAGGTGGCGTTGAGAACGAGTGCACCGGAGCCCACCGTGGGTCGTATGTCAGGCATCGCGCTCACCCTCCCGGTCCAGCCGCTCCCGCCGCTGCCGCGCCGGGGCCCCGCCCCGCAGGCAGCGGGGAACGACACCGACGCCGGCCGGGATCACCGACGTCCGTTGCGCCAATAGTCCCTGATCGCGCCCCGGATTGCACGCACTAATCCGGGGTACCTCGTGAAGCTTTCTCCGACCGTGGCATGATGACCGGTTCCGGGCGAGATGATCACCGCCGACCGGTCCGTGACACGGCGGTGGGTCGACAGCCGGCGCCCAGCCGCCTTGCGGTACGAAAGCAGGGTGAGTGCCGCCAACCTGATGCTGCGCGCCCTGGCCGCCGCACCCGACCCGAGCCCCAGCCCGTCGGCCGACTGCCGCACCGACAGCTGGTGCAAGAACGTCTTCGAGATCACCAAATCGGCCTGGTTCGCCGAGGGCAGCTACTGGATCATCCTCAAGCCGCTGCGGATCATCCTGATCGTGCTGCTGGCGATGGTCGCGCGCTGGGCGTTGCACCGGACGATCAACCGGCTGATCCGGACCACCACCGAGGGCGCGGTGCCCACCCTGCTCCGGCCGCTGCGCGAGCGGATCCCCAGCGCCTCGCTCGCCCCGGAGCAGTTCGTGCCCGAGCGCCGCCGGCAGCGCGCCGAGGCGATCGGCTCGGTGCTGCGCAGCATGGTCACCGCGTTCGTCTTCGGCATCGCGCTGCTGATGGTGCTGAAGGAGTTCAGCTTCGACCTGGCCCCGCTGCTGGCCAGCGCCGGGATCGCCGGCGTGGCCCTCGGCTTCGGCGCGCAGAGCCTGGTCAAGGACCTGATCGCCGGCCTGTTCATGCTGATCGAGGACCAGTACGGCGTCGGCGACACCGTCGACCTCGGCGAGGCGACCGGGGTGGTCGAGGCGGTGGGCCTGCGGGTCACCACGGTCCGGGACGGGCGCGGCGTGCTCTGGTACATCCGCAACGGCGAGATCGTCCGGGTGGGGAACAAGAGCCAGGGCTGGGCCCTGGTGGTGGTCGACCTGCCGATCGGCTTCGCCGGGACCGAGGAGGCCACCGCGGTGCTGCGTACGGCGGCGGCCTCGGTGGCGATGGACCCGGAGCTGGCGCCACAGATCGTGGAAGAGCCGGACGTGCTCGGCGTCGAACAGATCACGGTCGACGGCGCGGTGATCCGTACGGTGGTCAAGACCACCGCCGACGGGCAGTTCGCGGTCGGCCGGGAGCTGCGCCGCCGACTGGCCGAGGCGCTGGAGAACTCGGGCATCACGGCGCGGATCGCGGCGGCGCGGCTCTACCCGGGAGTGCCGACCCGTACGCCGGCGCCGGGCGAGACGGGCGCCGGCGGCGCGACCTGAGCCATCACCCGGCATCGGCTCGGCCGATCCTCGGGGTTCCGCACCGTGCGGCCCCTCGGGTATCGTCCGTTCGTTCAGTCGGAGATGCGACGATCAATCCGTTCGCCCTAGCCAGCTCTCAGACGATCGGGCAGAATCCGGTGCACACGCTCCCACGGGAGCGTGTCGTGTCCTCGCTGATCCGTAGATCTGACGACGGTCCCCGGGCGGGCCATCACGAGTGGCCGCACCGAGGACGATGGAGGCGACGGTGTCCGACGAGCGACCCGCCCCGGAGGGCCCGGCCACCTTTCGCGACGTCTTCGGCCAGGCCGAGTTCCGCGCCCTCTTCGCGGCCAACGCCCTGTCCTGGGTCGGCGACTACATCGCCAAGGCGGCCGTCACGGTGCTGGTCTACCGGCAGACCGACTCGGTGGCCCTCTCCGCGGCCGCGTTCGCGGCCAGTTACCTGCCCTGGTTGGTCGGCGGTCCACTGCTCGCCGCGCTGGCCGAACGGCACCGCTACCGCGAGGTCATGGTGGCTTGCGACCTGGCCCGGATGGCGCTGATGGTGCTGGTGGCGGTGCCCGGGATACCGCCCTGGGCGATCCTCGCCCTGCTCTTCGCCGCCACGCTGGCCAACCCACCGAGCCAGGCGGCGCGCTCCGCGGTGTCCCCGCAGATCCTGCCCGGCGACCGGCTGGTGGTCGGCCTGTCCGTGATGACGAGCGCCGGCCAGAGCGCCCAGGTCGTCGGCTATCTGGCCGGCGCCGCGATGGCCGCGGTGAGCCCGGCCGCCGCCCTGCTGTTCAACGCGGCCACCTTCGCCGTCTCGGCCGCCCTGGTCCGGTTCGGCCTGCGGGACCGGCCGCCCGCGATGACCGCCGCGCACCGCAGCCACCTGCTCCGGGAGACCGGCCAGGGCTTCCGGATCGTCTTCGGCCAGCCGGTCCTGCGGGCGATCGCGGTGCTGGTGTTCAGCGCGATGCTCTTCTCCATCGTGCCGGAGGGTCTCGCCGCGGCCTGGGCCGCCGAGCGCGGCGGCAGCCTGGGCAGCGGTGCCGCCCAGGCGATCATCATGGTCGCCAACCCGGTCGGCTACGTACTCGGCGGGCTGGCGGTCGGCCGGCTGGTCGGCCCGACCCGACGGCTGGCGCTGATACGTCCGCTCGCGGTGCTCGGCCCGGCGGTGCTGGTCCCCGCGCTGTTCGACCCGCCGCCGCTCGTGGTGGCGCTCCTCGCGGCGGCGTGCGGCTTCGCCGCCGCGGGGCTCCTGCCGGTGGCGAACGGCCTCTTCGTCCGCGCGCTGCCCGACGGCTACCGGGCCCGGGCGTTCGGCGTGATGGCCAGCGGGACGCAGATCATCCAGGGTGCGGCGGTGCTGGTCACCGGAGCGCTCGCCGAACGCTTCGCCATCCCGGTGGTGGTCGGCGTGTGGAGCGCGGCCGGCGTCGTGCTGATGCTCGGGGCGGCGCTCACCTGGCCGGGCCCGGCGGAGGTGAACGCGGCGGTCGAGGCCGCCGGGGCCGACCGGGCCGCGGCCGTCGGCGCCGGGCCCCAGCCGCACCTGCCCGGCCGGGCCGCCGCCGCGGCGACCGCCGGGGAGCGGAGCCAGCGCCGGCACGCGGTGACCTGAGCCGCGCCGGCCGGTGGGCGGGCGTCGAGCGCCGACCGCACCTGGCAGGATGGCAGGGTGACTTCCCCAGGCGAGTCGATCACCCTCTTCGAGGCGATCGGCGGCGAACCCACCTTCCGCAAGCTGGTGGACGAGTTCTACGCCGGCGTCGCCACCGACCCGCTGCTGCGGCCGATGTACCCGGAGGAGGATCTCGGCCCGGCGGCCGACCGGCTGACCCTCTTCCTGATGCAGTACTGGGGCGGCCCGCGCACCTACTCGGAGCAGCGCGGCCACCCGCGGCTGCGGATGCGGCACGCGCCCTTCCGGATCGGGGCGGCCGAGCGGGACGCCTGGCTGCACCACATGCGGCGGGCGGTGGACCGGTTGGACCTGCCGCCGGAGATCGCCGGCGCGCTCTGGGACTATCTGGAGCGGGCCGCCTACTTCATGGTCAACGTGATGGAGGACCCGGCCGCCGGAGCCTGACGGCGACCGGCCGCCGCGCCCCGGGGCGGCGACTCAGAGCAGGGCGCCCTCGTCGTGCAGCCAGTCCACGAAGGTGGTCGCCACCGCGGCCCCGCAGTCGAGCATCTCGACCAGCAGCGCGTCGTGGGCACCGGCACCGAGCGGCACCTGCAGCTCCGCGTAGATGGGGAGCTGACCGCGCTCGGTCGGGTCGCCGATGTACGCCTTGCAGAACCGCCGGGTGTGGTTCCACTCGTTGACCACCCGGTAGGCCCGGTCCGCCCAGTCCGGCGGCACCGTCGCGTGTGGCCGGGCGCGCATCACCAGGATCTCGTCGTCCGGCCCCTCGAGGGTGACCAGGACGGCGTGCCGCTCCCACATGGCCAGCAGGTTTCCGTCACCGTCGGCCAGGTAGCGCACGTCGAGCAGGTCGAGCGCATCGCAGACCCGACGGAGGGTGACCGGGCCGACCGCGGCGGCTGGCATGTCCGCCGTCGCGGGCCGCTCCGCGGCCGTGTCGTCCCCCGGCTGGCGGGGGGTCGGTGGTCCGACCCGGACGGCGTCATCCACTGTGATCCCGCTTCGAGTTTCCGGATCGCCGCCGACGGCGGGACCTGGGCGCCATGACCACCACGGCATCGCTCGCGCACCTCACTCCCCAGCGGATCCAATCGCCTACGGTGCGTTGGATCCGAGGATGGACGGTACCCGGACAGCCGGGTTGAGACATCCCCCCAACGGACGCACCAAACCGGACGAATGAATGGGGGTCATCCGTTCGGACGAGTGATTGCGGGCGTCAGGCTCAATTCGGCGACCCTTCGCGACCAAGCGGCGCCGTACGGTCCGACCAGACCGGCCCAACGGCCAGCGACCCTCACCTGGACGTCACCGGCGCCGAGGAAGCCCATCCGGACCAGGCCCTGGACCAGCCGCTGCGGCACCTCCACCCGAGTGTCCGGCGCACCGTCGGGGGTGACCACCACGGCGACGTGGTCCAGCAGCGCGTCGCGCAGCGCCCGCTGGCCCACCGCGCGGCCCGCGACGCCGTGTGCGGCCGCCTCGCGCAGCGTCCCGGCCGCGGCGGTGGCGATCCGACGGACGTCCTCGGCCGGCAACGCCTCCACCGCCCGGCTCGCGGCCGGCGGCACGGGCCAGCGCCACCCGTCGTCCCGGCGCAGGGGCAACGCCGCGCCGCCCGCGGCCAACTCGGCCAACAATTCCCGAGCGGCGACCGTGACGTCGCCGGGAGCGGCCCCGGCGACCGTCCGGACCACCAGGACGTCCCACGGCAGCCGGGCCCAGAGGGCCGTACGCCCCGCGTCGGGCACCGGCCGGAGCCGGACCAGGGCGGCCGGGTCCAGCCGGACCAGCCGGGCCAGGAAGGCGCCGGCGTCGGCCACCCCGGCCAGCCCGTGCGCCGCCGGCCCGGTCACGGCGCTTCCTCGGGTGGCGGTGTCAGCCCCGGCGCGTAGCGGAGCAGGAAGGCCCGCTCCTCGGGGGAGATCCGGCGGGGCCGCTGCGCGGCCAGGTCGAACGGGACCAGCACCGAGCGGGCGGTGCTGGCCAGCACGTCACCGTCGTACAGCTCGTAGACGACGCTGAACGAGGCCGCCCGGAGCTGCTCCACCCAGAGTTCGATCCGGACCGTGGGGGCCGCCTCCGCGGTGGCCCGACCCAGCGCGTAGTCGACCGGGCGCAGGTAGTCGACCTCGTGCCGGCGGATGACGACCCCGTCGGCGAACGAGCCCACTCCCCACGCCCGGCCGCCGGCGAACATCAACGCCACCCGCGCCTCCTCGTAGAGGGTGAGGAAGCGGGCATTGTTGATGTGCCCGTACGCGTCCAGGTCGGACCAGCGCAGCGTGCAGTGGTAGACGAACTTGTCAGTCACGGGTGAGCTTGCGGTAGGTCACCCGGTGCGGACGGGCGGCCTCGGCGCCGAGCCGGTCAATCTTGTTCTTCTCGTACGCCTCGAAGTTGCCCTCGAACCAGAACCACTTGGCCGGGTTCTGGTCGTCGCCCTCCCAGGCCAGGATGTGCGTGGCTACCCGGTCCAGGAACATCCGGTCGTGGGAGATGACCACGGCGCAGCCGGGGAACTCCAGCAACGCGTTCTCCAGGCTGGAGAGGGTCTCCACGTCCAGGTCATTGGTCGGCTCGTCGAGCAGGATGACGTTGCCGCCGATCTTCAGCGTCAGCGCCAGGTTGAGCCGGTTCCGCTCGCCGCCGGAGAGCACCTTGGTCGGCTTCTGCTGGTCCGGGCCCTTGAACCCGAACGCGGCGATGTACGCCCGGGACGGCATCTCGACCTTGCCCACCATGAGGTGGTCCAGCCCGTCGGAGACCGTCTCCCAGACCGTCTTGTCCCCGGCCAGGCCGGCCCGGCTCTGGTCGACGTACGACAGCGAGACGGTCTCACCGACCCGGACCGTGCCGTCGGTCGGCTCCTCCAGCCCGACAATCGTCTTGAACAGCGTGGTCTTGCCGACGCCGTTCGGGCCGATCACGCCGACGATGCCGTTGCGCGGCAGCGAGAAGGACAGGCCGTCGATCAGCACCCGGTCACCGAAGGCCTTCACCAGGTGGTTGGCCTCGATGACGGTGCTGCCCAGGCGCGGGCCCGGCGGGATCTGGATCTCCTCGAAGTCCAGCTTCCGGGTCTTCTCCGCCTCGTTGGCCATCTCCTCGTACCGGTCGAGCCGGGCCTTGGACTTGGTCTGCCGGGCCTTGGCGTTGGAGCGGACCCACTCCAGCTCGTCAGCGAGGCGCTTCTTCATCTTGGCGTCGCGGCGGCCCTCGACGGAGAGCCGGGCGGCCTTCTTCTCCAGGTAGGTGGAGTAGTTGCCCTCGTAGCCGATGGCCCGGCCGCGGTCGAGCTCCAGGATCCAGCCGGCCACGTTGTCCAGGAAGTAGCGGTCGTGGGTGATCGCCAGGACGGTGCCGGCGTACTTGGCCAGGTGCTGCTCCAGCCACTGCACGCTCTCCGCGTCGAGGTGGTTGGTGGGCTCGTCGAGCAGCAGCAGGTCGGGCGCCTCCAGCAGCAGCTTGCACAGCGCCACCCGGCGGCGCTCACCGCCGGAGAGCTGGGTGACGTCGGCGTCCGGCGGCGGGCAGCGCAGCGCGTCCATCGCCAGCTCGAGCTTGGAGTCGATGTCCCACGCGTCGGCGTTGTCCAGCTCCTCCTGGAGCTTGCCCATCTCCTCCATCAGCTCGTCGGAGTAGTCAGTCGCCATCTGCTCGGCGATCTTGTTGAACCGCTCCAGCTTGGCCTTGGTCTCGGCGACCGCCTCCTCGACGTTGCCGAGGACCGTCTTGGCGTCGTTGAGCGGGGGCTCCTGGGCGAGCATGCCGACGGTGTAGCCGGGCATCAGCCGGGCCTCACCGTTGCTCGGCTGGTCCCAGCCTGCCATGATCTTGAGGAGGCTGGACTTACCGGCGCCGTTCGGACCGACCACACCGATCTTGGCCCCCGGCAGGAAGTTCAGCGTCACGTTGTCGAGCACGACCTTGTCGCCGTGCGCCTTGCGCGCCTTTTCCAGGACGTAGATGAACTGGGCCACGGTGCGGGCTACCTCCGTCGGTTGCGATCGCGGGTTTGCGGGGCGCGGGCGCGGGCGGCGACTTCCGCCCGCCGCCGCCGGCCGGGAGCCGGCCGCGCGCACGCCGTCGTCAATCCTGACAGGTACGCCCCGCTCCGCCCACATCACCCCGCCCGGACGGTCCGGGCGCGCCGCCGTCGGCGCTGGTTGTTGGCATGATCACGATCAGGGATTCGGCGGAACTGGGACGGGTAGGTAACTCCGGCACGGGGGAACAGAGGCCGCGGATACGCTCAGTACGCTCATCGCGGTGGACCCGTCAGCACCCGGAGGTGGCCGATCGTGACCGTCCGTAGCTCCTTTGTCGTAGTGGCGAACCGACTGCCGGTCGACGAGGTGAGCACACCTGAGGGACGGCAGTGGCGACGAAGCCCGGGTGGGCTGGTCACCGCGCTGCACCCGGTCCTCGCCGAGCACCAGGGGACCTGGGTCGGTTGGGCAGGCGGCACCGGCGCCGCCCCGGAGCCGTTCGACCTGGAGGGCATCCGGCTGCACCCGGTGCCGTTGAGCGCCGAGGAGCTGGAGCGCTACTACGAGGGGCAGTCCAACGCGACGATCTGGCCGCTCTATCACGACGCGGTCGAGACCCCGGCCTACAAGCGCCGCTGGCGCGAGGCGTACCGCCTGGTCAACGCCCGGTTCGCGGAGGCCGCCGCGGACGTCGCGGCCGAGGGCGCGACGGTCTGGGTGCAGGACTACCAGCTCCAACTGGTCCCGGCCATGCTCCGCGAGCTGCGGCCGGACCTGCGGATCGGGTTCTTCCTGCACATCCCGTTCCCGCCGATCGAGCTGTTCATGCAGATGCCGTTCCGCACCGAGATCCTGCGCGGCCTGCTCGGCGCCGACCTGGTCGGTTTCCAGCAGCGGCTGGCGGCGCAGAACTTCGTCCGGCTCGCCCGGCACCTGCTCGGCCTCCGCTACGAGGGGCAGATGATCCAGGTCGACGGCCGGCAGGTGAAGGCCGGCGCGTTCCCGATCTCCATCGACACCAGGGAGATGGAGCGGCTCGCCGCCGACGCGGCGATCCAGGCCCGGGCCAAGCAGATCCGCGAGGAGCTGGGCAACCCGAAGACCATCATCCTGGGCGTCGACCGGCTCGACTACACCAAGGGCATCGAGCTCCGGCTGAAGGCCTTCCGCGAACTGCTCGCTGACGGAAAGTTGACAGTTCCCGACGCGGTTATGGTGCAGGTCGCCACGCCCAGCCGCGAGCGCGTGGAGCACTACCAGGCACTACGCGTCAAGGTGGAGCGCGAAGTTGGTCGGATTAATGGCGAATTTGGACGAGTGGGTGTGCCGGCGGTGCATTATCTGCATCAGTCGTACAGTCGCTCCGAACTGGCCGCGATGTACGCCGCGGCCGACGTGATGATCGTGACCCCGCTGCGAGACGGAATGAATCTGGTGGCCAAGGAGTACGTCGCATCGCGCGCCGACCAGGGCGGCGCGCTCGTGCTCAGTGAGTTCGCCGGCGCCGCGACAGAGCTGCGCCAGGCCTTTTTGTGCAACCCGCACGACCCCGACGCGGTAAAGGACGCGCTGCTGCGCGCCGTGCACGTCGAGAGACCCGAAGCCCGCCGCCGGATGCGGATAATGCAACGCCACCTGCGCACCCACGACGTGGGGCACTGGGCCAAGTCCTTCCTGACCGAACTCGGCGTGCCCGATGCGGAGGCTGCCGCGTGACTTCCCCCGCCACCACCCCGCACGGCGGCGTACTGGATCCCGAGCTGCGCGCCGCCATCGGCCGGATCGCCCGCGTGCCGCAGCTCCTGGTCGCCTGCGACTACGACGGCACCCTCGCCCCGATCGTCGAGGACCCGAGCAAGGCCGTACCGCTGCCCGAGTCGGTGGCCGCGGTGCGCGCGCTGGCCTCGCTGCCGCAGACCACCGTCGCGGTGGTCTCCGGCCGGGCGCTGCGCGACCTGGCCGCGCTCTCCCGGCTGCCCAGCGAGGTCCACCTGGTCGGCAGCCACGGCTCCGAGTTCGACATCGGCTTCGTCGAACGGCTCTCCCCCGAGCTGATCGCGACCCGGACCCGGCTGCGGGACGCGCTGCGCGAGATCGCCGCCGAGCATTCCGGGGTACGGCTGGAGCGCAAGCCGGCCAGCGTCGCCGTGCACACCCGCGGGGTGCCCCCGCAGATCGCCGCGTCCGCGGTCGAAGCGGTGCGCAGCGGCCCGGCGACCTGGGATGACGTCACGGTCACCCAAGGCAAGGAGGTCATCGAGCTGTCGGTGGTCGCCACCCACAAGGGCACCGCGGTCGACCAGCTCCGAACCCAGCTCGCGGCCAGCGCGGTGCTCTTCATCGGTGACGACGTCACCGATGAGAACGCCTTCGGCAACCTGCACGGACCGGACGTGGGCATCAAGATCGGTCCGGGCGACACCCAGGCCGACTACCGGGTGGCCGAGCCGATCGAGGCGGCGCGGGCCCTGGGACTGCTGCTGGAGACCCGGCGGCACTGGCTCTTCGGCGAGCGGGCGGTGCCCATCGAGCGGCACTCGATGCTGGCCAACGGGCGGACCGTCGCGCTGGTCACCCCGGAAGCCAAGATCACCTGGCTCTGCCACCCGAAGCCCGACTCGGCGGCGATCTTCGCCGACCTGGTCGGCGGCAGCCCGGCCGGGCACTTCACCGTCGGCCCGCAGCGCGGCGGCATCCCGCTCGGCCAGCGCTACCGCAGCGGCACCATGACCGTGGAGACCCGCTGGTCCGGGCTGACCGTCACCGACTGGCTGGACCTCCCGGCCCGGGAGACCACCCCGGACGGCCCGGCGGTCGTCACCGGCGACTCGACGCTGGTGCGGGTGCTCAGCGGCACCGGCCGGGCCCGGATCGAGTTCGCGCCGCGCCCCGAGTTCGGCCAGGTCCAGGTGCAGCTCCAGCCGCTGGACGACGGGCTGCTGGTGCTCGGCTCCAACGAGCCGGTCGCGCTCTACGCCCCCGGGGTGACCTGGGAGGTCACCAACGACGGCGGGTACGAGACCGCCAAGGCGGTGGTGGACCTCTCCGCCGCCGGTGGCCAGGTGGTCTTGGAGCTGCGCTTCGGCACGCAGAGCCTGGAGCACCACCACGTGGCGGTCCACGAGCGGCAGGTTGGCGCCGAGCAGCCGTGGAAGGACTGGGTGGCCGGGCTGCGGCTGCCTGGCACCGCCCGCGACCTGGTGGCCCGCAGCGCGCTCACCCTGCGCGGGCTCTGCCACGAGGCGACCGGCTCGATCCTGGCCGCGGCGACCACCTCGCTCCCCGAGGAGCTGGGCGGCGTGCGGAACTGGGACTACCGCTACTGCTGGCTGCGCGACGCGGCGATGACCGCGCGGGCCCTGGTCGACCTCGGTTCCACCGAGGAGGCGGAGGGCCTGCTGCGCTGGATCGACGGCGTGGTCGACCGGACCGGCGGGCATCCCGAGCGACTCCACCCGCTCTACACCGTCGACGGGTACGAGCTGGGCGCCGAGGCGGTCATCGACACGCTGCCCGGGTACGCCGGGTCCCGGCCGGTCCGGGTCGGCAACCTCGCCAACCACCAGCTCCAGTTGGACGTCTTCGGCCCGATCGCGGACCTGATCGCCGCGGTGGCGGACGCTCGCGGCTCGGTCCGCGACGACGAGTGGCGGGTGCTGGAGAACATGGTCGAGGCGGTCCGCCGCCGCTGGCACGAGCCCGACCACGGCATCTGGGAGGCCCGTCTCACCCCGCGGCACCACATCTTCTCCAAGGTCATGTGCTGGATGACCGTCGACCGGGCGCTGCACGTGGTGCGGCAGCACGGGCACGAGGACCGGCCGGAGTGGGTGGAGCTGCGCGACCGGATCGGATCCAACGTGCTGGAGTACGGCTGGCACGAGGAGGCCGAGGCCTACAGCGTCGCGTACGGGCACGACGAGATGGACGCCTCGTCCCTCTGGATCGGCCTGTCGGGTCTGCTCCCGGGGGACGACCCGCGCTTCCTGTCCACGGTGCTCAAGATCGAGGCGGAGCTGCGCAGCGGCCCGGTCGTCTACCGGTACCACTGGGACGACGGCCTGCCCGGTCGGGAGGGCGGCTTCCACATCTGCACGTCGTGGCTGATCGAGGCGTACCTGCGCACCGGCCGGCGGACCGACGCGGAGGAGCTGTTCGCCCAGATGATCGACACGGCGGGCCCGACCGGACTGCTCCCCGAGCAGTACGACCCGCTCGCCGAGCGCGGCCTGGGCAACCACCCGCAGGCGTACAGCCACCTCGGCCTGATCCGCTGCGCCCTGCTGCTGGACAACATGCTCAAGCAGTGACCTGAGCGGTGTGCCGTACGGCGGCGGAAGATTTCGGTCTTCCGCCGCCGTCGTCGTCCACGGCCCTCGCACGACCGACCCGACACCGGGCGTCGGGGGCCGGCGGGGCCAGGGGGCCGGCGGGGTGGCGAGGGCGGCTCAGGTGCCCGGCCAGCCGCCGACGAGGGCGTCGACCACATCGCCGAGGACGACGATGGCGGGCGGGCGGAGACCGGCGGCCGTCACGTCGGCGGCCACCGCGCCCAGCGTCGAACGGAGCATCCGCTGGGAGGCCGTCGTGCCTTCCTGGATCACCGCCGCGGGAGTGTCCGCCGGTCGGCCGTGCGCGATCAACGTGGCGCCGATCGCGGCCAGGTTCTTCAGGCCCATCAGGATCACCAGGGTGCCGCGCAGGCCGGCGAGCGCCTCCCAGCGGACGAGCGAGGTCGGGGAGTCGGGCGCCACGTGCCCGGAGACCACGGTGAACTCGTGCGCCACCGCCCGGTGGGTCACCGGCACCCCGGCCACCCCCGGCACGGCGATCGCGCTGGTCACCCCGGGCACCACGGTCACCGGGACGCCCGCCGCGGCGCAGGCCAGCAGTTCCTCGCCGCCCCGGCCGAAGACGTACGGGTCGCCGCCCTTGAGCCGTACCACCGACTTCCCGGCCAGGGCGCGGTCCACCAGGATCCGGTTGATCTCCTCCTGGGCGCGGGACGGCCCGTACGGGATCTTGGAGGCGTCCACCAGCTCGACGTCCGGGCGCAGCTCGTCGAGGAGCAGCCCGGGGACCAGACGGTCGGCGACCACCACCTCGGCCTCGGTGAGCAGCCGCCAACCCTTCAGCGTGATCAGCTCGGGATCGCCGGGGCCGGCCCCCACGAGCGCCACCCGTCCGGGCGCGCCGCCGGTCCCACCGCCGGCCAGGTCGGGGCGCACGCTGAGCAGGTCGCGGACGGCGTCCCGGACGGCCATCGCCCGGCGGGGATCGCCGCCGCCGAGCACGGCGACGGTGACCGGGCCGTGCCGGGTGACTGCCGGAGTCCACGCGGTGGCGGCCGTCCGGTCGTCGGCACGTACGCAGAAGACCCGGCGCTCGGCGGCGGCGGCGCTGACCGCGGCCGCGGCGGCCTGGTCGTCCACCGCCACCTGGACCAGCCAGGCCCCGTCCAGGTCGTCGGGGGCGAACCGGCGTGGCTCCCAGTGCAGCCGGCCCGCGTCGACGTGGGCGCGCAGCGCCGGGGTCAGCTCCGGGGACACCAGCAGGACGTCCGCGCCGGCGTCGAGCAGCGCGGGTACCCGCCGGGTGGCCACCGCTCCCCCGCCCACCACGACCACCCGCCGGCCGGCCAGCCGCAGCCCGAGAGGGTACGGACTGCTCACTTCTCCGCCACTCCCGCCGCGTCGAACGTGGCCACCTCGTGCAGCACCCGGACCGCGCCGCTGACCACCGGGAGCGCGAGCAGCGCGCCGGTGCCCTCGCCGAGGCGCAGCCCGAGGTCGATCAGCGGGTCGAGGCCGAGGTGCCGCAGCGCCGCCGTGGCACCGGGCTCGGCCGAGCGGTGTCCGGCGACCATCGCGCCGACCGCGTCCGGGGCGAACGCGGCGGCGACGAGCGCGGCGCTGACCGCGATCACCCCGTCCAGCAGCACCGGCACCCGGCGGGCGGCGGCCCCGAGGACCAGCCCGGCCAGCGCCGCGTGCTCCAGCCCGCCGACGGCGGCCAGCACGCCCAGCGGGTCGGCCGGGTCGGGGGCGTGCCGGGCCAGCGCCGCCCGCACCACGCCGACCTTCCGGGCGTACGTCTCGTCGTCCACTCCGGTGCCGCGACCGGTCGCCTCGGCCGGGTCGACGCCGGTGAACGCGGCGATCAGCGCGGCGGCCGGGGTGGTGTTGCCGATGCCCATGTCGCCGGTGAGCAGGATCCCCGCCCCGCCGTCGATCAGCTCTCCGGCCACCCGGATGCCGGTCTCCACGGCCGCCCGCGCCTCGTCGCGGGTGAGCGCGGCGGTGACCGTCAGGTCCCGGGTGCCGGGCCGTACGTTCGCGGCGACCAGGCGCGGACCGGCCGGGTCGGCGGCCGCGTCCACCGGCAGCGGGGTGGCCACCCCGACGTCGACCACGGTGACCGAGGCGCCGGCCTGCCGGGCGAACGCGTTGACCACCGCGCCGCCGGCCAGGAAGTTGCCGATCATCTGGGCGGTGACCTCCTGCGGCCAGGGGGTGACGCCCTGGGCGTGCACGCCGTGGTCACCGGCGAAGATGGCCACCGCGGCCGGCTCGGGCAGCGGCGGCGGGCAGTTCCCGGCCAGCCCGGCGAGGCGTACCGAGAGGGGCTCCAGGGCGCCGAGCGAGCCGGCCGGCTTGGTCAGCCGACCCTGCAGCTCACGGGCGGCCGCCATGGCGGCCTCGTCGAGCGGACGGATCGCCGCGACGGTGGTCTCCAGCATCATGCCTCCAGGATCTCGGCCAGCACGTCGGTGAACGCGTCGGTCGTGGCCGGATCGCGCACCGCGATCCGCAACCAGTCCGGGCCGAGCCCGGGAAAGGTGTCGCCCCGGCGTACCGCCCAGCCGCGCTCGCGCAGCCGCTCCCGCACCCCGGCGGCGCCGGGCAGGTGGACCAGCACGAAGGCGCTGGCCGGGCGGCCCGCGACGCGTACCCCGGGCAGGGCGAAGAGGCGGGCCACCAGGTGCTCGCGGTCGGCGGCGAGCCCGGCGGCGATGGCGCGCTCGGCCGCGACGGCGGCCGGGGCGGCGCAGGCGGTCGCGGCGGCAAGCGCCGGGGTGGAGACCGCCCAGAGCGGCTGCGCCGCGGCGCACCGGGCGAGCAGTTCCGCGTCGCCGAGCAGGTAGCCGACCCGCAGCCCGGCCAGCCCCCAGGTCTTGGTGAGGCTGCGGACCACCACGAGACCGGGCAGGTCGCGACGCGCGGCGAGGGACTCGGGCTCGCCGTCGAGGCCCGGGGCGAGCGTGGTGTCGGCGAACGCCTCGTCGACCACCAGCACCCGGCCGGGGTGGGCCAGCGCGGCGAGCGCCTCGGCGGGGTGCAGGACCGAGGTCGGGTTCGTCGGGTTGCCGATCATCACCAGGTCGGCGTCGGCGGGCACCCGGGCCGGGTCGAGCCGGAAGTCCTCGGCCGGGTCGAGCAGCACCCGCTCGACGGGGTGCCCGGCGGCCCGCAGGGCGGCCTCCGGCTCGGTGAACTGCGGGTGCACCACCACCGGCCGCCGGGCGCCCCGCAGCGCCCGGGCGAGCAGCACGAAGCCCTCGGCCGCGCCGGCGGTCAGGAGCACCTCCTCCGGGGGGCGCCCGTGCCGGTGCGCGACGGCGGCCCGGGCCGGCCCGGGGTCCGGGTACGCGGCGAGCCGGCCGAGGGCGGCGACCAGTGGATCGGCCAGCCAGTCGGGCATCGGGGCGCGGCGGACGTTGACCGCCAGGTCGACCAGGCCGGGGGTGGCCTCGACGTCCCCGTGGTGCCCGAGGTCGGGCTCGTCGGCTCCAGGTCGCGGCGCGGCGTCAGACGCGCCGAGCTGGAGTTGTCGTACGGCCGGCCCGGCGTCCGGCGCGGTCCCGGTGAGCTGAGCGCGCATGTCCGCGATCCTGCCGGGAAGCCGTCGCTCGGGACAGCCGATCCCGGCGTGGGCCGCGTCACCACCACTGCACCAGCTCGCCCGTTTATGAATTCTTCTCATTTCCGAATCGGAAATGTCATAGCTTGACCTCGTGAGCAACCGACCCCTTGCCTCCGCTGGTCGTGCCATTCCCCTCCTCCGCGCCGGGCTGATCGCCGGCATCGTGGTCGCCGCCGTGGCGTACCCGCTTGCCGCCCTCACCGGCATCGGCGCCAAGGCCACCGCGCACGCAGTGGAGCAGAAGACGGACATCCTGAAGACCGCGCTACCCGCCGAGACCTCGTACCTCTACGCGCCCGACGGCAAGACCGTGCTGACGATGTTCTATGAGGAGTATCGGCAGTACACCAAGATCGAGGACATCTCGCCGAACGTCCAGCAGGCGATCGTCGCCGCCGAGGACAACCGGTTCTACCAGCACCACGGCGTCGACCCGAAGGGCGTGGCCCGCGCCTTCGTGTCCAACGCCCGCTCCGGCGGCGTCTCCCAGGGCGCCTCGACGCTGACCATGCAGTACGTCCGGATGGCCCTGCGGGACAGCGCCAAGACGCCGAAGGAGGTCCAGGAGGCCACCCAGCAGACCAGCCTGCGCAAGGTCAAGGAGATGCGCATGGCGCTGGAGATCGAGAAGCATCTCAGCAAGGAACAGGTCCTGGAGCGCTACCTCAACTCGGCCTACTTCGGCCACCGGGCGTACGGGATCTACGCGGCCGCGCAGATCTTCTTCTCCAAGACCCCGGCCACGCTCAGTCCGGTCGAGGCGGCCACCCTCGCCGGCCTGGTCAAGTCCCCGTCGGAGTACGACCCGATCACCTCCGACCAGAAGGACGCCACCGCCCGGCGCAACTACGTGCTCGACAACATGGCCCGCCTCGGCTACCTGTCGCCGGACGCCGCCACGCAGGCCAAGGCCGAGCCGATCAAACTCCGGCTCACCAACCCGCCGAACGACTGCGCCTCGCTCCTGGAGAAGTACCAGGCGACCTGGGGCTTCTACTGCGACTACCTGAAGAACTGGTGGAGCACCCAGCCCGCGTTCGGGAGCAACCGACTGGAACGGATGGACAAGCTGCGCCGCGGCGGCTACCGCATCGTGCTCGCCCTCGACCCCAAGATCCAGGATGCGGCGGAGAAGAACGTGGGTGCCAAGGACGCCACGGGCAGCCCGTACGCCAACGGCATCGTGGTGGCCGAACCGGGCACCGGACGGATCAAGGCGATGGCGGTGAACCGGACCTACTCGCTCGACCTGAGCGAGAACCCGAACAGCTCCAACCCGGAGGCCGGCCCGAAGGTCAAGGCGAACTACCCGAACACGGTCGCGCCGTTGCTCGGCGGGGGCACACTCCCCGGGTACCAGGCCGGATCGACGTTCAAGATGTTCACGATGCTCGCCGCGCTCAACTCCGGGACGAAGCTCTCCGACACCATCAACTCCCCGTTCAAGTACCAGTCGGCCATCTATGACGGGTGGGCCCCGGTCAACGCCAGCGGCGCGATGACCGGCGTGCAGACCATGTGGTCCGGCTTCGGCAAGTCGGTGAACACCTTCTTCGTCCAACTCGAGGAGAAGGTCGGCGCGGAGAAGGGGGTGCGCCTGGCCGAGCAACTCGGGTTGCGCTGGCGTACCGACGTGGACCGCGAGCACGCCGCGCCGGGCAAGGCGAACAAGTGGGGCGCGTTCACGCTGGGCGTCTCCGACGCCACGCCCCTGGAGATGGCGAACGCGTACGCCGCGGTGGCCGCCGACGGCCGGTACTGCGAGGCCATCCCGGTCATCTCGATCCTGAACCGGGACGGCACACCGGCGATGTACACGACCGCCGGCGGGGTGGAGCGAGAGGTCGCCAAGCCGCGCTGTCGGCAGGTGGTCAGCGCGGACGCCGCGCGGGCGGCCACCGACGCCGCGCGCTGCCCGACCGGCGACACCCCGGCCAAGGGCGGCTGCGGCGGCTGGTCGACCGCCGACAGCGTCCGGGGCACGGTCGGCCGCCCGGTCGCCGGCAAGACGGGCACCACCGACAGCACCCGGTCGGCCTGGTTCGCCGGCTACACCCCGGAGCTGGCTGCGGCGAGCTTCATCGCCGACCCGGACAACCCGTTCAACGCCGTCGGTGACGGGTTGTCCCAGGTTCCGGTCGACGCGGTGGCGACGACCCTGCGCGACGCGCTCAAGGGCCAGCCCGTCCGCCAGTTCACCCCACCGTCCGACCAGATCGTCGGCTGACCGCCGGACCGCCCGGGGGTGCGCCCGGGCTGATGGTCAAGAGGTTCGCGGCCGCTGCCCGCGGACCTCTTGATCGCGTCCGGGGCGCGGGCCGGCGGCGCTCAGCGCAGGTCGGCGGCGACGAACGACCAGAGTTCGAGGTCGACCCGGGCGCCCCGGACGAAGCCTGCGTTGCGCAACAGGCCCTCGTAGCTGAAGCCGGCCTTCTCGGCCACCCGGCGGGAGGCCACGTTCCCCGGCGCGACCCGCAGCTCGACCCGCTGGAAGCCGTGCTCCAGGATCAGTGCGATGGCCACCGCGTCGACCGCCTCGGCGGCCAGGCCGAACCCCCGGGCGTGCGGGGCGAGCGCGTACGAGATCTCGGTCAGCCGGGCACCCCAGTCGGTGCGCCGGGTCCAGAGGCAGCCGACCACCCGCTGGTCCTCCCGGCGGAGCAGCCCGTAGTGGTCGCCGTCCCCGCTGTCCCGGCGCTGCCGGGCCAGCTCGGTGCACCAGGCTTGCCCGTCGATCTGCCCGGACGCGTCGGCCAGCGGCAGCCAGCGCTGGGTCTGCCGGTCGGCGAACACCTCGTCCACCGCGTCCGCGTCCGCCGCCAGCAGCGGGCGTACCTCGATGCGCGGGGTGGAGACGGTCAGCGCCGGGAACCGTCGGATCGCCACCTGCCCGATCACGCCGGGGCCTCCGCCGGGGCCACGGCCGCCGCGACGAGCCGGGCCGCGATCTCCGGGTACGCGGCCCAGTGCGGGACGAGCTGCGAGGCGTGCACGCCCCGCCAGACGAAGCCCTCGGGGGCGCCGCCCGCCCAGGTCCACGCCGCCCGCTCACCGGCCCGCGGGGTGAGCACGGCGGCGTGCTGCTTGTGCCCGATCACCGTGGCGCCGGCCGGGGCCAGCACGCTGTCACCGGCGGCGGTCGCCTCCCGGTAGCCGATCACCAGGCCGTCCCGGCTGGCGCCGATCGCGTCGAGCACCCCGCACATGGGCAGCCCGTCCAGCTCCCGGGCCAGCCAGAGCAGCCCGGCCCCCTCGGCGATCACCGGCCGCCCGGTACGGGCCAGCTCGGCCACCGCGATGCAGAGCCGACGGTTGGCGGAGAGCCGGTCCGCGTACGTCTCGGGGAGCCCGCCGCCGACGACCAGCGCGCGGGTCCCGGCGGGCAGGGCCTCGTCGCGCAGCGGGTCGACGGTGACCACCTCGGCCCCGGCCGCGCGCAGCAGCTCCGCGGTCTCCGGGTGGCTGTAGCTGCCACCCGGGCCGCCGGCCAGCGCGACCACCGGCCGCTCCCCGGCCGGCGGGGCGACGGCCGGGGCCGGCGACCACGGCTCGACCGCCAGCTCCGGCGCGGAACGGGCCAGCCCGAGCAGCCGGTCCAGGTCGACGGCGGCGGCCACGGCCTCGCCGAGCCGGCGCACCGCGCGCAGCGCCTCGCCGTCGCGCTGGACCACCGGGACCATCCCGTGCCGGCGGGCCGGGAGCGCCGGGGACAGCTCGTGCCGGCGCAACGCGCCGTAGACCGGCACGCCGATGTCGTCGAGCGCCTCGCACAGCATCGCCTCGTGCCGGGGCGACGCCACCCGGTTGAGGATCACGCCAGCCAGCCAGAGCTGCTCGTCGTACGCCCGGAAGCCGTGCACCAGGGCGGCCACCGACTGGCCCATCGCGGCCACGTCCACCGCCAGCACCACCGGGCTGCGCAGCGCGGTGGCGACGGCGGCGGTGGATTCGGCCTCCGGGTGGCCGGCGACCGAGTCGTACAGGCCCATGGTGCCCTGCACCAGCACGAAGTCGGCCCCGGCCGCGCCGTGCGCGAACAGCGGCGCGACCCGCTCCGGGCCGACCAGCCGGGGATCCAGGTTGCGCCCGGGGCGCCCACCGGCCAGCCCGAGGTACGCCGCGTCCACCTGGTCCGGCCCGATCTTGCAGCCGGCCACGTCCAGCCCCCGCTCGGTGAGGGCGGCGAGCAGCCCGAGGGCGAGGGCACCGGTGCCGTGCCCCGAGGAGGGCGCGCTGAGCACGACGCGCGGCACGAGGGTCATCATCGACTCCTGGTCTGGGGTGTTTTCCGCCCGCGTGACCATACCCGCCCGTGCCGACACGGGGCGGCGGCCGACCGGTCGGTTCCGCACGGGCGTCCGTCCCACCCCGTTCCGGTTCCGGGACCGGCTTCCGGCCCGGTGCGAGCCGGTGGCCCCGCTCACACGGGTAGCCTTGGCAATCGTGTACCGGTTCCTGCTGACCCCGCGCTGGCTGGGCTATCTCGCGCTGACCCTGGTCGCCGCCGCGGTGATGGTATTTCTCGGCAACTGGCAGCTGGACCGCTACCGGGGCCGTACCGCGATCAACGAGCGGATCGACGCCGGGTCGACGATGCCTCCGGCGCCGCTGCGTGCCGCCCTGCCCGCCCCGAGCGGCGGCTCCGGCAGCACCGGCCCGGCCCCGGCCGAGCGGCTGACCTGGACCAAGGTGACCGCGACCGGCCGGTACGACAGCGCCAACGTGGTCCTGGTCCGCGGCCGGACCGTCGACAACGTGGTCGGCTTCGAGGTGCTCACCCCACTGGTCCTCGCCGACGGCACGGCCGTGCTGGTGGACCGGGGCTGGATCCCGCCCGCACCGGGCGCTGGCGCCACCACCCAGCCGCAGGTGCCGGCCGCGCCGGCCGGTGACGTCACGGTCACCGGTCGGGTGGTGTCCAGCGAGAGCGGCGGCGGCGCGGTCGACCGGCGCGACGGCAAGCTGGAGACCCGGAGGATCAGCATCCCCCGGCTCGCGAAGCAGCTCCCGTACCCGGTGGCCGGCGGCTACGTGCTGCTCGACCAGCAGGCGCCGGCCGCCGACCCGGCGTTCCAGGCGGTGCCGATCGGGCACACCAACAACTGGCAGAACTTCGGGTACGTGGTGCAGTGGTGGCTCTTCGCCGGCATGAGCCTCGTCGGCTACGGCTGGGTGGCCCGCCGCGAGGCGCGCCGGATGGCCGGCCTCGATCGCCCGCGTAGGCCGGTCGACCGGGCCGCCGAGGCGGCCTCCCCCGCCTCCGCCTGACCGGTTCCGGCGCCCCGGAGCGCTTCGCCACCTCGCCCGTCACGGCCCGGTTCCCCGTGCCGCCCGCGCCGGCGGGGGCTCAGCCGGTGACCCGGCCCTCGTGGATGGCCCGCACCGCGTCGATGGTGTCGGCCTCGGCGGCGGTCTTGTCGTCGCGGTAGCGCACCACCCGGGCGAACCGCAGTGCCATGCCGCCCGGGTAGCGGCTGCTGGTCTGCACCCCGTCGAAGGCGATCTCGACCACCTGCTCGGGACGGACCCGGACCACCCAGTCCCCCTTCTCCACCGCGAGGTCGAGAAAGCGCTCGGTCTGCCAGCGGAGCAGCTCGTCGGTGAGCCCCTTGAAGGTCTTGCCGAGCATGACGAACTCGCCGGTGCGGGGGTCACGGGCGCCGAGGTGCAGGTTGGACAGCCAGCCCTGCCGCCGGCCACTGCCCCACTCGACCGCCAGCACCACCAGGTCGAGCGTGTGCCGGGGCTTGACCTTGACCCAGGCCGAGCCGCGCCGCCCGGCGTCGTAGGGGGCGGCCGGATCCTTGACCACCACCCCCTCCTGGCCGGCGTCGATGGCGGCGGCGAACGCCGCGCCGGCCTGCTCCGCGTCGTCGACCACCACCCGGCCGACCAGCAGCGTCGGGTCGACCGCGCCGGCCAGCGCGGCCCACCGCTCCCGGCCGGGCAGGTCGATCAGATCCGCGCCGTCGAGGTGGAGCAGATCGAAGAAGTACGGCGTCAGCACCGTGTCGCCGGTCCGCTCGGCGGCGGCGAGCACGGCGGGCGACACCGGCGTCCCACCGGTGGTGCTGGGGGTGGTACGCCGGGACGCCCGGCTCGAGGTCTCCTGGAAGGGCAACGGGCGGCCGGTGGCGTCCAGCCCGATCGCCTCGCCGTCGAGCACCAACTCCCGGGCGGGCAGCGCGCGGACGGCGGCGACCACCTCGGGCAGTCGGGTGGTGATGTCGTCCAGGCTTCGGGTGAAGACCGCGATGTCCTGGCCGGACCGGTGCACCTGGATCCGGATGCCGTCGAGCTTCACGTCGACCACCGCCGGGGTGCCGGTGGCGGTGAGTGCCTCGTCCACCGTGGGGGCGCTCTGGGCCAGCATCGGAGCCAGCGGGCGACCCACCTGGAGCCCGAACCCGGCCAGCGCCGCAGCGCCGCCGGTGAGCGCGGCGACCGCCACGGCCCGCAGGTCGCCGGCGAGCAGCAGCGCCCGGCGGACGGCCGACACCGGCACCTCGGCGGCCCGGGCCACCGCGTCGGCGAGCAGGCCGGCCTGGGCGCCCTGGCGCAGCTCACCACGGAACAGGCCGGCCAGCAGCCGCTGCTCGTCGGCGGTGGCGGCGGCGAAGAGCCGGCCGACCAGCTCCCGCCGGCGGGCCTGCGAGCCGGGGCCGTGGACCGCCGCGATCTCCTCGACGGCCGCGTCGACCCCGCCCACCGTCAGCGTCGGCTCGGCCGCCGGTGGCGGCAGGTCACGCAGGCTCGCCCAGCCCACCCCGGTCTGTCGTTGCCGCAGCTCGCCGGCCAGGTAGCCGGCGCCGGCCGGAACCTCGTCGGGGTCGAGCGACCGCAGCGCCGCGGCGAGCAGCTCCACCTTGGCCCGCCGGCCGCTGGTGGCGCCCACCGCGGCGGAGGTGGCCGCCAGGTCGAGAAACCGCACGAATCCATCCTGCCAGCCACCACCGACACGGACGGGCATCCCGGCCGGGCGACAGGGCGTGGACGGGGACCGGAGCCGGTCCCGATCAGGCCGAGACCGGCTCCTCGATCCGCAGGCCGCGGGCACGGACCTCGTCGGCGACCCGGGTCAGCAGCGCGTCGAGCGTGACCAGCGCGGCGGAGAGCTCGCCGAGCTGTTCCTTGAGCGTGTCCTCGGACCACGCGGAGACGTCGACGTCCCCCAGGGCACTGACGGCGGCCTGGAGCCGCGCCAACTCATCGTTCGTACGCATGTTCGAAAGGCTATAACACCCCGCCGCCCGACACATCGGAAACTCCGACATCGGCCCGGAAGTTACGGTCCCGACATCTCAGGGCCGGTTCGTCCCCACCTCGGCGACCTTCGCCAGCAGCAACGCCTCGGCCACGCAGACCCGGGCGAACTCGCCCAGGTGCAGGCTCTCGTTCGGACCGTGGGCCCGGGCGTGCGGGTCCTCCACACCGGTCACCAGGATCGCCGCCCGGGGGAACATCTCCTGGAAGGTGGCGATGAACGGGATCGAGCCGCCCACGCCGATGTCAACCGGATCGGTGCCGTCCCAGGCGCCCCGGAACGCCGCCCGCGCCGCCTCGAACATCGGGCCGGTGGCGTCGATGACGCAGGGCGCGCCGTCGTGCTCGAAGGTCACCGTCACCTGCGCGCCCCACGGGGCGTACTGCTCCAGGTGGGTGGTGAGCGCCGCGTACGCCTTCTTCGGGTCGTCGCCCGGCGCCAGCCGTACGCTCAGCTTCGCCTTCGCGGACGGGACCAGCGCGTTGGGGGCCTCGCCGGTGGCCGGGGCGTCGACGCCCAGGATGGCCAGGGCCGGCTTGGTCCAGAGCCGGTCGGTGATCCGGCCGGTGCCGAACAGCTCCGCCCCCTCGACCAGGCCGGCCTCGGCGCGGAACCGGTCCTCCGGGTAGTCGACGCTGGCGCCGTCCCGGCCGACCAGCCCCTCGACGGTCACGTTCCCGGCGTCGTCGTGCAGCGTGCCGAGCAGCTTGACCAGGGCGGTCAGCGCGTCCGGCACGGCGCCGCCGAACATTCCGCTGTGCACCGCGTGGTCGAGGGTGCGCACCTCGACGAAGCAGTTGACGATGCCGCGCAGCGAGGTGGTGAGCGCCGGCACGCCGACGTCCCAGTTGGTCGAGTCGGCGATCACGATGACGTCCGAGGCCAGCTCCTCGCGGTGCTCGGCGAGCAGCCGCTCCAGCGAGTCCGAGCCGTACTCCTCCTCGCCCTCGATGAACAGGACCACGCCGACCGGGAGCCGATCGCCGAAGGCGCGCAGCGCGGCGATGTGCGCCATGATGCCGGCCTTGTCGTCGGCCGCGCCCCGACCGTAGAGGCGGCCGTTCCGCTCCACCGGCTCGAACGGGTCGGACTCCCACAGCGAGAGGTCACCGACCGGCTGGACGTCGTGGTGGGCGTACATCAGCACGGTGGGCGCGCCGGGCGGGGCCGCCTTCGTCCCGATCACCGCCGGCTGGCCGCCGGAGCGCACGATCTTGGTGTCGAGACCGCAGCCACGCAGCAGCTCCGCCACCGCCTCGGCGGAACGTTCGACGTGCGAGTGGTCGAAGCCCTCGAAGGCGATGCCCGGGATGCGGACGAGACGTTCGAGGTCGGCACGGACTCCGGGCAGTTCACGCTCGACGGCGGCCCGCACCTCGGACTCGGACATGATCGGTGTGGTCATGACCGGCATCGTATGCCGGCCTTACCGGGAGGCACCGCCCGAGCCTGCTCCCGGCCCGTCGCGTGACCCACCGGGCGCTGGTGGGTCGGGCGCCGCTCTCCGGGCCGGCGGACGTAGTAGCGGTCCGGGTCGTGCGGCAGTGCGGGGGCACCGTCGACCAGGACGTCCGCGGCCGCCTCGGTGCGGTCGGCGGCGAAGTGCGTCCGCTCGCCCGCGTGCCAGCGGCGCAGCTCGGGCAGGATCTCCGCGCCGTCACGGGCGAGCGCGCGGCAGAGCCGCAGCTCCGCCGGCGCGGTGACGAAGACCGACAGGGTCAGCTCCGGCCGGGCCGGGGCCCGTGCCGCGCTCACTCCCTCGACGATGAGCACCGGCCCGGCCGGCACCGGGACCGGCCGGTCGAGGAAGCACCGGCGCGCCCAGCTGTACCGGCGGTAGGCGCCGGGCCGGCCGGCGCGGACCGGATCGAGCACCCACTCCTCCAGACGGGGCCAGAAGGTGAGCTGGTCGTCCCACCCGTCGAGCAGGTCGTCGGTGCGGACCACCGGTGGCCGGTCGCCACCGGACAGCGCGGCGAAGGCGTCCGCGAGGCGCGTCGCGTACAGGCTCTTGCCCGCGCCGCTCGGCCCGTCGACCGCCACCAGTCGGGTACGCCCCAACCGCGCCGGCCCGGCCAGCACCCGCCGGGCCAGCCCGGCGTACGCCTCGATCACCGCCACCGTCACCCGACCGACGCTAGCCGTTCCCCCGTCCGCTGGATCCTTCCCCGACAGCGGGCCGTTCACCGGGCACTGTGCCGGGGCGGCCGGCATCATCGGGTGGTGCTCCATGACGTGATGAGTCCGGGCGTCGACGCCCTGCTGGAACAGGCCCGGGCCGGGCTCCGCCGGCTGACCCCGCACGAGACCGTCGAGGCAATCCGTAGCGGGGCGCTGCTGGTCGACACGCGTACCGAGGCGCAGCGGCGTGAGCAGGGCGAACTGCCCGGAGCGATCGTCATCGACCGGACCGTGCTGGAGTGGCGGCTGGACCCGGCCAGTGCCTGGCGGATCCCCGAGGCGATCGGATACGACCGGGAGGTCGTGGTGGTGTGCCGCGAGGGTTACAGCTCCAGCCTGGCGGCCGCCGGCCTGCAGGCGCTCGGCCTGCGCCGGGCCACCGACATGATCGGCGGCGTGCAGGGATGGCGGGAGGCCGGCCTGCCGATGTCCGACCGCCCGGCCGACGTCCGCTACTGAGGCGCGCATCCGTCACCGCGGTGCGCCGGGCGGGACGAACGGCAGGCCCGGTGGCGGGCCGGACTCGACCAGCCGCCACAGGGCCGCCGTGTCCAGGTGCTCCTCGACCAGGTCGCCGAGGAGGTCCAGGGTCCGCTCGCGGGCGGCGGCGAACTCGGTGTCCGGGGCGACCTTGAAGCCGGACCGGCCGGCCAGCCGGGCGACCTCGGTGAGGAACCGGCGGCGGAAGCCGTCCGACTCGAACGCGCCGTGCCAGTGGGTGCCGTGCACCGCGCCGAGCCGGGCGCCCTCGCCGGTGCCGTCGGCGTGACGCAGCAGCGGCGGCAGGCCGGGGTCGGCGGCGGAGACGTACCCGTGGTGGATCTCGTAGCCGTGGACCGGCACGTCGCCGTCGGCGGTGCCGGTGGCGCGGCGGACCGTCTTGCGCGGGTCGAAGGTGATCTCGACGGGTAGCAGGCCGAGCCCGGGGACGCTGCCCCGGCGGCTCTCCACCGGGTCGTGGATCGCCCGGGACAGCATCTGGAACCCGCCGCAGATCCCGAGCAGCGGTCGGCCGGCGGCGGCGTGCGCCGACACGGCGTCGGCCAGGCCGGTCTCCCGCAGCCAGGCCAGGTCGGCCACGGTCGACTTGGAACCCGGGAGCACGACCAGGTCGGCGGCGGCCAGCTCGGCTGGCTCGACGGTCAGCCGCACCCGGACGCCCGGCTCGGTGGCGAGCGCCTCGACGTCAGTGGCGTTGCTGATCCGGGGCAGCCGGACCACGGCGACGTCGAGCCAGTCGGTGCCGCGTGGGGCGGCCGGCCGGCCGAGCACCCGGCCGTAGGCGAGCGAGTCCTCGGCGTCCAGCCAGAGGTCGAGCTCCCAGGGCAGCACTCCATACGTGGGGCGCCCGGTGACCGCGTGCAGCATGTCCAGCCCGGGCCGGAGCAGCCCCAGGTCACCGCGGAACTTGTTGATCACGAAGCCGGCGACCAGGGCCTGATCGGCGGGGTCGAGCAGGGCCACGGTGCCGAACATCGAGGCGAACACCCCACCCCGGTCGATGTCGCCGACCACGATCGTGGGCAGCCCGGCGTGCCGGGCCAGGCCCATGTTCACGTAGTCCCCGGCCCGCAGGTTGATCTCGGCCGGGCTGCCGGCCCCCTCGCAGATCACCACGTCGTACGCGGCCCGCAGCTCGGCCAGCGCGGCATACGCGGTCTCGGCCAGCCGGGGACGCAGCTCGCGGAAGTTGCCGGCGGTGACGGTGTCGACCGCCTCGCCGAGCAGCACCACCTGGCTGGCGTGGTCACTGCCCGGCTTGAGCAGTACCGGGTTGAAGCGCAGGTCCGGGGCGAGCCCGCAGGCGGCGGCCTGCATCGCCTGGGCCCGGCCGATCTCCCCGCCGCGCCCGTCCGGACCGACCACCACCGCCGAGTTGTTGGACATGTTCTGCGCCTTGAACGGGGCGACGCGCACGCCCCGGCGGTGCAGCCACCGGCAAATGCCGGCGGTGAGCACGCTCTTGCCGGCGTCGGAGGTGGTGCCGGCGACCAGCAGTCCCCCGCTCATCGCCCGCTCCCCCGCCGCATCCGGGCGGGCGCCACGTCCAGGTCCCGGCGTCCGGCCCGGCGCGGGCGCACCGCCTCGCTGGCTCCGGACCTGCATCGGCCCGCCGCGCGGGCGGCGGCCGAGCCAGCCCGGGCCAGGCCGCGCAGCGCGGGCCGGCCGACCGCCCCGACCAGGCGCCCCACCGTCACCGGGTACGCGGCGGCGAGGCCGAGCGCGGCCAGCCCGACCGCCCCGGAGATCCGGGCGGCCCGGTTCAGGTGCCGCGCCTCGGGCCGGGGACCGTCGCCGAGGAACGGGCGGGTCTCGGAACGCCCGAAGTAGACGTTGCGCCCGCCGAGTCGTACGCCGAGCGCGCCGGCCATCGCCGCCTCGCACTGGCCGGCGTTGGGGCTCGGGTGGTCGTCGCGGTCCCGCCGGAAGACCTGCCAGGCCACCCGGCGGTCGCCGTGCGCGGTCGGTGCCACGGCCACGGTGAGCAGCCCGGTCAGCCGGGCCGGGACCAGGTTGAGCAGGTCGTCCAGGCGGGCGGCCGGGGTGCCGAACCGGGCGTAGCGGGGCGAGCGGTGGCCGACCATCGCGTCGAGCGTGTTCGCCGCGCGGTAACCGAGCAGGCCCGGGAGCCCGGCGACCGCGCCCCAGAGCAGCGGCGCGACGACCGCGTCGGAGGTGTTCTCGGCGACCGACTCGACGGTGGCCCGGGCCAGTTCCGGCTCGTCCAGGGCGGATGGGTCGCGGCCGCAGAGGTGGTTGAGCCGGCCGCGCGCGGTGGGCAGGTCACCGGCGCCGAGCGCCCGGGCCATGACGCGGGACTCGTGGCGCAGGGTGCGCCCGCCCAGCACGGTCCAGGTGCCGGCGGCCACCAGCGCGGCGCGGGCCAGCGGGCGGCGCCGGGTGGCGAGCGTGCCGGCCACCCCGAGCAGCACCGGGGCGCCGACGGCGAGCGCGGTGAATGCCGCCCCGGCCGTCCGGTCCGGCCGGTACATCCGCTGCTCCAGCGCGCCGGCGGCGCGGCCGAAGCCGGCCACCGGATGCCACCGGCGGGGATCGCCGAGCAGCGAGTCCAAGGCGTAGCCCGCCACCAGTCCCGCCGCGGTCGCCATGGCGGTCACCTGCCGCACCCCGCACCACCTCCGGCCGGCCAGCCTAGTCGTACGGCGGGGTGGCCACGCCGGCGTCGCCACCCCGCTCCCCCGTTGCACGACCCGCCTGGGCTCAGGCGGGCACCGGTGCCCGTCGCCCGCCCCGTCGGCCGCGACCGGTCGGGGTGATGCCCTCGGGGTCACCGGCCGGCGCCGGCTCGCCGGTCTCGCCGGGCCCGGTGGTCACCTCGTCGTCGTCCTCGTCGTCACCGCCCCGTTCGACCCCGGCCTCGTCGGCCAGATCGTCGAACGGGTCGGCCGCCACGTCGAAGTCACCGGTCGGCGGCCCGTCCAGGTCGTCGGCGAGCCCGCCACGACGGTCGGCGAAATCCAGCACCTCGAACTCGTCGTCGAACGGGCGGTCGTCGAGCGAGGCCGGCGCCTGCCCGTCCGGCACCGACTCGGTCGCCTCACCGTGCACCCGGCGCTCCGCCTCGGCGTCATCCACGGTGCTGGTCGCCATGCTCGGACGGTTGCGCAGGAAGCGGCTGCGCCCCCGGGCCAGGTCGTGCCCGACCGCGACCGCCTCCAACTCGTAGAGGGTGCGGTGGTTGCCGGCGTCGTCGGTCCAGTCACGGGTGTAGAGCCGGCCGGCGACGACCACCGGGTCGCCGACCATCACCGAGGCGGCCACCCCCTCGGCCAGCTTCCGCCAGCAGTTCACCCGCACCCGCAGGCTGTTGCCGTCGACCCAGCGGCCGGAATCCCGGTCCAGCCGGCGGGCGGTCGAGGCGACCTTGAAGTTGGCCACCAGGGTGTTGGTCTGCGTGGTACGGCGCCACTCGGGCGCGGTCAGCACGTTGCCGACGATAGTGACGTACGTATCGAACATCGCCCCTCCAGGGAGATTCGGCTTGTCGGGTCGAGCCTCGACCCGCGCCGGCCCCGCCACCAGCCGCACGCCCCGCAGCTGTGGACGACGGGGCGCGCTGTGGACAACGACCTGATCAAGGTCCCGTCTGCTAGGGACCACGGTCCCTGTGCCGCTGGCCCGCGCCGCAGCATGATCGGGGTGGCCGGCGGGTGAAGCGTTTCCGGACGCCCACCGACTGGGTATGGCGTTGATCAACCCCGAGAGAGAGGGAGCGACGATGCTTCTCCGAGACGTCTGCGAGGCCGCGCGATGAACGCCGTGGCGAGCCCCGCGACCGTGGCCGAGTGCCTGCGGGTCGGCACCGGGTTCTCCCAGGGCGACCGGGTCTGGATCGCGGAGCGGTTCGCGACCCTGGACTCCCGGCTCGCCGGGTTCCACGCCGACGCCACCGAGCTGGCGGTGTCGGTGAAGGACCGCGACTCCCGGGGCCAGAAGGTGACCCTGGAGTGCTGGATCGCGGGCCGGCAGAAGATCGTCACCATCTCCGCCGAGGATGACCTGCACGCCGCGCTGAACGACGTCCGGGACGATCTGCGCCGGCGGCTCAACGACGCGAAGACGCGGCAGGAGCCGCGGCACAACAAGCACCTGCGGGAGGGCGGCCCGCACGAGGGCGGCGTCGAGCCCACCGGCGGCGAGACGGCCTGAGCAGGCCCCGCGCCCCGTCCATGGGCAGTGCGAGCGGACGGGGCGCGGGGGCTACCGCCGGGTAGCGTGGCGGCGTACCGTCGCGGTCGTGGAACCCGACGTGCTGGGACCGCCGTACGAGCGGCAGACCATCGACCTGGGCACCGACGACGAAGGGCCGGTCGTCGCGACGCTGGTGTGCCGCCGGGCGGAACGCCCGACCGGCCGAGCCGTGCTCTACGTGCACGGCTTCGTCGACTACTTCTTCCAGACCCACGTCGCGGACTTCTTCGCCGAGCGGGGCTGGGACTTCTACGCGCTCGACCTGCGCAAGTACGGCCGTAGCCTGCAGCCGCACCAGACCCCGAACTTCTGCCGCGACCTGAGCGAGTACTTCCCGGAGCTGGACGCCGCCGCGAAGATCATCCGCGAGGACGAGGGGCACGACACCCTGCTCGCCATGGGCCACTCCACCGGCGGCCTGATCATCTCGCTCTGGGCGCACGCCCGCCGCGAGACCGGCCTGGTCGACGGGATCGTCCTCAACAGCCCGTTCTTCGACATCAACGCGCCCTGGCTGGTCCGTCGACCCCTCGCGGCCGCCGTCTCCCGGCTGGGCCGCCGGGCGCCGCACCGCATCCTCCCGTTCGGGCTCGGCACCGTGTACGGCGAGAGCCTGCACGCCGACCACCGCGGCGAGTGGCGGTACGACCTGGCCTGGAAGCCGCTCGCCGGGTTCCCGGTGCGGGCCGGCTGGCTCCACGCGATCCGGGCCGGGCAGCGACAACTGCGGGCCGGCCTGGACATCCAGGTGCCGGTGCTGCTGGCCTGCTCCACCCGCAGCTACCGCGGCACCAAGTGGCACGACTCGGCCACCCTCGCCGACGCGGTGCTCGACGTGGAGCACATGGTCCGCTGGGCGCCCCGGCTCGGCCCGCACGTGACCCTGGCCCGCTTCGACGGCGGACTGCACGACCTCACGCTCTCCGGCCCCGCCGTACGCGAGAAGGTCTTCGCGGAGGTCGGGCGGTGGGCGGAGGCGTTCCTGCGGGCCGGGCCGACCGACCCGCGGCCCGTCGGACCACCGGCCGCGCGCCGGCCGGCCGAGGACCGGGCCGGCGCGGGCGCCGAGGGTTGAGCCGACCGGTCAGCGGAAACCGGCCGTAACCTCGGTGAGGGCCGCCCGGATCCGGTCGAACGTGGCCACCGGGTGACCGCCGACCTCGGCCGGCAGCACCAGGCCGAGGCAGCGCAGCGCCAGCTCACCGTCGGGGCCGGTCTCGACGCCGAACACCGGCGCGCCGACGTAGCCGGCGGGCAGCTCGGTGGCGATCCGCAGGGCGTCGCCGTCCCGTGCCACCCGTTCGATCACCGCCTCGAGGGGCCGCGACCCGTCGTCGGCGACGCCGAGGGCCAGCACGAACGCCGGCGCCGCGCCGACCCGGGCGACCGCCTCGGCGTCCGCGGCGACCGCGTGGGTCACCTGCTGGGTACGCCAGCACCAGCCCCGGTCGTCGGCGTACCCGTGCAGCCCGCCGGTGGGCATGGCGGCCACGCCGGTCTCCGGCAGGTGCAGCCACCGGTCGGCGAACCCGGGCAGCTCGATCGCCTCCGACGCCGCGTCCGCCGGCTCGGTGATGCTGGGCCGCAGGCCGATCTCCCCGTACGCGCCCCGTGTCGACGCGTCCGCGGTGAGCAGCCACTCGTGCACCACCTCCCCGTCGTCGGTGGTGCCGACCAGCTCGGTGTAGAAGAAGGCCGTGCCGTGGCCCTGGCCGGCCCCGTCCGGCCGGTCGGCCCGGCTGAGGGGCAGGATGGCGCGGCCGAGCAGCTGGCACAGCTCGTAGATGATCTCGTTCTCGGTTTCCTGGTCGAGCAGCACGACGCCGAGGGTACGGAAACCGGGCCCCGCCGCCGCCCCCGGACCCGCCGTATCCCGGATGTCGTCGAGGGGCCGCTCATGGCACCCTGATCACCGGCGTGGCCACGACCACCCGTTCGCCCGGCGAACCCCGGTACGGCGGTACCCTCTTGGCGCGACACGTCGCCGCGCGCCCGTAGCTCAGCGGATAGAGCAGGGGACTTCTAATCCCAAGGCCGCAGGTTCGAATCCTGCCGGGCGCACCACCGCCACCCCAGGTCAACGGCTTGTCGTTCCCGGCCCGTTCGGTCACCACGGCCCCCGTACAGCCATTCGTACAGCCAAGTCAGCCGAAGAGGTGCTTCGCGGCCTCGTCCACGGCGGCCCGCTCGATCTCGGGCAGGACGTGTGCGTAGGTGTTCATGGTCAGCCCGATCTGGCTGTGACCGAGCACCTTCATCACCGTCCGAGGCGACGCACCAGACACGAGCAGGAACGTGGCGCAGGCGTGCCGCAGGTCGTGCAGCCGCAGCCAGTCCAGGCCAGCCGCAGCCCGGATCTTGTACCAGGTCCGGTCGATGTGGTCGGGGTCCATCGGCGTTCCCACCTTGGACGGGAAGACTAGGCCGTGATCCTGCCACCGCTCCCCCACCGCCAGTCGGCCCGCGGCTTGCTGCCTCCGATGAGCTCGGAACAGCGCGAGCGTCTGCGCCGGCACCGGCACCGTCCGTCGGGACCGCTCCGTCTTGGGTGCCAGGAGCTGCAACCGGCCCCCTACGCGCTGAACGGTTTGCCGAACGGTCAGGGTGCCGGCGTCGAAGTCGATGTCCGACCAGGCCAGCCCGAGCAGCTCCCCGCGACGAAGCCCGACCGTCAGAGCACAGACGTAGAGCGCTTCAAGGCGATGACCCCGCAGCACGTCGAGCAGCCGCTTGGCCTCGTCCACGCCCAGGGCGCGGCGCTCAACCTGGCGCATGGCCGGCGGACGGACGGACTTCGCGGCGTTGCGGTGCACCAGCTCGTCCCGCTCCGCATCCGCGAGGGAGTTCCGGATCAGGCTGTGGATGTGGCGGACTGTTGTGGGCGACAGACCCGCGTCCGTCTTCTCTGCCAGCAGCCGGCGGATGGCTATTGGGGAAAGCTTGTCGAGCGCCAGCTTGCCGAGAGTCGGTCGGACGTGGTTCTCGATGATCTTTCGGTAGCCCTGCAACGTTGACGGCCGGGTTCCGTCGCGCTCCTTCATTCGCAACCACTCATCCAGCCACTCCCCGACCGTCCGAGGCGCAGCTCCAAGGTTCTGCCCCTGCTCCTGGCGGCGGCGAAGGTCAGCCAGCTTGCCGAGCACTTCCCGCTCCGTCTTGCCGTAGACCCACTTCCGCGACCGCTTGCCCTCGCCCCAGCCGAAATCAAGGCGGCCCGCGAAGCGGGCCGCGCCGGCCCGGCCCCGGCCTGCTGGCGACCTCCGGCCGGCATCGGCCGGGCCGGCCGGCCACGCTTGGGGACGACCAGGACCTGAAGACCTCGGGGCTCTGCCCCGAACCCCGGCCCTCCTCAGAGATGCCGCAGTGGATCACCTCGCCGGGCACCGCAAGGGCTACCAGTCTCCCCGGACGGGGCCAAGGTCGTTCGTCCGGTAGGGCGCTCCACCTTGTCCCCGTCCGGGGA
Organism: Micromonospora yasonensis; assembly: GCF_026013475.1. Classification (GTDB taxonomy): domain Bacteria; phylum Actinomycetota; class Actinomycetes; order Mycobacteriales; family Micromonosporaceae; genus Micromonospora; species Micromonospora yasonensis. Next base: position 37,213 of record NZ_JAPDPH010000002.1, on the reverse strand, counting down.
GACTGGTCGGTCGGTGACTGCCCGACGAGGAGATCCGCTTTCCACCGCTCGCCCCGTAGCTGTTGCTGCGCGACATGTCAGCGCTGGCTGGCACACTCCGGCGCATGAGTTACGACTTGGCGGTCTGGGAAGGTGACAGGCCCCCTGACAACGCCGCAGCGCTGACCACCTTCAAGGCGCTCTACGAGAGGTACGTCGGTAAAGGCGCGATCCCGCCGACGCCGCGTATCCGAACCTACGTCGAAGCCCTGCTTGAGCAGTGGATCGACCTTACTGAGGACGACGACGATGAGCGGAGCCCGTGGTCGACGGGGCCATTGATCAAGGAGGCATCGGGACCGTTCATCTACTTCCCGATGGTGTATAGCCGCTGCAACGAGGTGTCGGCCGGTGCTGCACGAATTGCGGCCGAACACGGCCTTGTCTGCTTCGACCCGCAACTAGGTCTGCTTCGGCCCGCTCCTGAGGAGCTGTAGGCCGGGCCATCCACGGGCCAGTAACGGTGGCGCGCAGCGGTCATGAGCGGGCACGAGCGGCATTCGGCTCTGCCGCCGGCCGCAGGTGTTTCGGGCATCACGGCCGATTGAGCACGCTCTTCCAAGCTGACGGTGCCCGTTCATTGCCTCGGCCGAGGTGGGTTCTCTTCTCGCTCCACCCCTGCCGCCAGCTGGATCTCAAAGCCAGTCGAGCGACCTGCTGCCAGAGACTCAAGCGCATGCACGAGCGCTTCAATGTTGGGCCGCGAGCAGCCGACTCGGATGAAGAACTCGGCACGGCTCGGATGAAGAACTCGGCACGGGATGAACCAGCAGTCGCCTCCGCCAAGACGGCCGCCAGGCGGCCGACCTCACCGCGGCTCAACGTGAGAGTCACCTGGTCACCTTCGTACGCGCCCCGCACCAGTGCCCTCCTCCATCCAGCAGCCGTACAGCCATCCGTACAGCCAAGCCACTCAGCTAGAGCCGACGCAGCCCGACAGCGGCAGACCAGTTGAGCAGCGGCAGGGTACATCTACCAGCCATCCGCGATCTTCTTCTAATCCCAAGGCCGCAGGTTCGAATCCTGCCGGGCGCACCACCGTCGTCCCAGGTCGACAGGCTGCCTCTGCCCGACCGGTCGATCTCCATCAAGGCGCTACGCCCAAGGCGGGATGTGCCGGCCCACGTAATCGCGAGCACGGGGCACCGGGTCGCGCCAATACTGGTTCGGCATGCGGTGGTGGTGCTTCCCGCAGAACTCGGCGAGGCTGTCGGTAATCGTGACGCGCTCCAGCGGATGGCAGCGAAGAAGGCCTGGTCCGTCCGTTCCCATGCGACGCGCTGATCTGATCGCTCGATCGCGGTCCGACGAAACACTCCCGCTGCTTCGGCTCCCACAAGCGCCAACCCGATCTTGTCCATCCGCACAGCCAGGCCGCCGGCCACGGTCCTCATAGGCGCCCGTCATCTGGAACCCTGTCGCGATGAGTATGGCGAGGTCCGCTTCCGACGCCTGGAACGAGGAGTACCGCCGGGGCCGGTACGTCGCTGATCCGCCCGTCGCGTTCGTCGAGGACATCCTCCTGGCCGCCACCGCGGAGGGCATCACCGCTGGCCTCTACGTCGGCTGCGGCAACGGCCGCAACCTTCTGCCACTGGTCGACGGCGGTATCGACGTTCTCGGCCTGGACGTCTCCGACGAGGCGATCCACCAGCTCGCGCGACGCCGCCCCGACCGTGCGGATCGTCTCCGGCACGGCGACCTGGAATCCCTGCCCGCCGGCCAGGCCTGGCCCCTCGTCATGGGGGTCTACTCGTCGGAGGCACGAGCGGAGTCGCGGATAGCGCGAGCCAGGAAGTTGCCTGGTTTCCGTGAAGAGCCCGACTGCTTCTACATCGGCCGCCACACCGTCGACCAGGACGAGTGGAACGAGGGCTTCGGGTCCATCCCGTACGACGATCGGGTGGGCTGAACCGACAGCCACCGATCCACGGCCGTCGGTTCGGGCCCCCTTCAGCACAACCGGTGTCAGGGTTTCGCGGTGCCGCCGGGACGGGCCGGTTGAAACAGTTCGATCAGATTGCCGGCGGGGTCGGCCAGCAGGATCTGGCGGCCCCCGGGGCCGGAGATCGGGTCGCTGCGGAAGGAGAGCCCAGCGGCTCGATGCCGGTCGATCTCGGCGTTCAGATCGTCGACGATGAGGTGGATCCGGTTACGGCCGGGAGTCGCGGCATCCTCGGGTGTGGCCCGGGCGCCGGAGCTGGCGGGCCCGGACAGCAGTAGCCGCAACGGGCCGCGGACGACGTCGGCAAAGGCGGGCACGGCGTTGGTGCTCAGGCTGAAGCCCAGGTGGGTCGTGTAGAAGTCGACGGCTGCCTGGACGTCGTCGACCAGGTAGCGGACGCTGGCGTACGGTGCGGTTCCGGTCATGGCTCAACCTCCTTGAGTCACCGATTGTCGGGTGGCGAGGACAGGCAGCAGATGGCGGATGCGGGTGTCGATGTCGCCTGCGGTGCGGACGAAGGCCGGGTAGCCGGCCTGGTCGCGGTCGCCGGCCGACGCGGGGTCCGCGATGCTCCAGTGCATGCGGCGAGCGTGGTCACCGAACTCCGGGCAGACCTCACGTGCCCTGTCGCACAAGGTGATCACGTAGTCGAAGCGGCGACCGGTCAGCGTGTCCACGTGGCGGGGACGCTGACCGGCGATGTCGACGGCGTACCGGTCGCGCAGGACCCGCACCGAGTGGGGATGCAGTCGCGGGCCGGGGCGGCTGCCGGCGCTGGTGACCTCCACGGCCCCGGCGGTGCGGTGGCGGAGCAGCGCTTCGGCGATCGGTGAGCGGCCGCTGTTACCCGTACAGATGAACAGCACGGCCACCCGCTGCCCGTTCGCCGACGTCGCCGGCGTGCTGCCGCCCCCCCCCATGCCCAGGGCCGGGTGCAGCGCGGCACCGGTGCCGGCCAACGCCTGGGCGCAGCGGGCCAGATCCAGGTGGTAGTAGCTGTCGCGGCCGTCGAAGCTGCTCCGGCTGGCGGTGACCAGGCCGCCGTCGCGCAGCAGCCGCAGGTGGTAGGAGACCAGGTTCTGCGGCTGGCCGATCCGCGTGACCAGCTCGCGGACCCGCAGGTCGCTGCCGGCGAGCTCGGCCAGCAGCCGCCACCGCAGCGGGTGGGCGGCCAAGCGCAGGAAAGCTGGTGCGGCTCGGCTCGACGCAGCCATGAGTCGAGAATACATCAAACTGATTTGATCGAAAGCGGAGCGGGCGACGAACTCGTGCCGCACGGCTTCGTCGGTCCGGTCGTGCAGCGGAAGGTTGCGGCACTACCCGGCGGGTGGTGCGGGCCAGAGCACCTGGTCGAGGAAGTCCTCCACCGCCGTGGCGATCTCGCCCAGCACGGCCGCCGACCTCGCGAGCGGCCCTGGCACGCGGAGCCCGTGATCGGCGTCCACCACTTCGCACACGTACGGCGACAGCTCATGAGCCAGGCCCGGCCGCCAACTGGGGTCCGCCGTGCCGCCGATCAGCAGGAAGGGCGCGGTGGCCCGGCGCAGGCCGTCGACCACCTCCGGGCGGTGCAGCAACGGGGTGAGCCAGATGGCCGGCAGCCCCTCACCGGCGGCGAGATCCGCGGCCAGGGTGCCGAGCGAGTTGGCGATGACCAGCGGATCGGTCAGTTCGCGCAGCGCCGCCGCGATCTGCGGGACGACCCACGGGCCCCGGGCCGCCGGCTCGGGTGGCATCTCGCCGTGCCAGGACAGGTGATGCAGGCGCGCGCCGCGTGCCTGCGCCGCCTCGGCGGCGAAGAACTGGTGCGGCACATGCCAGCAGCCACCGCTACCCGGAATGACCAGAACCATCCGCTGCGCCGACATGCCATCCCTCCCCGTGGCCCGTCTCCATCCGGCAACCTACCCGTCAGCGCCATGACCGGCAGACCGAGTGACGGCCCGTGCAACCTTCCTTCCGGCCGCCGCCGACAAAGAGACGACCAGAGTCCAACGTCCACGCCGGCTGATCAAGGGAGCACGATGCGGCCCGACCTCGAACGGGAGTACGTCGAGTACGTGACGGCACGGTTACCCCGCCTGCACCGCACGGCGTACCTGCTCTGCGCCGACGCCTACCAGGCGGACGACATCGTCCAGACGACGCTCACGGCGCTCTACGTGAACTGGAAACGGGCCGCCGGCGCCGACAATCTCGACGGGTACGTGCACCGGATCCTGGTCCGGCGCTACCTCGACGAGCGGCGGCGCGGGTGGTCCAAGGTGCTGCTCGGCGACCGCCTGCCGGAACTGCCCGCCCCCGCCGACCACACCGTCGAGGAGCGGGACGCGCTCTTGACGGCGCTACGGTCGCTGCCCCGGGGTCAGCGGGCCGTCGTGGTGCTGCGTTACTTCGGTGATCTGTCGGTCGAGGCGACCGCGGAAGCCCTCGGCTGCTCGGTGGGCAACGTCAAGAGCCAGTGCTCACGCGGCCTCGCCGCCCTGCGCGAGGTCCTTGCGACAGGACGTCCGGTAACGCTCGCACAGGGAGGAGGAGTCCGTCATGAATGAGGAACAGGAACTGCGGGACCGGCTGCGCGAGGTCGACGTGCCGGCCAGCCGCGTCGAGATCGACGAACTGGTCCGCGCCGGTCGCCGGCGCGCCTTTCGCCGCCGCTCGGTTCAGGGGGCCGGAGGCGTGGCGCTGGCGACAGCCCTGCTGCTGGCGGTGCCGTCGATCGTGACCACAGCGGGCGCGCGGCCGGGGACGGCCCCGGCCAGCGTCCCGGCCGCGGCGTCGGTGCCGGCCTCGGCGGAGGCGACCGCGTCGACGGCGCCGACCCCGTCGGCCGGCGCGTGTCCGGTGGCCGAACTGCCCGTGCCGTCCGGGATGACGGACCTCACCGCCAGCGGCGTGGATCCGACCGGGCGGTACGTCATCGGCAACAGCGTGGTCGGGCAGGACTTCCGGCCGGTGCTGTGGACCGACGGGAAGCCGCAGGCGTTGCCGCTACCCGGCAAGTCGGTCCAGGTGACGGCCGTCAACGCCGGCGGCGTCGTGGTCGGCCTCGTGGAGAACGCCAAACAGGAGTACGTCTTCCGCTACGAGAAGCGCGCGTACACGCGGTTGCGTATGCCGCCGGGCAAGTGGCACGTGTACCCGACTCCGGCGATCAACGCGGCCGGCGACGTCGTCATCAACGCGGAGCCGCGCGGCAACTCGGGCGGCAAGGACAGCATCATCCTGTTCTGGAAGGCGGGACAGACGACCCCGGTGACGTTGCCGCTGCCCACCGACGGCGACGCCTTCGGCATCACCGATGACGGCGAGATCGTCGGCACCATGTACCGCAACGGTGTCGGCATCGCGGCGTACGTGTGGGACCAGAAGGGCAACGGCCGGAAGCTGAAGGTGCCGGCCGGCGAGACCGGCGCCGCCTACGCGACGCGGGGCGACTGGGCGACGGGCGGTCTGTGGCCGTCCCAGTCGGCGGCGCTGTGGAACCTCCGGACCGGCGAGGTCAGCCAACTGCCGACGGACGGTCCCGGCGAGTCGGTCAACGCGTCGGGCTGGGTCGTGGCCAGTGGCGCCGTCCTGCGCGACGGCGCCCCGATCGAACTGCCCGTGCCCAGCGGGCAGACCGGCCTGGCGGCGGCCGTGTCCGACACCGGGCTGGTGGTCGGGCACGCGCGGACCAGTGGCGGCGACAACCGGAACCTCGGCCCACGCGTGTGGCGGTGCTGACCCGACGCTGAGAACGGGTGCGGCCGGTGGCGGGGTTCCGCCACCGGCCGGGCCGCGGCCAGCCCCGGCGATCCTACGTACGGCGGCGCGCATCGGCCGCCGCGCCTCATGCGCCGACGGTGCCGAACGTCGGCACGCCGGCGCTGTCGTACGTCAGCATGGTGACCCCGCTGCCGGAGGTGCGGGTGTCGGTCAGGCGCAGGCCAGCCGGCGGCACGCCCTCGGCGAAGAGTCGCCGCCCGCGGCCCAGGACCACCGGGAAGATCAGCAGGTGGTACGTGTCGATCAGCCCCTCGCGCATCAGCGACTGCGCCAACACGCCGCTGCCGTGCACCTGGAGTTCGCCGCCGGGCCGGCTCTTGAGCTCACCGACCGCGGTGGCCAGGTCGCCGTCCAGGCGGTGCGAGCCCGACCAGGTCAGCTCTGTGGCCTGGATGACGTCCACTCAGTGGCGGCTGCGGCAGGGCCGCCAGGACCGCCGCGAGTTCCGCATCCGACCACGATACGGCCGGCTCCGGTCACCCCGACCCGTCCGGATGAGGTGAGGCGGCGGCCCGCGGGACCAGGCCGCCGCCTCGCCGCGCCATCGGGCGCGGATCGCGACGCCCTGCGGAGGACCGGGGGGTTGGTCATCCGCGCGGGGACGCGATGCCGACGCCGGGCGGGCGGGAGGGGGGGTGTGCCCGCCCGGCGTCGGAGGTCAGTTGGTCGGCCGGACGGTCGGCTTGTGGCCAGCCTCCGGGGTGTCGGTCCCGGCGGTGGTCGGGCGGGCGCTGGGCTTGCCCGTCGGGTGGCTCGGGGTGGCGGTCGGCCGAGCGGCCTGGCTCGGCTTGCCCTTCGCGTCGGCGAGCAGCGTCTCGCAGTACGCCGCCACCTTCTCCTTGTCGCCGGCGGTGGTGACCAGCACCTGGAACGCCGGGTTCGCCAGCGCCTTGCCGGGGTTGTCGCCGGCACCGGCCTGGTACGCGCGGCAGAGACCGACCAGATTCGGCGAAGGGGTGCCCTTGGCGTCAGCCGGACCCTTGCCCCGGTCGGCCGCTTCGGACGGCCTGCCCGAGGCGTGCGTCGACGGCTTGGCGCTCGGGTCGGTGAGGGGGTTGGGCAGGTTGCCGGTCGCGGCGGCGAAAGCGACCCCACCGGTGGCGGTGACGGCGAGGACCGCCGTGCCGACCTTGAGGGTGAGCAGTTTCGCGAGGGCGAACTGTGACATCTGATGACTCCGTTGAGGGGTGGACATCCGGACCTGCCGCCCGGCGTGCCTCCGGAGCAGCGCGTCTCCCGGCGGCGCCGGGAGACGAGACGGACGCGCCGGGGGGCGACCCGGGGCCGGCTGGGGTGGCCGGCCACCGCGTACCCGACACCGCTGAGTGATCAGTCGGCGACGCCGCGGACGTGCTGGTCCTCGGCCCGGTGCGCTCGTTCCGTGCCCCTCAGCGCCGCCCCGGCGCCAGATGTCACACCGTCACGTGCCGGCATCGTGGCCCGACGGACAGCGACGGGCGACCTGGGCCGGTGTGCAGGGCGGCAGCCCGAACGCCGGTCGGTCAGCTGACCGCCACCCCGGCGGCCGGCAGGGGAGTCAGCCCGAAGGCGGCGAACACCGCCCGGTCCTGGAAGACCACATTGCGACTGATCCGCCCGTTGCGGAGCGTGAACACCTGCACGGTGTGCGGCAGGTGGACGTCCCCGTCCCGCACGTACGCGGCCAGCGCGGGCTGCCCGTTCGCGGTGGTGGGCAGCAGCCGCCAGTCGGTCCCGCGCAGCGCGAGGATCCGGGCGATGAACCGCCCGTAGCGTTCCCGGCCGACGTACCAGTTGAGCACCGGCGGCATCTCCAGCACGGCGTCGTCGGTGAGCAGCCGGGTCAGCGCGGTCACGTCGCCCCGCTCGAACGCCGCCACGTACCGGTCGAGCAGCGCCCGCTGCTCCGGGTCGGCCGGCTCGGCGACCTGCTCCTCGTGGACGGCCACCGCGCCGAGCCGGGCCCGGGCCCGTTGCAGGCCGCTGTTCACCGCCGCCGGGGTGGTCGCCAACGCCTCGGCGACCTCGGCGGCCGACCAGTCGAGCACCTCGCGCAGGATCAGGATGGCCCGCTGCCGGGGCGGCAGCAGTTGCATCGCGGCGACCAGCGCGAGCCGCAGGCTGCCCCGGGCGGCCACCACGGTGGCCGGATCGAGCAGCGCGTCCGGCAGCGGCTGCAGCCAGGGCACCTCGCCCACCACCATCGGCGCGTCGGGGTCCGGGTTGGCCGCCACGAAGTCCGACGGCAGCGGCCGGCGGGCGCGGTCGCGCAGCGCGGTCAGGCAGGCGTTGGCGGCGATCCGGTGCAGCCAGGTACGCAGCGAGGCGCGCCGGTCGTCGTACCGGTCGAAGGCCCGCCAGGCGCGCAGCAGCGTCTCCTGCACGAGGTCCTCCGCCTCATGCACCGAGCCGAGCATCCGGTAGCAGTGGGCCAGCAACTCCGGCCGGTACGGGCCGGTCCGTCGATCGAAGTCCTCGCTGGTCACGCTCACCGTTCCGCCCTCTCCGCCGCGCTCACCCACATACCTACCGCCCCGGTGCCCGGAATTCATCGCCGGCGGGCCGATGAGTCCGGGCGAGGCGCCGAGTAGGTACCGGCGAGGTTCCCGATCAGGAGGAGACGATCATGACCGACACCGCGACCATCGACACCCGCGCCGAACGGAAGGTACGCGAGGTGCTGCACGCTCTCGTCGCGGCCTGGGCGGCGGGCGACGCCGACGCGTTCGCCGACCGGTACGCCGAGGACGCCACCGTGGTGCTCCCCGGCGGGGTGTTCCACCAGGGCCGGGCGGAGATGCGCCGGTACCTGGCTGGGGCGTTCGCCGGCCCGCTGCGGGGCTCGACGTCGATCGACGAGCCGGAGCGCGTCCGGATCGTCGGGGGCGACACGGCGGTGGTGGTGAGCCGCAGCGGCTTCCTGCTGCCCGGCGAGGAGACGCTCCCCGCCGACCGGTGCCGCCGGGCGACCTGGGTGCTGTCCCGCGGCGACGCCGGGTGGCGGGTCGAGGCATACCACAACTGCCCGGCCTGACCGGCGCTCCGGCCGCCTGGCGACGGATCGGGCGGCCGGACCGGGTCACTCGCAGATTCGCCAGCTCCCGTCCTCCATGACCAGCGGGTACACCTGGGTCTCGGCGGTGCCGCCCTGCGGGCTGAAGCGGACGCTCGCCGACCCGCGCACCTGCCCGTTGTTGTTGCTGACGTTCAGGCCGACGATCTCGTAGCCGGTCAGCGCCGGCCGGGCGGACTGCTGACGGACGAACTCGTCCGGGCTGACCCGGTCGCGCACCGGGCGGCAGAGCTGCCCGTACGCGGTCGGGTAGTCGCGGGCGACCAGGGCGCCGGCGTAGGCGTCCACGGTGGTCCGCGCCGGGCCGGTGGCCTCCTGCACCGCGTGGTAAAGGGCGAAGCCGCCGATGACGCCGCCCAGGCAGCAGAGCGCGAGCACCACACCGACGACGCTGAGCACGATCTTCGTCGTGTTCGACTTCCTGGGCGGCGGCACCATGACCGGCTGGTACGTCATGCCCGGAGGGTAGAAGGCGGACGCCAGCCCGCCGGTAAAGGAGATGATCCGGGCGGGCCGGCTCGTCCACCATCGACGGATGCCGCAGCATCGACCGGCGGAGCCGGACATCCAGCGTTACTACACCGAGGTCTTCGCCGAGGCGGACCGGTTGCACCGGACCCCGCAGGGCCGGCTGGAGGCGAGGCGTACCCGGGACCTGCTCGCCCGGCTGCTGCCCGCACCGCCGGCGTCCGTGCTCGACGTCGGCGGGGGCCCCGGCGCGTACGCGGGCTGGCTGGCCGCCGCCGGTCACCGGGTGCACCTGGTCGACCTGGTGCCGGCGCACGTGGCAGCCGCCCGGGCCGGGTGCCCGCGGCTCACCGCGACCGTGGGGGACGCCCGCGACCTGCCGCTGCCCGACGACTCGGTCGACGCGACCCTGCTGCTCGGCCCGCTCTACCACCTGACCGGGCAGGCGGACCGGGTGACCGCGCTGCGCGAGGCAGCCCGGCTCACCCGGCCGGGCGGCCCGGTGGTCGCGGCGGTGATCAGCCGCAACGCGGCCCTGATCGACCTGACCGCGCAGGGACGGGTGGACGAGCGCAGCTGGCGACTGCTGCGCCGGGCGTACGAGACCGGGGTGAACGACCCGGAGACCGGCTTCACCACCGCGTACTTCCACCGACCCGAGGAGGTGGTCGCGGAGTTCACCGCGGCGGGCCTGCCGACGCCGGCCCTGTACGGGGTGGAGGGTCCCCTCTGGCCGTTGCTGAACGCGCTCGACACCGCCGCGGACGACCGACTCTTCGCGGACGCGGTGGCCTGCGCCGAGACCTTCGAGCAGGACCCCGCGGTGCTCGGCGCCAGCGCGCACCTGCTCGCGGTCGCAGGCACGGCTGACCGGTGTTAGGAGGGGGCCCTGTACAACGCCAGGCGCGAACAAGGGGCCCCCTCTTTTCGCCAGCGACGTGCCGCGCACCGAGGGTGACCAATTGCGGTCGAGCATGTTATTCTCCGACGTCGATCTAGGCCGCGCGGACCCGACCGGGTCGCTGCCGGGAAGGACACCTCCCCCGATGCCGGCCGTAGCCGCCACGACCTCGCCGCCGAGTCCGCTGGACCGGCCGGCCGGCGACGCGTTCACCCTGATCTTCACCACCCTGCCGGCGCTGCTGCGGCTGACCTGCGGCCTGGTCGGCGCGGTGGTGGCCCTGGCGGTGCGTACCCCGCCCGTGCGGGTGGCGCTCCTCGTGCCGGTGGTCGTCGCGCTCACCGCGTGGTCCGTCTGGTACGCGGTCCGTGCGCTGCGCAACGGTATCGGCCCCGCCCTGGTGGCCGGCGACGTCACGCTCACCACCCTCGCCGCGGTGGCGATCCCCGGGCTGGTCGCCCCGGAGGTGCTGCCCGGCGGGGCGAGCTGGATCGCGGTGCTGGCCAGCACCACGGTGATCAACGCCCAGGCCACCGCACCGGCCCGCTGGTCGGTTCCGGCCGGGCTGCTGGTCACCGCCGGGTACATCGGGGGCGCGGCCGCCGCTGGCAACCCGGTCGAGGCGCGGGCGCACGCGGCCACCCTGCTGGTGCAGACCGGGTGCGCGGCGGCGATGACCGCGGTGATGCGCCGCCGGATCGGGCGGGCGGACGCCGCCTTCGCTGACTACCAGCGGCTGGCCCGGCAGGCGGTGCTGGCGCGGACCGCCCGCGAGGCCGAACGGCGGCAGAACCGGGACCTGCACGACACGGTGCTGGCCACGCTGACCATGGTCGGGCTCGGCGCGGTGTCCGGCCCGTCGACCGCGTTGCGCGAGCGGTGCGCGGCGGACCTGGATACCCTCGCCACCCTGGCCGACGCGCGCTCGGCGCCGCCGGCCGGCCCGGCACTGGACGACCGGCTGCGGACGGTCCTCGCCCGGATGCCGGAGCTGCCGGTGGCCGCGGCGCTGGCGCCGTGCGCGGTGCCGGCGGAGGTGGCCACGGCGCTCGCCGACAGCGCGGCCGCCGCCCTGGCGAACGTGGCCCGGCACGCGCCGGGCGCGTCCGTCACGCTGCGGCTGGCCCGGGTCGGGGACGCCGTCGTGGTCGAGGTGGTCGACGACGGTCCCGGCTTCGACCCGGCCACGGTCCCGGCCCACCGGTACGGGCTGCGCGAGTCGATCCACGGGCGGATGTCCACGGTGGGCGGCCGGGCAGAGGTGACCTCGGCCTCTGGCGCCGGCACCCGAGTTCTGCTGGAGTGGCCAAGTGTCGACTGAGTCCGGTACGGCGCTGACCGCCACCGCGCCCGGCCCGGCCGCCGGGCCGGCCCGCCGGCCCCGGGCGCCGGACCCCAGCCGCGCCGTGGCCGACCGGCCGGTGGACGGATCGGCGGCGAACGCCGTCGCCCACGCCTCCGACCTGGGTGCTCGGATCGCGGCGGTCATCATCGCGGTGGCCTGGCACCTGACCATCAGCCTGCCGGCGGTGCTCGGGGTGGGGCCGGGGATGGCCGCGCCGCCGGTGGTCGCGGTCGGCTGGCTGGTGACCGCCGCGATCGGCGTCTGGGCCGCCGTACGCCTGCTGCACGGCGGGCTGCCCCCGGCCCGCCGGCTGGCCGCGGTGCTCCTCCTGGTCGACGCGGCGGTCGTCGCGGCGGCCGGCGAACGGTACCTGTTCACCTCGGCGAACTGGGTGTGGGGCGGACTGGTCTGGTTCTTCCTGCTGGTGCTCTGGCGGCGGCCGGTGTGGTGGCTGCTCGCGCTGCTCGGCGCCCACGCGGCGATCGCGCTCGGCGCGGTGCTCGCCTCCGGCGCCGACCTCACCCGGTACGCGATGTCCGTCTACGGCACCTCCTCGCTGCCGGTGGCGGTCTTCGTCGGCGCGGCGGCGATCGCCGCGCTGGCCCTGGACCGGGCCCGCACCGCCGCGGCGGTCCTGGCCGTCGAGGCGGAACGGGAGGCGGCGGAACGTGCCCGGCGGGACCGGCGGGACCGCCTCGTGCGGGCCGGCGGCGCCGCCGAGGAGGTGCTCGCGGCCCTCGCCGCCGGCGACGCCGACCCGGCCGACCCCGAGGTACGCCGCCGCTGCGTGCTGGCCGCGGCCCGGCTGCGGCGACTCATCGCCGAGTCCGACGACGTGCCGGATCCGCTGCTGCACGAACTGCGGGCCGCCGCCGACCTGGCGGAACGGAACGGACTGCCGATCGAACTCGTCGTCGTCGGCACCCCGCCGGAGCTGCCCGTCGAGGTACGCCGGCGGCTCGCCGACCCGCTCACCGCGGCGCTCGCCGACGCCCGCGGCCACGCCCGACTGACCGTCGTCGCCGGGCCGGACGAGGTGGTGGTCAGCCTGGTCACCCCTGACCACGACGGCGCGGACGCCACCGGCCCGCCGGTGGTCGACGGAAACGGGCCGGTGGAACACGTGCACGATCGGGACGGGGAGATCAGATGGACGCAGACCTGGTGGCGGAGGACGTGACCGGCGGGCGGCCGTTCGGCGTGGCGATCGTGGACGACCATCCGGTGGTGATCGACGGCGTACGCGCCTGGCTGGTCCGCGAGCCACGGCTGCGGGTACTGGCCACCGGGGACGATCCCGACGAGGTGCTGCGGCTCGCGCCGGGCGCCGACGTCGTCCTGCTCGACCTGCGGCTGCACGGGCGGATGGTGCTCGACAAGCTGGCCGAGCTGAGCGCCGCCGGGCTCCGGGTGGTGGTCTACTCCGAACACACCGACCCGGACACCATGCTCGCCGCACTGGACGCCGGGGCGGTGGCGTTCCTCGCCAAACACGAGGGACGCGAGCACTGCGTGGCGACCGTGCTGGCGGCGGCGACCGACCGGCCGTACGTGACGCCCGCGTTGGCCGGGGCGATGGTGGGCGATCCCCGCCCGGACCGGCCGGCGCTGTCGGACAAGGAACGCGAGGCCCTGCTGCTGTGGTTCCAGTCCATGTCGAAGGCGTCGGTGGCCCGCCGGATGCGGATCAGCGAGCACACCGTCAAGCAGTACGTGGACCGGGCGCGGATCAAGTACACCCGGGCGGGTCGACCGGCCGCCACCAAGGCGGCCCTGCTCGCCCGGGCGATCGAGGACGGGCTCGTCCGGCCGGAGGAGATCGGCATCTACCGGTCACAGGCACAGACCGACCGGCCGACCCCCTAACGGCCGTCATGACAGCCATTGTGGTGTGGGTCACGCTGTACCTACCGCAACTGTCCACCGGGAGGTCGTGACCGTGCAGGAGGACGCCGCTCCCTTCTTCATCGGGCCGCACCGCTTCGACGCGGATGACGACGCGGCCCGTCCCGTGCTCGACCGGCGATACGCCCTGGTCCCCGAACCGGGTGAGCAGGTACTCGGGCAGCACCGGCTCCGGCTGGCCGGGCACCTGCTCGGCCCCACCGAGAGCGCCCGGGCCTGGAGCCTCCCCGACCCGGCGACGGTGACCGTCACCGACCGGCGGCTCGCGTACGTCTGCACCGGCTCCGAGTTGTCCCTGGTCTCCAGGCGGGACGGCCGGACGGGCGCCCGGCACCGGCGCCCGGTCCGGCTGTCCCGCCTGGTCAGCGGACAGATCCGTTGGCAGTGGCCGTCCCGGATCGAGCTCGCCGACGGCCCGAACGGCGAGGTCGAGCTGCTGGTGGTCTGCGACGCGCTGCGCACCATCCGGCAGCCTGCGCTCGCCCTGGGCGGCCCGACCGCCCTGGTCACCGCGCTGGCCCGGCAGGTACGCCGCTCGGTGGCCACGTTCCGGCTGGTCCACCCGGAACTGGTGGATCTCTCCCCGCCGGAGCGGGACACCCTGCTGCTGCGGGTCGCCGGAGTGCCGGGCGCGCCTCGGGGCGCGGTGACGCTGCCGGGTTCGCTGCCGGTGGAGTTCCTGTCCCGGGACGACTACTACCGGCCAGCCGACGAGGAGACGTTCGACTGGCCGCGCCGGGCGTCCCCGGCGCAGGGCCGTCCGGGCTCGGCCTGCTGACCGGTGCCGTCCGACGGCACGGTCAGCCGGCGAGCGCCGGGGCCGGCCGGGCGCGGGCGCGCAGCCGGCGCAGCATCCGGGCGTCGGTGAAGCCCACCGCCCGGGCGGCGGCCTCCACGGTGGTGCCGTGCCCGATCAGGTGCTCGGCCCGCTCCACCCGCAGCAGCTGCTGGTAGCCGAGCGGGGTCAGCCCGGTGGCCTGCCGGAACAGCCGGCTCAGCGTGCGATCGGCCACGCCGCAGGCGGCGGCCAGCTCGGCCAGCGGCAGCGGTTCGGCGTACCGGGCGTCGATCAGATCCTGTGCCCGGTGCACCGCGTCGGACAGGTGCGAGCGGTGCCGCATCATCGCGCTGGCCTGCTGCTCGTGGCCGTTGCGCCGGGCGTAGACGACAAGGGCACGGGCGATCCGGGCGGCCGCTGCCGGGCCGTGCCGGGTGGCCACCAAATGCAGCGCCACGTCGATCCCGCTGGCGATGCCGGCCGAGCTGACCACCCGATCGTCGACCACGTAGAGCACGTCCCGGACCACCCGGGCCGCCGGGTGCCGCCGGGCCAACTCGTCCTGCACCTCGTGGTGGGTGGTGCAGCGTCGCCCGTCGAGCAGGCCGGCCCGGCCGAGCGCGAACGCCCCGGCGCAGACGCTGGCCACGGTGCCGCCGGCGGCGTGATGGTCGGCCAGCCGCCGCAGGTCGTCCCAGCCGACCGGCCCCGCCGGGCTGTGCGCCGACACCCGCCACCCCGGTACGACCACCAGGTCGTCGCGGTCCAGCGCCGGCCAGTCGGTGTCGGCCCGCAGGGTCACCCCCTGCACGGTCGGCACCTCGCCCGTGGCGGCGACGTAGTGCAGCGAGTAGTCGTACCCGAGGTCGGCGGCGGTGGAGAAGACCTGGGCCGGACCGGCGAGGTCCAGCAGGTGCACCTGCGGAACCAGCAGGAAGACGACCCGGGTCACGGGGTCAGGCTCCGACCGGGACCGCGGCGACGGTTCCCGCGACGGCTCCAGGTCCCGGCGCGGCGTCAGACGCGCCGACCTGGAGTTGTCGCACGACCTCGGCGACGGTACGCACGGTGGCGAACCGGCCGGCCAGGGCGTACTCGGTGCGGGTGACGATCTGCTCGGTGGACAGGGTGCGCGGGTCGGCGAGGATCTGCTCCAGGGTGGCGTCGGCCGGCAGGTCCCGGTGCGGAATGGGGAAGGTGACCGTCGCGTCGGTCACGAAGGTCATCTCGTAACCGAGGTCGGCGCCCACCCGGGTGGTGGTCTCCACACACTGCTCGGTGCGGATGCCGCAGACGGTGAGCTCCCGGATCCCGGCGAGGGTCAGGATCTGCTGGAGGTTGGTGGTGGTGAAGGCGTTGTGCGAGGTCTTCACCAGCGTCGGCTCCCCGGCGGCCGGGACCAGGCCCTCGATCGGCCGGACGTGCCCGCTGGCCGGGTCGAAGACGCCACCGCTGCCCGGCTCGGCGTGCAGGACCCAGACCACCAGGTCGCCCCGGAGCCGGGCCGCCTCGACCAGACGGTTGACCTGGTCGACGATCTCGGGCTGGGAGGCGTACGCCCAGATCGGGCGCTGCCGGAAGGACTCCTGGACGTCGATGACGACGAGTGCTGCTCTGCTCATGGTCTCGATCCTGGCCGGCCGGACGCCGGGGCGGCAGGCACCATCAGGCCCGGATGCGGAACGATCCGGCCAGGTCAGGAGGCGGCGCGGCGGCCGGGGCGGTCCAGCTCCGCGGCCTCGGCCGGGGTGGGCGCGGTGCCGCCGAGGTGTGCCGGCTGCCACCAGGCGTCCTCCGGGCCGGCGGGCTGCTCCGGGTACTCCCGCTGGGCCCGGTCCACCAGCGCGGCGAGCCGGCTCCTCAGCTCGGCGGTCAGGGCGTTCGCGTCGGCGTACCCGGCCGGGTCCAGCGGCTCGCCGATCAGGACGGTGATCGGCGTGTGCCGGCGGGTCAGGGTGCGCGGCCGGCCCTTGGTCCAGAGCCGCTGGGTGCCCCAGAGCGCGACCGGCAGCAGCGGCACGGCGGCCTCCTGGGCCATCCGGGCGGCGCCGTTCTTGAGTCCCTTGACCGTGAAGGAGCGGCTGATGGTCGCCTCGGGGAAGACGCCGACGACCTCGCCGCGGCGCAGCGCGCTCACCGCCGTGGCGTACGACCCGGCCCCGGCCGCGCGGTTCACCGGGATGTGCTTCATGCCGCGCATCAGCGGGCCGGAGACCCGGTGCCGGAAGACAGAGTCCTTGGCCATGAACCGGACCAGCCGGCGGGACTCGACCGCCCCGTACCCGCAGAAGATGAAGTCCAGGTAGCTGACGTGGTTGCTGGCCAGCACCGCACCGCCGGTACGCGGCACGTGGTGGCTGCCCTCGACGGTCAGCCGTAGGTCCAGCAGCCGGAACATTGCCTTGGCGGTGACGATCACGGGCGGGTACACGAGTTCCGGCATGCGGCAACTTTACCGCGAGTAGGTTACGCGACCGTAGGGGCGAGCGACGCCGTCCGACACCTGGATCTGCCCTCGGCAGAGCCGGCTCGCCGGGCCGGCCGGGAGCGGGCACCATGGCGGGGTGACTGAACGCGGCGTGCTGCTCTGGATCCACGGCGGCGGCTGGCGGGCCCGGTCGGCCGAGGACGGGGCGGCGCTCGCCCCGCTCGGGCTGCGGGTGGTGGCGGCCACCTACCGGTTCGCGGCCGAGGCCCGCTGGCCGGCCCAGTTCGACGACGTACGCGAGGCGGCCCGGACGGCCCGGGCGGACGGCCTGCCGCTGCTGGTCGGGGGTGACTCGGCCGGCGGGATGCTGGCCCTGCACCTCGCGCTGCGCGGGGTGGACCGGCCGGGCGACGTGGCGGCGGCACTGGCGTACTGGCCGCCGGTCGACCCGCTCGACCCGGAGTTCCGGCGGCGACGCGCTCACGACGACCCGTGGACCGACCTGCTCGGCCACCCGCCCGCCGCGGCAGATCCCGCCACCGTCGACGCGACCGTCGCCACCCACCTCGGCGCCGGCGTGCCGGTGCTGCTGGTGCACGGCCAGGAGGACGCCGCGGTGCCCGCCGGCCAGTCGGTCGACCTCGCGCGCCGGCTGCTCGCCGCCGGGCACCCGACGCACGCCTGGCTCACCCACGGCGGGCACGCCCTCGACCTGGCCCGGCCGGACATCCGGGCGGTCACCGCCGCGTTCCTGGACACCGTCCTGCCGCCCGGCTGAGCCGACTACGGTCAACGCATGCCCGACCTCGCCGCGATCGTCATCCACTGCCGCGACCCGTACCTGCTCGCCCCGTTCTGGAGCACGGTGACCGGGTTGCCCGTGGTCCGGGAGGACCGGGTGAAGCTGGCCGAGCGCTCGCTCGCCCCGACCGAGGCGGTGCTGCTGCGGGACCCCGCCGGCCACCGGCCCGACATCTGGATCAGCCCCGCCGACGACCTGCCCACCCCCGGCCGGCTCCACCTCGACCTGGTCGGAGACGCCGAGGAGCGGGCCGCCGTGCTGGAGGCGGGCGCGACCGTGGTCCGGGAGCTGCCCCGGTGGACGGTGCTGGCCGACCCGGAGGGGAACGAGTTCTGCCTGCTCCCCCGGACCGAGGCGCACGCCGACCCGCTGCTGGCCGGGCACTGAACACCGGGGCGCCGCCGACCACTGGTCGGCGGCGCCCCGCAACGTCCGCCTCAGCCGGCCAGGTTGTGCAGGTCGAGCCGGCCCCGGGCGAAGGCGTCCACCCGGCCCCACCGGCCCGGGATGTCCAGCACCTCGATCCGGCCCATGCCCACCGGCAGCCGCGGGTCGACCGCCAGGTGGCCCTCGTGCGGCTCCAGCCCCAGCATGGTCCGGAGCAGCAGCAGCGGGGTCCCCGTCGACCAGGCCTGCGGGCTGCACGCGGTCGGATACTCCACCGGGAACTTGGTCAGCTCCCGCTGGTAGCCGCCGAACGCCTCCGGCAGCCGGCCGTCGAAGTACCCTGCCGCGTCCAGGATGCCGTTGGCGATGGTGGCGGCCTCCTCGGCGAAGCCGTACCGGCGCAGGCCCCAGGCGATGAAGGAGTTGTCGAACGGCCAGATCGTGCCGTTGTGGTAGCCGATCGGGTTGTACCGGACCTCGCCCTCGGCCAGGGTCCGCACCCCCCAGCCGGACCAGAGCCGGGGCCCGACCAGATGCGCGGCGATCTGCCCCGCCCGGTCCTCGTCGACGATGCCGCTCCACAGCAGGTGCCCGATGTTGGAGCTGAGCACGTCGCACTGCCGGCCGTTCGGGTCGAGGCCAAGGGCGTAGAACCCGCCGCCCGGCACCCACCAGTCCCGGTTGAACCGCTCCTTGAGCGCCGCGGCCTCCCGTTCCAGCTGGTCGGCGTACGTTGGGTCGTCCCAGAACTCCCGGGCCAGCCGGGCGGCCCGCATCTTCGCGTCGTACGCGTACCCCTGCACCTCGCAGGTGGCCCGGGGGAACGGCGGCAGCGTGCCGTCGGAGTACGAGATGGAGTCCCAGGAGTCCTTCCAGCACTGGTTCTCCAGGCCGGTGTCGGTGTTCCGGCGCTCGTACCAGATGTAGCCGTTACCCACCAGGTCGGCGTAGTGGTCGACCCAGTGCAGCGCCGCCCGGCACTCCCGTTCCAGCTCCTTGACCAACGCCACGTCGCCGGTCCACTTCTCGTACTCGTCGAGCAGCACCACGAACAGCGGCGTGGCGTCCACCGAGCCGTAGTACGGCGAGTGCGGCTGCTCCTCGAAGGCGGCCGTCTCGCCGTACCGCATCTCGTGCAGGATGCGGCCCGGGTCCTCGTCGCGGAAGTCGTCGAACCGGGTGCCCTGCAACGCGCCGAGGATCCGCAGCGTGGTCTTGGACATGTCCGGCGCGAACGGCAGCACCTGGAGACAGGTGAGGATGCTGTCCCGGCCGAACATGGTCATGAACCAGGGCAGGCCGGCGGCCGGCAGCGTCTGCCCACCGAGGGAGAGCGGCGAGAACCGCAACGCCGCCAGGTCGACCAGGCTGCGCCGGTACGTCGAGCACACCTGGCCGTGCTCGCTGTTCACCTTGGGCGCCTTGCGGATCCACTCCTCGAGGTCCCGCTGGAGGGCCACCCGCTCGATGCCGTGCGCGCGCAGTCCCATCCGCAGGTCCCGGCCGCCCGGGCCGATGGCGACGGTCTGCACGTCGATGGCGGTGTCCCACTGCTCGTTCGGTTCCAGATGGATGGTGTAGGCGAAGCCGCCGCGGTCGTACCGGGCCGGCTGGGACGAGGAGATGATCGTCTCCCGCCGGAAGTTCCCACGTCGGTAGCCCAGCCGCAGCCGGTCCCGCTCCGCCTCGGCGTAGATCTCGCCCTTCTTGTTCAGGATCTCGTCCTTGACCTGGAAGAGGTCGGCGAAGTCGGAGCCCGCCTCCATCCGTATTTCCAGGTCCACCGCCTTCTCGTCGTGGTTGAGGATGGTCAGCGTCTCGCGGAAGCTGCCGCCGACCGCCCGCTCCCGGATGATCGACAGCTTGGCGTCGACGTAGTGGGTGGCCATGCCGGGCACCAGGAAGAACCGGGCCTCGTAGTACTGGAGGTCGTCGTACGAGAGGGCGTTGAGCCGCTCGCCGTTGACGGTCAGCACCCAGCGGGACAGGAAGCGGGTGTCGATGGAGAAGAGGCCGGTCGGCTCGGTCGGGGTGGCCTCGATGTCGCCGGTGTCCTCGGAGACCACGAAGGTGTTGCCGTCGAGGATCCGGACGGTGTTGGTGTCGGCCATCAGAACGCCTCCGTCCGGAACGGGTGGTGCGGCCCCCGGGTGTCCGGCGGGCCGGGGAAGAGCCGTTCGATCTGGAGCACCAGCCGCAGGTCGCCCGACACGGTCATGTCGCCCCGCAGGAGGGCCGCGATGGCGTTCTCCTGGCCGGTGACCAGCTCACCGAAGAGCCGCGGAGCGGTCCCCACCACCGTGTCGGCCTCCCGGTCCTCCTGCCGGACCTGGAGGTTGCCCCGGTCGATCTGCAGCAGCCAGTGCGTCGTCTGCGCCCCCTCGTGCAGGTCGAAACGCAGCGTTCCAGCGGTCTTCGCCAACAGGGGCTCGAATCCCCGCCGGTCGAGGTCCTCGAAGAACCTCGTGGTCGCGTCCACCATCGGTTCCACTCCTCCCGCGCTGCGCGGCGTGCGGCGTCCGAGGAGGGGTCCCCGCCGGGTACGGCGTCAACCTCGCCCGGTTCGGGTGAGTCACGCCCCCGGGGCGTGAACGACGTAGGGCTGCTCATCGAGCCGGGCTGAGTGGACGCGAACGCCGACCCCCGCAACCGGGGGCCGGCAACACCGCGGCGGACAGCTCAGTTGTTGGGTTCGTCGGCGCTGATGTCGGCGAGCACCGACTGGGGTTCCCGCTCCACGGCGAGGTCGCCCATCGAGACCAGCCCCACCAGGCGGCCGTCGTCGATCACCGGCAGCCGGCGGACGGCGTACGTGCGCATCAGGTCGGCGGCGGCGACCGCGTCGTCGTACTGGCTCACCGTCACCACGTCCTTGCTGGTGATCTGGTTGAGCCGGGTGGTGTTCGGGTCCATGTTCTCGGCGATGCCGCGGACCGTGATGTCCCGGTCCGTGACGATGCCGACCACGTTGTCGCCGTCGGTCACCACCACGTCGCCGATGGCGCTGTCGCGCATCTCCTGCGCTGCGGCGGTGAGGGTGTCGTTGCCGTCCATCGTCACCAACCGGGTCGTCATGAACTCTCCGACCGTTGTCATGGTGCTCCCCTCTCGGTGTCGGCACCGCGGTCTACCCGCCGCCCGGGTCGGGGTAACCGGCCGGGGTCACCGGTGATGGCGCAGCCGGTGCCGCAGGTCGTCGGAGCCGTTGCCGGCGGGTCAACCGCGCGGCGGCATCCCGTAGACCCGCTCGACGTGCAGCCGCAGCACGAGCCGCCGCTCGGCGACCATGGCCTGCCGGAAATCGTCCCAGTCCGGGTGTTCGCCCTGCACCGCCCGGTAGAGCCCGACCAGTTCCTCGACGGTCGGATCGTCCGGCCGCTGCGCCACCGGAGTCAGCTCGGCCCGCGCCTCGGCCACCGCGTACGCCCAGCCGTCCGTGCTGCTGACGTGGAAGCTGGCCCGGGGGTCGCGGCGCAGGTTGGCGGTCTTGGCCCGCCCGTCGGTGATCGAGATCCGGATCAGGCCACGTTCCCGGTCGAACGCGTAGACCACGTTGGACAACTGGGGCCGGCCGTCGCGTTTGAGGGTGGCGAGCACGCCGAGCCAGCGGCTCGCGATGAGGTCGGTCAGTGCCCGCTGGGTCTGCTCGTCCGCCATGCCGGCCTCCCACGTCGATACGTCCCCGATCGCCTCCATCCCACCGCAGCATCGCCGATCTTGCACTGTTGGTGCCGGCACATGGCATAAATGCCGCAGAACGGCAACCGGAAGTGCAAGATCGACGGCGCCGGGCGGGGTCAGCGGCGCTCGGCGGCGACCAGCTCGGCCAGCTGCACGGCGTTGAGGGCCGCGCCCTTGCGCAGGTTGTCGTTGGCGCAGAACAGGGCCAGGCCGTGCTCGACGGTCTCGTCGGCGCGGATCCGCCCGACGTACGTGGGGTCCTGGCCGGCCGCCTGCAGCGGGGTCGGCACGTCGGACAGCGCCACGCCCGGCGCGCCGTCCAGCAGCTCCCGCGCCCGGGCCGGGCTGACCGGCCGGGCGAAGCGCGCGTTGATCTGGAGCGAGTGGCCGGTGAAGACCGGCACCCGCACGCAGGTGCCGGAGACCTTCAGCCCGGGGATCTCCAGGATCTTGCGGCTCTCGTTGCGCAGCTTCTGCTCCTCGTCGGTCTCGAACGAGCCGTCGTCAACGATCGAGCCGGCGAGCGGGAGCACGTTGAACGCGATCGGGCGGGCGAACGAGCGCGGTGCGGGGAACTCCACGGCCGACCCGTCGAAGGTGAGCCCGCTGGCGTGCTCGGCCACCTTGCGGACCTGCTCGTCCAGCTCGGCCACGCCGGCCAGCCCGGCGCCGGACACCGCCTGGTACGTCGCGACGACCAGGCTGACCAGCTCGGCCTCCTGGTGCAGCGGGCGCAGCACCGGCATGGCGGCCATGGTGGTGCAGTTCGGGTTGGCCACGATGCCCTTCGGCCGGTCGGCGATGGCGTGCGGGTTGACCTCGGCGACCACCAGCGGGACCTGCGGGTCCATCCGGAACGCGGACGAGTTGTCGATGACCACCGCGCCGGCCTCGGCGACCCGGGGGGCCAGTTCCTTCGCCGTGCCCTTGCCCGCTGAGAAGAGCACGATGTCCAGGCCCCGGTAGTCCGCGGTGGCCGCGTCCTCGACGGTCACGTCGCCGTCCCGCCAGGCCAGCGTGCGACCGGCCGACCGCGCCGAGGCGAACAACCGCACCTGTTCCGCCGGGAAGTCGCGCTCCGCCAGCACCTGCCGCATCACGCCACCGACCTGGCCGGTGGCCCCCACAATGCCGATCCTCATGCCCGCGAGGCTACCCAGCCGGGCGGCCCGACCGGGAAGGCTTTCCCACCGCACGGGCCCACCGCCCGGCCGCCGCACCGCCCCCGGCCAGGCCCTCACCCGCAACGATCCCGCCGATCAGCGCACCACCGGCGAAGATTCGCCCGTCGCGGGGGCTGCCAGCCGGAGCATCCGCGCCCCCGAGCCGACGGCCAGCAGCCGGGGAAGCGACCGGAATCACATCACGGTGCCGCCGACGTGGCGACCGGTCCTGGTCAGGGGGTGTGGTCGACGACGTCGCCGAGGCCGGCGGCCACCAGTTCGTCCCGGATGACCGCCGAGTCGCCCTCCACCACCAGGGTCAGCGACTCCGGGTGCAGGTGATCGGCGGCCGCCGCCGACACCTGCTCCACGTCGGCGCCGAGCAGCGACTCGCGCAGCCGGGCATGGTAGTCGTCCGGCAGGTCGTGCACCACCAGCGTGGTCAGCGCCGAGGCGATGGCGCGCGGGGTCTGCAGCTCGACCGAGAGCTGCCCGGCCCGCCACGAGCGGGCCACCGCCAGCTCCTCCTCGGTCACCCCGGTCAACTGGGTACGCGAGACCTCGCCGACCGCCTCCACCAGGGCCAGCGCGGTCACCGCGGTCTGTACCCCGGAGCTGATCGCGAACCGGCCGAACCGGCGGGACGCGGCGAAGTCACCGCGGATGCCGTACGTGTAGCCGTGCACCTCGCGGATCAGGTGGTTGAGCCGGGAGGTGAACGCCCCGCCGAGCACCGTGCCGGCGAGCGTCATCGGCACGTAATCCGGGTGGGCGCGGTGCGGGGCGGGGTGCCCGAGGCGCAGCGTGGACTGCACCGAGCCGGGCCGGTCGACCAGGACGACCTTCCGCCGGCCGGGCAGCGGCACGTCGATCGGGCCGCCCTTGTCCACCGGTCCGCCCCCGGTGCCGGCGAACGCCGCCGCGCCGAGCGCCGCCAGGTCGAGCCGGTCCAGGTCACCGGCGACGATCAGCGTTCCCGGGCGGATGAACCACTCGGAGTGGAAGACCGTCACGTCGTCCACGTCCAGGGCGGCGACGCTCTGCGGGTCGCCGTGCATCGGCCGGCCCCAGCGGTTCTCCGCGCCGAACAGGTCGGCGCGCAGCACCGCGTCCGCCCGGGGGCCCGGGTTGGCCCAGTCCATCCGCAGCGCGGTGGCCTCGTCGTCGCGGACCCGCAGCACGTCCGCCGGGTCGAGCCGGGGCGTGCGGACCGCCTCCGTGAGCAGCTCCACGGCGGCGCTCAGCCGGTCCACCGGGACCTGCACGCTGACCTGGAAGGAGTCCCAGTCCAGCCCGGTCACCAGCTCGGTCCCGAGCGCCTCGATGGCCAGCGCGTACGCGGTGCCGTCCCGCTGTGCGGTGCCCTCCTCCAGGGCCTTGGCGAGCACCCCGCCGAGCCCTTCCTTGCCGACCGGCTCCCGACCCGCGCCGGCGTCGAGGAGCAGCAGCGCGACGGCCAGGTTCTGCCCGGGCAGGTGCGCGGCGACGACCTGCCCGCCCGCGACGGCCCGACGGACCACCTGCGGGAACCGGTACGGGCGGGCGGCGCCCGGGCCGGGACGGGTGGCGATCAGCGTCATGGCTTCTCCTCGGGCAGGTAGGTCAGGGTCACCCGGTCGGCGGCGCCGAGCAGCTCGGCGGCCTGTTCGGCGATCTGCTCGGCGGTGACCGCGAGCCAGGCCGGCAGGCGTTCACCGATCTTCGCCGGGTCACCGAACTGGGTGGCGTACCGGCCGAGCACGTCGGCCCGGCCGTCCACCGTGGACATGTGTCGCCACCACTGGGTGCTCAGCAGCGCCTTGGCCCGGTCCAGCTCGGCCGCGGTCACCGGGACGGTGGCCAGCTCGTCGACGACGTCGGTCAGCCCGGCGCGCAGCCGTTCGGCGGACACCCCGGGGCGGGCGGTGGCGGTGGCGATCAGCGGCGCGGGCCCGTGCGCCAGGTCCACCCCGTACGCCCCGACCAGGTCCGGCTGGGCGATCCGTTCCCCGTCGGCGAGCCGCTGGTAGAGGCGGCTGCCCCGGCCGGTACCCAGGACGGTGGCGAGCACGGTGGTCACGTCGTACCCGGTGGTGCCGTAGGGGTGGGTGCGGTGCGCGACGTAGACCCGGGGCGCGGGTACGTCGGCGGTGACCGTCTCCGCCGCGGGTCGCCCGGTCGCCGGCACCGTACGCCCGTCCGGTGCGGCGGGGATGCCGTCCCGGGCGGGGATGGCGGCGAAGTACTTCTCGGCCAGCGCGAAGACCTCGGCCGGGTCGGCGTCCCCGACCACGGTCAGGACGGCGTTGTTCGGGGCGTAGTACGTGGCGTGGAAGTCCTGGAAGGTGGCCAGGGCGGCCGCGTTCAGGTCGGCCATCGACCCGATCGTCGCGTGGTGGTACGGGTGGCCGGGCGGGTAGAGCAGCGGCAGCAGCCGCAGCCAGGCGTCGCCGTACGGGACGTTCTCGTAGCGCTGCCGGCGCTCGTTCTTCACCACGTCCCGCTGGTTGTCCAGCGTCTCCTGGGTCAGCGCGGGCACCAGGCCGCCCATCCGGTCGGCCTCCAGCCAGAGCGCCAGCTCCAGGTGCTCGGCCGGGACCGTCTCGAAGTAGTTGGTCCGGTCCGGGTTGGTGGTGGCGTTCAGCGAGCCGCCGGAACCCTGGATGAACTTCATGTGCTCGGTCTTCGCGACGTTGACCGAGCCCTCGAACATCAGGTGCTCGAAGAGATGCGCGAAGCCGGTCTGTCCCTCGGGTTCGTGCCGGGAACCCACGTCGTACCAGAGGTTCACCGCGACCGCGGGCGCGGTGCGGTCCTCGCTCACCACCACGCGCAGGCCGTTGTCCAGGCGGGCGGTCTCGATCGGCCAGGGGTAACCGCTGTCGGGCATGGCACGACGCTATCCGATCTCGCGGGCGGAAAGGGGACGAGCGCCAGCGCGGCGTCCGGAAGGACGCCGCGCCGGCTCCGGTCCGAGCCGCCGTACGCCGCCGGTCAGTCGGGCGGCTCCGACGGGGTGACGGTCTGCTCGGAGGTCCGGTGCTCCAGGGTGGTGTCCTGGGCCACGTTCGCGTCCTCCCGGATGTCCGATTCGGTGAGGATCGCGTCGGCCTGGGCCCCCGGGTCCTCGCTGCCCACCCGCTCCTCCTCGGGCAGCAGGTGGGCGCGGGACTCGATCCGCTCCTGGTCGCTCTGGTCGTGACTCATGCCGTCCCCATACCCCCCGTCGGGCTCAGCGGAACGGCCCCTGCACCTCGTAGGTGATCCCGCCCGAGGAGGCGCCGCTGGTGCCGCGCTGAGAGGAGAAGTAGAGCCGCCGGCCGTCCGGGGAGAACGCCGGTCCGGTGATCTCCGAGGCGCTCTGCCCGGTAACTCTCAGAAAGGGCGTGACAACGGCGTCCGGAGTGATCAGAACGATCTCCATGTTGCCGCCGTCCTCGGCGACGTAGAGGTCCCCGTACGCCGAGCCGGTGATGTTGTCGACCCCGGTCAGCGGGGCCGGCCCGGTCACCACCAGCGAGTCGTCGTACGCGAGGTCGATCCGCTGGTTGACCGCGTCGTACGCCCAGACCCGGTTGTCCCCCTTGGTGGTGAACCAGCAGGTGCCGTTCGCGTACCAGGCGCCCTCGCCGCCGTTGAACTTCTTCGCGCCGGAGACCTGGCGGCGGGTGTAGGTCGGCGTGCCGTCCGGGTCGGGGACCCGGGCCCAGCTCACCGGGCCGCTGGTGGCAGTGCCGGCGACCAGCACCTCCAGGGTGCCGCTGGACAGGTCGCCCCAGACCGTCGGGCGGAACCGGTAGAAGCAGCCGTCGGTCTCGTCCTCGGTCAGGTAGATCACCTCGCGGTCCGGGTCGGCCGCCGTCGCCTCGTGGGTGAACTGTCCCATCGCCGGCCGGCGCACCGCCGCGATCCCGCCCTGTGGCCAGGTCTCGTAGACGTAGCCCCGGCTCACCTCCTCACAGGAGAGCCAGGTGCCCCAGGGGGTCGCCCCACCGGCACAGTTCCGGTTCGTGTTTCCCAGGATCCGGTACGCCGAGGAGATTGTTCCGTCGGCGTTGAAGCGCACCGCGGAGGCCCCGCCGGTGGTGGAGATCTCGGAATTCGAGACGTAGATCCAGCCGGTGCCGGCGGTGAAGCAGGCACCGCCGTCAGGGGCGTCGTGCCAGGCGTACGAGGTGCCCGGGACGACCTGCCGGGACCGGGCGATCACCCGGCTGGTGAAGCCCGTGGGGAGCTGGATGCCGTTGGCGTCGGCGCTGCCCAGTGGCCCGTACGGGCCGACTCCGGGCTGCGCGGGCGCGGCCAGGGCGGCACCGGCCCAGAGGCTGCCGGAGAAGGCGGCGGCACCGGCGACGGTGGCGCGTAGAACGGTACGACGATCCATTCGCAGACCTCCTGACGAAGCGTTCGGTGCCGACGAAACTACCGGCGGTCGCATCGATGGAGGTGAACGTGAGGCGAGACTTTCCCGACGACACGGTGAGCCCGGCCCGTCGCGTCGGGTAAGCTGGCCGGCGTGACGCGGTCGTATCGATGGTTTAGGCAGCCGGCTGGAGGAGCCGGTGACTCGACCATGATCTGACGTCACTCCTCTTCGAGCCGGCCGGGCAGGGATCTCCCTGCCCTTTCGTGTACGAGCAGCCGGCTCGACCTCGGGCGCCGGCCCCGGGGGCACGGTCGGCGGAAGGAAGCCCACCGTGACGACCCCGGAGCCCCATCGGGTCATCGACCAGCGGATCGACCGCGTCGTGCCGCTGACCACCCCGGCCCTGCTGCACCACCACCTGCCCCTGGAGGCCCCGCTCGCCGAGGCCGTGGTGGCCGGTCGGCGTGCCGTCGGCCGGGTGCTCGACCGGGCCGACGACCGGCTGCTGGTCGTGGTCGGCCCGTGCTCGGTGCACGACCCCGCCGCCGCCCTCGAGTACGCGGGCCGGCTGCGCGAGGCCGCCGACCGGCTCGCCGACGACCTGCTGGTGGTGATGCGCGTCTACTTCGAGAAGCCGCGCTCGACGGTGGGCTGGAAGGGCCTGATCAACGACCCCGGGCTGGACGGCTCCGGCGACGTCAACACCGGGCTGCGGACCGCCCGGGCGCTCCTGCTCGACGTGCTGCGCCTCGGCCTGCCGGTGGGCTGCGAGTTCCTCGACCCGATCACCCCGCAGTACATCGCCGACACGGTCGCCTGGGGCGCGATCGGCGCGCGGACCGTGGAGAGCCAGGTGCACCGGCAGCTCGCCTCCGGGCTGTCCATGCCGATCGGCATGAAGAACCGCCCCGACGGCAGCATCTCCACCGCGGTGGACGCCATCCGCGCGGCGGGCGTGCCGCACGTCTTCCCCGGCATCGACGTCGCCGGCACCCCGGCGATCATGCACACCAGGGGCAACGCCGACGGCCACCTGGTGCTGCGCGGCGGTGGCGGCCGGCCCAACTACGACGCGGAGTCGGTGGCCGGGGCGCTGGACCTGCTCCGGGCGGCCGGGCTGCCCGAGCGCGTGGTGATCGACGCCAGCCACGCCAACAGCGGCAAGGACCACCACAACCAGCCGCGGGTGGCCGCGGACGTGGCCGCCCAGCTCGCCGCCGGCCAGCGCGGCATCGTCGGGGTCATGCTGGAGAGCTTCCTCCAGCCCGGCCGGCAGGACCTCGACCCCACCCGTGAGCTGGAGTACGGCAAGTCCGTCACCGACGCCTGCATCGGCTGGGACACCACCGCCGAGGTCCTCGACCACCTGGCCCAGGCGGTCCGCACCCGCCGCGCCACCCTCCCCACCCCCGCCTGACGCTCGGCCCGGTCAGACCGAGCCGGCGTGGAGAACACAGCGCCGCCCGGCCCCTCGCGGGGCCGGGGCGGCGCTGGGCGTCGGTGTGCAGGTCGCCGCTCGGCGAGTGGCGTGACGCGGCT
Organism: Micromonospora yasonensis; assembly: GCF_026013475.1. Lineage (GTDB taxonomy): Bacteria > Actinomycetota > Actinomycetes > Mycobacteriales > Micromonosporaceae > Micromonospora > Micromonospora yasonensis. Next base: position 8,667 of record NZ_JAPDPH010000002.1, on the reverse strand, counting down.
GCGCCGTCACGCCGCCATCGGGCCGGGTCCCGTGACGTTTGACCGATTCGGGCCGGGGTAGCTGGTCGGCGTGACCGACGACGCGCCCGTGACCGAGCAGCCGGACCTCCGGCCGCTCGACGAACTGCTCGACGACATCTACCACGGCCAGGAACGGATCAGTCAGGCAGACATCTACCGCCGGGCGGTCGCCGCGGAACTCCCCGCGGAGCTGCTCACCCGGATCGCCGCGCTGCCCCAGGGCGAGTACGCGGTCGACGAGGCGGCCGACCTGCTCGGCGGGACCGTCGCCTGACGGCACGACGGAGAGGACAGCGGGATGACCGACCGCGACCAGGGGCAGCGACACCACATCGAGGCGCTCGGTGATCCGAACGGCGACCCGGAGTTCGCCGAGGAGCACGAGGAGACCGCGGTGGACGAGGACATCATCACCGGCGAGGACGAGAACCGGCGCGAGCCGGAGGCGGCGCGCGGCTGGGCCGGCGAGGACCACGGCACGTCGCCCACCTGAGCGACACGAGTGAGGGGCCGGCGCTTCGCGCCGGCCCCTCGTCGCGGGTCACTTGTCCTTGTCGCCGCCGTCGGCCGCGTGCTGGGCCACGGCGTACCCCATCTGGAGGAAGTCCGAGGCGGCGACCGCGGTGAGCGCGGTGGCGATCAGCCGGGTCAGCCGGGGCGCCAGGACCAGTCCCCCGGTGAGCCCGGTGGCCACCCAGACCGCCAGACAAAACGGGCAGCTCACCAGCTCGCCGAGGGCGTGTCGGGTGGGACTGCCCTGGTCGCGGACCTGCTCCATCACCTCGCCGCTGCCGATCGGGTGCTCGTAGCGGGTGAACGGCGCGCGCAGGGGGCTGGTGATCGCGTCCTTGGACAGCAGCCGGCTGAGCTTGTGGGTCGCGACGGAGAGCAGCACCACGTCCCCGGCCGAGGGCCGCTCCGGCACCGGCCGCCCGGTCGCCTTGACCAGGCCCACCAGGGACGCGGTCACCGCCGCGTACGTGCCCATCGCCTTCAGGTAACCCTCCAGCGGCCGCTGCTCGTTCGGCGCGTACGCCTGGCGCAGCCGCGCCACCTTCTGCTTCAGGCCCCTCCCGGTCACCCGGCCTCCTCGGTGTCGTCGCGGGGCCGGCTCAGCCGGCGGTCAGGTTGTCGGCCACCTCGCGGGCAAGGCTGGCCAGGATCTCGTCGGCCATCCCGTGGTCGGTGCCGGACAGGTCCAGCCGGACCCGGGCGCCGCCGGCGTCGGCCGGCTCGACGTCGATGTCCGCCGCCCAGCCCTCCGTGCGGCAGCTCCACCTGGCCCGCATCTCCTCCGCGTCGACAATCTCCACCTGCTGCGTACCGGTCCGGCGCAGCGGCTCGGGCAGCCAGGCGGCGGCCCGGTCCGGGTCGGTGGCGGTGTTGAACACCACCTCGGGCGGCGCGGACATGCCGCGCTCGGCGTGGCTCGCCATCAGGCTTCCCGCAGCCGGCTCGGGTCGACCTCGCGGCCCGGGTGCCGGGCGAGGTACTCGGTCTCCAACTCGGCGGTGCGGCGCAGGTGGTTGGCGAGCGCCGAGTCGGTGGCGTGCCGCAGGGTGTCCAGCCGGGTCCGGTGCAGGCTCTGCATCTCCCGGACCAGGTCCTCGTCGCCCAGCTCGGCCGGGTCGATCCCGAGCGCCTCGCCGTCGACGTCGCCGGCCACCGCGTCGGTCGGGGCACGGTCGCGGTCCCACTCGGGGATGAGCTGCTCCGGGCTGGCGTCACCGGTCCGGCGTACTGATTCGGTCATCGTCGCCCCCTCGTCTCGTTCGGGCTGGCGTCTAGACGGATGCCCACCGGGGATGCCACCAAACCCCGCCACCTACGACACCGCGTCGGAGACGGGCGCGGGCCCCGGTACCCTCGATGGCATGAAACGGCTCTGGACACCGGCGTGGATCGCCCGCCACGTGGCCATGGTCGTGCTGGTCGTGGGCTTCCTCGGCCTCGGCTGGTGGCAGGTCACCCGGGCCGCCGGCGGCAACACGCTCAGCTTCGGGTACGCGATCGAGTGGCCGGTCTTCGCCGGCTTCGTGGTCTTCGTCTGGTGGCGTGAGGTGCGGCACACGCTGCGCGGCACGCCCGCGCCGCCGGCCACCCCGGCGGCCGCCGGGGCCGAGCCGACCACCGCCACCCCGGCGGTACGCCGGCCCGTGCGGGTCAGCCGCGTGCCGGCCGTCCCGGTGGCGGGCGCCGATGACGGTGACCTCGCCGAGTACAACCGCTACCTGTCATGGTTGAACGCCAACCCGGGCGCGAGGCCCGGCGACTACCCCGGCTGACGCCGGCTTCGGAAGGACGGACGACGGTGGGCGGAGCCCTTACCCGGTACCGCGTGATCGCCTGGATCGTGGGCGTCGCGCTGGCGGTGCTGGTCCTGATCGGCATGCCGCTGAAGTACTTCTTCGACAGCCCGACCGTGGTGGCCGTGGTCGGCACCGCGCACGGCTGGCTCTACATGATCTATCTGGCGCTCACCTTCGACCTGTCGCGGCGGGCCGACTGGCCGCTGAAGCGGATGCTGCTGGTGATGCTCGCCGGCACGGTGCCGTTCGTGTCGTTCTACGCCGAGCGCCGGGTGAGCCACTGGCTGGCCGACCGCGACCGGCCCCGGGCCCCGGAGCCGGTCGCCGGCTGACTCAACGGTTCGGCCGCCACGCCGCGGTCGAGGCCAACGGGTCCTGCCAGCCGCCCAGGCGTACGCCTTCCCGGGCCCGCCGCAGGGCCCGGGTGACCTGGCCGAACTGCCGCTCGTCGTCGCTGCTGAACAGGAGCACCTCGGTGCCCTTGTGCCGCCCCCACAGCTCGTACGCCGGGGGTCGCCAGCGGTCGCCGATCAGCACCAGCAGCACCGGCAGCAGCCCGACCGCGCCGAGCGCCAGGTACGCCGACGCGGTGAGCCGCTGCAGCCCGCCGGTGAACCCGAGCAGCACCCCGACCGCGCCGATCAGGCCGCCGCTGACCCCGACCGCCCGGACGGCGAGCCGGTCGTGCGGGCCACGGGTGGTCCAGATCTGGGTGAGTTCGGCGACCGGCCAGCTGGCTCGGCCGACCGTGAAGCGTTCGGCGGTGACCACGATGCCGGGTCGGGCGTAGAGGAGGGTCGGGTTGGCCGCCCGGGGCGGGCGGGTGGTGGAGCCATCGGTCTGCACGGCGTCCTCCCAGTGGATCGCGCGCCGGGCGTCCGCGCCATCGCTGAACTGCACCGATACCGTCGGGCGGAATTCCCGGCTCCGCGCTTCATTGTGTGGCGCACGTGCCACCCCTCCCCGGGTTTTCCGCCGCCCACGGCGGTACCGGCAGGAACACGTCTGCCCGAGAAGGAGGCGGATTTCCAGCTTTATCGGCATTTTGCGCTGCGGGCCCTGGCGACATCCGCCGACAACGACGAATCGGGCCACCCGCGCCAACCACCCATCGGGCACCGCTGTCGCCACGGTCGGCCGACGAGCCGGTCACGAAACGTCACTGTCGCCAGCGTCACTTTTTGACACTTTGCCAACATTCGCCCCTGCTTCAACTCCCGACCACTCTCGTCTCGGGTTAGGTTGTGCAGGCCGGTCCGGTCGACCGCCATCCACCCGGATGGCTCCGAGCCGGTGTCGCCGGGGCGCACCACGGCCTCCGGCGAGCGTCGGAGAGGAGCTTTCCGCTCTTGTCGTCCTTACGGATGCTGCTGCGCGCGTTGGCGGTGGCCGGCCTCTCGGCCGTGCTGATCGCGCCGGCATCGGTGGCCCGGGCCACGCCCACGCCCGCCGAGCTGACCAAGCAGATCGAGAAGTCCTCGACTGAGCTGGAGCGAATCGTCGAGTCCTACAACAAGCTCAACGAGGAGATCAAGGCCAACAAGGCCACCTCGGCCACCTTGCAGACCAAGATCGGCCCGCTGCAGGCGCAGACCGAGCAGAGCCGCGCCGAGGTGGGGATCCTCGCCGCCACCGCGTACAAGACCGGTGGGCTGCGGACCGCGCAGGCGCTGCTGGAGCCGGGCGCGTCGACCTCCCTGCCGGAGCGGCTGGGCGCTCTGGACCAGTTGAGCCGGCAGCGCCAGCAGACGATCAACGGCTTCACCGAGAACCAGCGCAAGCTGATCGACCAGAAGACCCGGCTGGACGCCACCCTGGCCCGGCAGGCCGCGCAGGCCAAGCAGCTCGCTGCGGGCAAGAAGAAGATCGAGACCGATCTGGCCCGGCTCTACCAGCTGCGCCGGCAGGCGTACGGCCGGGCCACCGAGGCGCCGGGCAGCTCCAGCTCGGCCGGCAGCGCTCCGAACATCGCCGGTTCGGCCGGGACCGCCGTCCGGTACGCGTACGGGGCGGTCGGCAAGCCGTACGTCTACGGCGCCGACGGCCCGGACGGCTACGACTGCTCCGGGCTCACCCTGGCGGCCTGGCGGGCGGCCGGGAAGTCCCTGCCGCACAACGCGGCGATGCAGTGGGACGCCACCGCGCGGATCAGCCGCAGTTCGCTGCAACCCGGTGACCTCGTCTTCTACTCCGGCCTCGGGCACGTGGCGATCTACGTGGGCGGCGGCCAGATCATCGACGCGCCCAGCGCCGGCCGCAACGTCAGCAAGCGGAGCATGAACATCATGAGCATCCAGGGCTACGGCCGGGTGCGCTGACGCCAAGAGCCCGCGCGGGCTCCAGGACGACGAACGGCCGGCGTCCCCCTATCGGACGCCGGCCGTTCGTCGTGTCAATTACTACCAGCTCAGGCCGCCTGCAGCCCCTCGGCCCGGGCCAGCTCACGAAGCCGGCCGAGGGCCTGGATCTCCAGCTGGCGGATCCGCTCCCGGGAGAGCGAGAACCGCGAAGCGACCTCGGTCAGCGAGTGCTCCCGGCCGTCCTCCAGGCCGTACCGGGCCCGCATGATGCCGGCCGAACGGTCGTCGAGGTGGTTGAGCAGACCCTCGATCCGCTGCCGCTCCAGCCCGGTGAGGACGATCTCCTCCGGCGACGGGGCGTCACTGTCGGCGACCAGGTCGCCGAGGTTGGTGTCGCCGTCGTCACCGACCGGGGTGTCCAGCGAGACGGTGTCCTGCGACCAGCGGACCAGCTCGTTGACCCGCTCGACGGTCACGCCGAGCGCCGCCGCGATCTGCTCCGGCTCCGGGTCGCTGCCCAGCTCACGGGTGAGCTGGCGGGCCGTGTTCCGCATCCGGTTGACGTCCTCGACCAGGTGCACGGGCAGTCGCACCGTCCGCTCCTGCTGGGCGATCGCCCGGCTGATGGCCTGGCGGATCCACCACGTCGCGTAGGTGGAGAACTTGTAGCCGCGCTCGTAGTCGAACTTCTCGACCGCCCGGACCAGGCCGGTGTTGCCCTCCTGGATCAGGTCCAGCATGGGCATGCCCGAGCGCACGTAGCGGCGGGCGATCGACACGACCAGTCGCAGGTTGGCGCGGATGAACAGATCCTTCGCGCGCTCACCCTCGACGACCAGCCGCTCCAGGTCCTCCCGGTCGACGCCGGCCGGAACGCGGTCCTCGCCGAGCAGATGCTCGGCGTACAGGCCGGCCTCGATCGCCTTGGAGAGGTCGACCTCCTTGGCGGCGTCCAGCAGCGGTGTCCGGGAGATCTCGTGCAGGTAGACGCCGACCAGGTCCCGCTCCTCGGCGACCTCGTCGGTACGCATGCCGATGTTCTTGTCCACGATTGCCACGGTCCCCTCGCTCGCGCCGGTTGCCCGGTTCCTTGCCGTCCCCACGTTCATCAGCCCTCCCCGTCACCTCCGCTGTGCCCTCGGTGCTGACACCTACACAACAGATGAGACGCGTCGGGGATTCCATGTCGTGAGTCGAAACTGTCACGAATGCCTGAGTAGTTGCTGAGAGCCCGGTCCATGTTTGCTGTCAGGACCCCTGCTCGGGTGGCTCGCGTACGCCCTGTGGGGCCGGGCGTCGGAGCAGCGGAATCAGCGTCCGCCCATGGAATCGCACCATTGCGAAATCCATGAACACAGCGACCCACGTCACCGCGTCATTGCGATCCTGGTCACTGCCACATACGCGTTGGTGGACCGGTCGGTTCAGCCACGGTCGAGGATTACCCCACGCCTGGTTGAACAATCCGCAGCGGGAGCCGCGTCCCGCCGGCGGCGTGATTCGCGTCGCACCGGGCGCGCGGCCACAGGATGGGGTGAACCGGACGCGGGAACGGGCGTCCGGGTTCGGGCGGGGGCGGCGGGCCCCCGCCCGGTCAGGAGGCGAGCAGGGCCAGCGCGCCACGCACCTGGTCGGCGGAGCGGGCCAGGGCGGCCCGGGCGGCGGCGACCCCCGCGCCCGAGACCAGCGAGACCAGGGCGGTCTTGAGGTCGCCGTCGGCCTCGTGCAGCGCGGTTCGGCAGACCTCCTCGGCGCAGCCGGTGGCCTCCATCAGGATCGAGATCATCCGGCCGCGCAGCTTCGCGTTGGTGGCCACCATGTCGATCATCAGGTTCGAGTAGACCCGGCCAAGGCGCACCATGACGGCCGTGGAGAACGTGTTGAGCACCAACTTCTGCGCGGTGCCCGCCTTCATCCGGGTCGACCCGGTGACCACCTCGGGTCCGGTGTCCACCCCGATGAAGACGTCCACCGTCGAGGCGGCGGCCGCCTCCGGATTGGCGCAGAGCAGCACGGTCGAGGCGCCCTGGGCCCGGGACGCGCCGAGCGCCCCCAGGACGTACGGGGTGCGCCCACTGGCGGCCAGCCCGACCACCAGGTCGCCGGGGCGTACGCAGTCGGTGGCCTCGGCCGCCCCGCCGCGCTCGTCGTCCTCGGCGTCCTCCACGGCCCGCCACATCGCGTCCGGCCCGCCGGCCAGATGGGCGCAGAACCAGTCCCGCGGCGAGTTGAAGGTCGGCGCGAGCTCGGCGGCGTCGAGCACGCCGAGTCGGCCGGAGGTGCCGGCGCCGAAGTAGTGCACCCGGTGCCCGCCGCGCAGGGCGGCCACCGCCAGGTCGACGGTCTCCGCGATCTCGTCGAGGACGGCGGCCACCGCGGCCGGCACCCGGCCGTCGGCCTCGTTGATGACGGTGAGCACGTCCCGGGTCGACATCAGGTCGAGGTCCAGGCTCTGCGGGTTGCGCCGCTCGGTGGGCGCGCCCACCCGTACCACGGGTCGCACCGCGGCCACCTCGTCCGGCTCCACCGTCATGCCCGCCTCCGCCCGGCGCCCACCCGGTGCGACCGGACCGCCTCGGCCGTCGCCTCCAGGGCCTTCTTCGCCTTGGCGCGGCTGCGCGCGGCCACCCCGACAAAGAGGCAGTCGACTACGGTGAGCTGGGCCAACCGGCTGGCCATCGCGCCGGACCGGTAGGTGGTCTCGCGGGCGGCGGTGGTGAGCACGTGGTCGGCCACCTCCGTGATCGGCGACCGGGGGAAGTTGGTCAGCGCCACCGTGGTGGCGCCCCGGGCCCGGGCCTGCTCGAGCACCTCGATGACGTCCGAGGTGGTGCCGGTGTGCGAGATGCCGACCGCTACGTCGCCGCGGCCGAGCAGGGCCGCCGAGGTCAACGCGGTGTGCACGTCCGGGAAGTAGAAGGCGGTCCGGCCGATCCGGTGCAGTTTCTGTTGGAAGTCGGAGGCGACGAATCCGCTGGCGCCGGCACCGTAGACATCGATCCGGCCGGCCGCCGCGATCGCCTCGACCACCCGCTCGCAGACCGCCGGGTCGAGCTGCTCGGCGGTCTCCTCGACGGCTCGAGCGTCGTTGAAGGCGATGGTCGCGATGATCTGCGCGAGGTCGGCCCCGGGTGGGATGTCCCCGCCGACCACCCGGGCGTCCGGCGGCTCGACCCGGCGGGCGGCCTCGGCCGCGAGCCGGATCCGCAGCTGGGGGTAGCCGTCCATGCCGACCGACCGGCAGAACCGGATGACGGTGGCCTCCGAGGTCTCGGCGGCTGTGGCGAGGTCGGTGATGGTGCGCCGGGCGGCGTCCGCCGGGTCGGCGACCACCAGCCGGGCGACCCGCTGCTCGGCCGGGGACAGCGACGGGAGCAGGCCACTGATGTGGACGATTAGTCCACCGGGCTCGTGACTCGCAGAAATCTTCGGACTCTTCGCCACGGATGAAACTTACTTTCACGAGGCGAGACCGTCAACCATGAGGGCGCTTATCGGGAAAAGTACCGCCTTCCGCACGGGTCCCGCCCGGCAAGGTTCCCATTTCCGCAGCCCGGCCGCCTCCTCCGGTCCGGTCGACTCGGCCACGCCGGCCACCGGGGGAATCAACCGTCGCGCACCTGACACCGGCCGGACGGCCGGGCCGGACCGCCGGACGACCGGGCGACCGATGCGCCCCCGGACGAGTTGTTAGGAGGGGCCCCCTATACAACGCCAGGCGTTAATAAGGGGCCCCTGCTTACCCGGCCCCCGGCCCCGTCGGTCGGGCGGCTAGCGTGTGCCCATGGCGGAGCGCACGGTGCTGGTGACCGGGGGCACGGGCGGGCTGGGCGCGGCGGTCACCGCTGCCTTCCTGAGGGCGGGCTGGCGGGTGGTCGTACCCGAACGGGAGGGCGATCGCACGACGGCGGCGCCGTCCGCGCCGGTCCAGGTCCTACGACAACTCCAACTCGGCGCGTCTGACGCCGCGCAGCGACCTCGAGCCGTCGCTGAAGCCGTCGCTGCCGACCTGCTGGAGCCGGCCGGGGCGGCGCGGG
>NZ_JAPDPH010000199.1 GCF_026013475.1 Micromonospora yasonensis | reverse complement strand
ACTGGCGCTCGCCGGTGGACGACCGGGCGCACCTGCCCTCGTCCGGCCTCCTCTTCGCCGGCGTGGTCGGCGGGGCGCCGCTGGCCCTGGTCGCCGCCGACGTGCCCGGCGAGAGCGCCTCCTGGCTGCTGCAACTCCACCCCGACGGGCATCGGTGGCGGGTCGGCCACGCCACCGAGTACACCGATCCCGGCTACCTGGTCTACTCCGACGTGCTGCCGGTCCAGGTCAAGAACGGTCGCCGCTACCTCACCTCGGCCCGGGTGGAGCGGCTGCTCGGCCCGGACGGCCGCCCGCTGGCCACCACCGACGGCGTCAGCGACCCGGTCCCCGTGCCGGACTGCCGGGCGGTGGAGCTGACCGCGACGCTGCGCGCCACCCGGTCGCTGCCGCGCGGCCGGGCCGCGGATCGCCTCCTCGACCTGGGTACGGGCACCGCCGACCCCCGCTATCCGCTGGTCCGCGACGAGACGGGCTCCGGCCGGCGGGCCCTGACCGGGCTCGACACCTGCCTCCTCGCCGATTCCCGGGGGCCGTTCGGCAGTGTGCCGCGCCGCATCGGCGACCGGAGTGCGCCGCGCTCCGCGCCCGAGTCCTGGCCGATGGCGAAGATCGCCGTCCGGTCGCTCGGCGAGGTGGCGCTGGGCGGCGGCGAGCCGGGCGACCTGGAGCAGCTGACCTGGGAGAGCGCCACCGACACGATGACCGCGGTGGTCTACCGGCCGGCCGACGGCGGGACCCCGGTGGTCTCTCCCGCCGACCGGTCCACCACCCTTCAGGCGTACTACCTGCCGGTGCCGGGGCAGCCGCTCGCCGTGCTAAGCTGGCGGACCAACCGGGACGCCTCGTTCGCCGCGCCGCCCGGCACGCAGCGACTGGTGGAGCGGCCGGGCCTCGTGGTGGTGCCGCAGCCGGACCGCACCCAGACGTTCAGCCTGGCGGGTACGGAGAAGACCTGGTACCGGTCGGTCGGGGGACGCTGACCCCTTGCCGGTGCAGATCTTGATCGCCGAGCACCTGTGCGGTCAGGTGCCGCGCCTGCCGGCTGGTCGCCCAGTCCACCTGCCAGCATGGGTACGGCGTGAGTCGCGACCACCAGGCCCGGCAGCCAGTGCACATGCCGTCCACGCCCGCCAGATGCACCGCCAGAACCCGCCGCTCGCTGCTCATTCCGGCAGCTCGATGATCGACCGCCGGAACGGGCTCCACCCGAGGAAACGCCGGTACATCTGCTGCGGGCCGGGGCCGTCGTGCGGGTTCAGGTGGTACAGGTCGCGCATCGATTCGTACATGAGGCCGGCGAGGTAGATGGTCAGGGCGGGAAGGTTGCGGTCGTACTCGGCCTTGAGGGCGAGCCGGGCGTGCGCGCAGGGCCAGGGTTCACCGTCGGCCCGGCAGGCCCACGAGGGGCGCAGCGGCGTGTGCGGCGTACTGGGCCCGTAGCTGCGTGGGCGATCGGGCACGGGTCCCGGTCCGGGCATCGGCAGCCTCGTCGTGATCACGGGCGGCCCCCGTTCGCGCGCCACTGTTGAGCCGGAGTCAGGTTGCCGGCACGACCGGACTCGAGACGGGGCAGCGACGCGGTGGGCTGCCAGGCCCACGCGGGTGGGCAGGACGCCCGCGCCGCCGGGGTCGGGTTTTTCCGCCGGGACCATCGGATACGCACCGGAACCTCCTCGAAGGGACTGTGCGGAAGGGATCCGCACCGGCGACAGTCTGCTGAGGACTCGACTACTGTCGACAGATGCTCGCCCCATCCGTGCAGGTCAGGTGGGGAGTTGGGCAGCCGTGGGCAACCCGCCGTCGAGGCTGAGCAGAGGTTGGGGAAGCGATGGGGACCGCAACGAACTACGTGCTCGGTGAGCTGCGCCTGTTCCGGGCGTCGGTCAAGCTGAGCCAGGAGGAGTTCGGCCGGAAGATCGGCTACTCCGGGTCGCACGTCAGCTCGGTCGAGACCGGCGGACGCGCCCCGACCAGGGAGTACACCAAGGCGATTGACGACCAGTTCGCTACCGGCGGGCGATTCGAGCGGATGCTCCGGGAACTGGCGCGGCTCGACACCGATCCGGCGTGGCTGCGGGAGTGGATCGAGTTCGAGCGGGAGGCGACCACGCTGCGCTGGTTCGAGCTGGCCTACCTCCCGGGCCTGCTCCAGACCGAGCGGTACGCCCGCGCGACCCTGGCCGGCGGCCGGTTCACCGCCGAGGAGTGCGACCGGATCGTGGCGGGTCGCATGGAGCGGCAGGCCGTCCTGAGCCGGCAGCGCCCGCCGCAGCTCATCGCGGTCGTGGACGAGTCGGTGCTCCGCCGGCCGGTGCTCGACGCGCCGGGTCTGATGGCGGAGCAGCTCGACCACCTGGCGGAGCTGGCGGCGCTCGAACACGTCCAGGTGCACGTCGTGCCGGTCGACGCCGGCATGTACCTGGGGCTGGCCGGTCAGTTCATCATCGCGGAACTGCCCGACGGCACCCGGGTGGCCTATGCGGACAACCAGCTCAACGCGCAGATCGTCGACGCGCCGGCCGACGTTGCTAGGCTGGCGAAGACGTGGGAGATCGTGCGGAACGAGGCGCTCCCCCGCCGGCAGTCAATCGAACGGATCAAGGAAGTGGCGAAGTCATGGACGTGACCACCCCTCAGTGGCGGAAGTCGACCCGGTCCGGCGGCAACGGTGGAGCCTGCGTGGAGGTCGCCGACAACCTGCCGGGCGTCGTGCTGGTGCGCGACACCAAGGACCGCGACGGCGGCACCCTGCACCTCAGCCCGGCGTCGTGGCGGTCCTTCGTGGACCTCGCCAAGCGGATCGGCCCCGTCGGCTGACGTACCCGTGACGGAAGCCCTCCAGCGGTCGCGCTGGGGGGCTTTCGCGCTGCGGTGGCACTCGGAGCTGCACGGAGGATGGTCGGGCCGTCGGTCACGGACTCGACGCGGATGAACGTCCGACTTCCGTGGTCAGGAAGCACCGACCAGCCGTATCTCGCAGCGGACTCCATTCGCCTTCGCGAGCCGGGCATCACCTGTCACGAGCGGACATGCCAGCATTTCCGCTGCCGCGACATACGCCGCGTCGTACGCCGTGACGTTGCCGCGTAGCTGCCATATCCGGTCGAGCAGCATCGCGGCATTGACCTCGTCGATGACCAACGACGGCAGCGTCTCGACCGCCTCCTGAGCCCGGGAGAGGCCGAGCTTTCCCCCGAGGGTCTTGCCACAGATGACAGACATGACCTCGACCAGAAGGTGACCAGGGGCCGCCCAGTGCGGATCCTTGGTCAGCTCGGCCCGCGCCGCATCCCCGACTGGACCATCGTCGACCAGGGCATCGGCGAGTACCGACGCGTCCACGACGATCACGCAGCGTCTCCCCAGGTGCCGCGCCGCTCCCGCTCGTCAGCAAGCTCGGCCGCGCTCTCTCCGGGGAGGGAGCGCGCTCCGTCGGACCTGCCGGCAAAGCGATCGAGCACTGCGGTGTTGCGCAAGCGTCGGGCCTGCGTCTCGATCAGTTCCAGGAGATATGCCTGCAGCGACTGGCCACGCGCCTTAGCCTGAGCAGCCAGGGCGTCCCGAACCTCTTCCGGCACGTCACGAATTTGCAGGGCAACCATGCATTCATTATGCATGCATCGCAGGCCTTCCGTCGAGAAGAATCGCCAGCCCGATCCCGTTGGCCGTCATGCCCCGAATCGCCGGCTGCGCGTCCCGTAGGAACGCAGGGCACGCAGGAAGTCGATCTTTCGGAAGCCGGGCCAGTACACGTCGCAGAAGTACAGCTCGGAGTAGGCGGCCTGCCAGAGCAGGAACCCGGACATCCGGCGTTCGCCACTCGTGCGGATGACGAGGTCGGGGTCGGGCCGGCCGCCGGTGTACAGGTGCGCCGCGACGTCCTCGACCGTCAGGCGTCGCGCCACGTCGTCGGGCGTCGCGCCGGCTCGTGCCGCCTGGTCCAGCAGGGAACGGACGGCGTTGACGATCTCCTCGCGGCCGTCGTAGCCGACGGCCATCGTGAGGTGGAAGTCGCCACCGCGCTCCCCGGTGGCGTCCTCGGCCAGCTTCAGGGCGTGGCGGGTCGAGTCGGGCAGGACGTCCAGGCGGCCCGCCAGGTGCAGCCGCCACGGGTTGCGCGGGTGCAGGAGCGGCTCCGCGACGATCTCCTCGATCATCCGCATCAGGTGCTCCACCTCGTCCGACGCCCGCTTGCGCACGTTGTCGACGGAGGCGACGTACAGCGTGACGTGGTGGATGCCGAACTCGGCACACCAGCTCAGCACCTCGTGGATGTGCTCCGCCCCGTACCGGTGGCCCAGCCTCGGGTCGTCGAAGCCCATCTGCCGGGCCCACCGGCGGTTGCCGTCCATCGCCATGGCAACGTGCCGCGGCCGTGGTACGTCGGCCAGTTGGGCGCGCAGGCGGCGGGCGTACAGCTGGTAGGCGACGCGGCGAATGGACTCGATCATGACCAGATCAAACCACGGGTGGGGTCGGCCACGGCCGCACGCCGCCGTACCCGGAACGGAACGGGCGGCCCGGCTGATCCGCGGCCGCCCGTTCGCCGGTCCGGTCAGTTCTTGGCGGTGGCCTGGTCGGCCGCCGGGTCGACGGGCTGGGCGTCGAGGCCGGAGATCCAGCCGGTGACGTCGCGGGCCACGTCCTGGGCGGTGAGGCGCAGGTCGGCCAGGATCTGGGCGCGGGTGCCGTGCGGGTGCCAGTCGGCCGGCACCCCCAGGTCCCGCAGCGGCACCCGGACGTCGGCGTCCCGCATCGCCTGGCCGAGCGCGTCGCCGACGCCGCCGACCCGGACACCGTCCTCGACGGTGACCACGAGGCGGTGCGCGGCGGCCAGCTCGACCAGCTCGGCCGGGACCGGGCGGACCCAGCGCGGGTCGACCACGGTGACGCCGTAGCCCTGCTCGGCGACCCGGGCCGCCACCTCCACACCGAGCCCCGCGAACGAACCGACCGCGACCAGCAGCACGTCGGTACGCGCCGACTCGGTCAGCACGTCGACCGCGCCGACCCGGCGGACGGCCGGCAGGTCGGCGGCGACGGTGCCGGTCGGGAAGCGCAAGATGGTCGGGCCGTCGTCCACGGCCACCGCCTCGCGCAGCTCCTCGCGGAGGCTGGCCGAGTCGCGGGGCGCGGCGATCCGCAGGCCGGGCACCACGCCGAAGACCGACATGTCCCAGATGCCGTAGTGGCTCGGCCCGTCCGGGCCGGTGATACCGGCCCGGTCCAGCACGAAGGTGACCGGCAGCTTGTGCATCGCCACGTCCAGCAGGACCTGGTCGAAGGCGCGGTTGAGGAAGGTGGCGTAGACGGCGACGACCGGGTGCAGGCCGCCCATCGCCAGGCCGGCCGCCGAGGTGGCCGCGTGCTGCTCGGCGATGCCGACGTCGTACACCCGTTCGGGGTACTTGCGGGCCAGGGTGGCGATGCCGGTGGGCTCGGCCATCGCGGCGGTGATGCCCACCACGTCCGGACGCTCGTCGGCGATGGCGACCAGCTCGTCGGCGAAGACGTGGGTCCACTTCACCGACGGCGCGGCGACCAGCTGGCCGGTCTCGACGTCGAAGGCGCTACTCGGGCCGTGCAGGCAGTCCGCCTCGTCCTCCTCGGCCGGGCGGTAGCCGTAGCCCTTGCGGGTGACCGCGTGCACGATCACCGGGCCGCCGAAGTTTCTCGCCGCGCGCAGCGCCGACTCGACCGCGGTGACGTCGTGGCCGTCGACCGGGCCGACGTACTTGATGCCGAGGTCCTCGAACATGGCCTGCGGGGCGACCGCGTCCTTGATGCCCTTCTTGACCGCGTGCAGCACCTCGTACATCGGCTTGCCCACGAACGGGGTGTTGCCGAGCGCGTCCTTGACGGTGTCGAGCACCTTCTCGTAGCCGGGGTTGAGCCGCAGCGAGGAGAGGTGGTCGGCGAGGCCGCCGATGGTCGGCGAGTAGGACCGGCCGTTGTCGTTGACCACGATGACGAGGGGGTTGCCGGCGGTGGCGATGTTGTTCAGCGCCTCCCAGCACATGCCGCCGGTCAGCGCGCCGTCGCCGACCACGGCCACCACGGCGCGCTTCTCGCCGCGCAGCGCGTACGCCTTGGCCAGCCCGTCGGCGTAGGACAGGGCGGTGGAGGCGTGCGAGTTCTCAATTAGGTCGTGCTCGCTCTCCGCCTGGTTGGGGTAGCCGGAGAGGCCACCGCGCTGGCGGAGCTTGTCGAAGCCCACCTGCCGGCCGGTGAGGATCTTGTGTACGTAGGCCTGGTGGCCGGTGTCGAACAGGAGCCGGTCGCGCGGCGAGTCGAAGACCCGGTGCATCGCCAGGGTCAGCTCGACCACGCCCAGGTTGGGGCCGATGTGCCCACCGGTGCGGGAGACCTTGGCGATCAGGAAGTCACGGATCTCGGCCGCGAGGATGTCCAGCTGCTCGGCCGTCATCCGCTTCACGTCCTGCGGGCCCCGGACGGTGCCCAGCAACCGACCGTGGTTGGCCGTGCCCTCTTCAACACTCATGACGGAAGAGTCTATCGGCCGTCTCACAGCGCGCAGCCCGACCGTGGATCTTCCCAGCTGGCGGCCCGGATCAGGAGCCGATCACCAGCCGCTGCGGCGGAGCCGGTGGGGCTGCCGCCCGGGCCGGGCCGGCCGGGGTCCAGGAGCCCAGCACGGCGGCCCGGGCGGCGCCGGTCACCGACGGGATGGCACCCGGCAGCCCGTGCCAGGAGAGCCAGCCCAGCAGGGCGAACGCGTACGCCTCCTTCGCCTGCGCCGGCACCCCCAGCTCGTCGGTGGTGCGCAGCCGCCACCGACCCTCCCCGAGCGCGGCCAGCCGGGCGCGGAGGGTGGGATTGCGCACCCCGCCGCCCGCCGCGACCACCTCGGTCACCCCGTGCCGGTCACAGGCGTCGGCGACGGTCCGGGCGGTCAGCTCGGTGAGGGTGGCGAGCACGTCGTCGGGGGCCACCGGCCCGCCCAGGGCAGCCAGCCGGTCGTCCAGGTAGCCGGCGTGGAACAGTTCCTTGCCGGTGGACTTCGGCGGCGGCACGGCGTAGTACGGCTCGGCGAGCAGCAGCGCCAGCAGGCCCGGGTGCACCCGCCCGGCCGCCGCGTGCGCCCCGTCGAGGTCGCAGGGCCGGTCCAGGAAGCGGCGGGCGGCGGCGTCCAGCAGGGCGTTGGCCGGGCCCACGTCGTACCCGAGGACGGGCGCGCCCGGGGCGACCACGGTGAGGTTGGCGATCCCGCCCAGATTGAGTGCGGCACGCGGCGCAGTGCCGCCTGAGCCCCGCGCGGCGCGCGAGGCGGTGGCCGGGTCGAGCAGCAGCGCGTCGAAGGCCGGCACCAGCGGGGCGCCCTGCCCGCCGGCCGCCACGTCCGCGGACCGCAGGTCGTGCAGCACCGGTACGCCGACGCGCTCGGCCACCCGGGCCGGCGCGCCGAGCTGGAGGGTGCCCCGGACCCGACCCGCCTCGACCCAGTGGAAGACGGTCTGCCCGGGCGAGACCACCGCGTCGACGGCGCCGCCGGCCAGCTCGACGCCGGCCGCCGCCGCCTCGGCGAAGACCTCGCCGAGCCGGTTGTCCAGCCGGCAGACCGCCTCGATCGTGGTGGCCGCCGGGGGCAGCAGCGCTCCGATCTCGGCCCGCAGCCCGTCGTCGTAGTCGAGGCTGCGGTGCCCGAGCGGGCGCAACCGCAGCGTCTCCCCGTCCCGGGTGAACTCGGCCGCCACCACGTCCACCCCGTCGTACGAGGTGCCTGACATCAGCCCGACGATCTTCACCGGGCCAGGCTAGTCACCGTGCTGGTGGGAGGAACAGCCCGACCAGCTCGACGTGCTGGGTCATCGGGAACAGGTCGAAGCCGCGCAGCGCGGCCAGCCGCCAGCCGAGCCCGGTGAACGTGCGCACGTCCCGGGCGAAGGCGGCCGGGTCGCAGGCCACGTACGCCACCGCCCGCGGGCCGGCGGCGACGATGTCGCGCACCACCGGGGCGCCCGCGCCGGAGCGGGGCGGGTCCAGCACCACCAGGTCCACCGGGCCGGTGACCCGGCGGCGGGCCAGGGCGGTCTCCACCCGGGCCGCGACCACCTCCACCCGGGGCAGGTCGGCCAGGTTCTCCCGGGCCGCCGCCACGCCCTGCGGCGCCGACTCGACCAGGGTGACCCGGGCGTCGCCGACCCGGCCGGCCAGCGCCGCGGCGAACAGGCCCGCGCCGCCGTACAGGTCCCAGGCGGTCTCGCCGGGACGCGGGTCGAGCAGCTCGAGGACCGCCCCGACCAGGGTGTCGGCCGCGGCCGGGTGCACCTGCCAGAAACCGGACGCGGGCAGCGTCCAGTCCCGGCCGGCGGCCACCTCGCGGACCCGCTCCGGCCCCCACACCGGGGTCGGCTCCCCGCCGGCGTACGCCACGACGCTGACGTCCCCGCCGGTGGAGGCGACCGTCTCGACCGCGTCCGCATCCGGCCAGCGGGCCCCGCTGGGGACGAGCACCGGCAGCTCCTGGATCGCCGGGTGGGCGATCAGGCAGCGGTCGACCGGCACCACCTCGTGCGAGCGGTGCTTGAGCAGCCCGGCCCGGCCGGCGCCGTCCACCGCGTAGCGGACCCGGGAGCGCCAGCCCAGCGGCCCGCCGGGCAGTGCCTCGACCCGGACGCCGAGCGCGTCGAGTTCGGCGTCGGTGCGGCCGCCCAGCCGCGTGAGCTGCTCGCGCACCACGGCCGCCTTCCAGTCGAGCTGCGCCCCGGGGGCGACGTGCTGCAGGTCGCAGCCGCCGCAGCGGCCCGGCTTCGCGTACGGGCAGGGCGGCTCGACCCGGTCCGGGGAGGCGGCGAGGATCTCCACCGCGTCGGCCCGGGCGAAGCCCCGGTGCAGCTCGGTCACCTCGGCCACCACCCGCTCGCCGGGCAACGCGTGCCGGACGAAGACCACCTGGCCGTCCACCCGGGCCACGCAGTGCCCGCCGGGGGCCACGGCGTCCACGGTCAGCTCGACCCGCTCGGCCTCCTCCAGCCCGTGTCGGGCCTCGATCGGCACGGTCACCGGCGGTCCCCGGCGGCCGGGCCGCTCTCCCCGGTCGGGGCGGAGACCGGAGACACGGCCGGCGGCAGGGTGCTGTGCGGCGCCACCCGGGGCCCGCGCGCCGGCCCC
Source organism: Micromonospora yasonensis (assembly GCF_026013475.1). Lineage (GTDB taxonomy): Bacteria > Actinomycetota > Actinomycetes > Mycobacteriales > Micromonosporaceae > Micromonospora > Micromonospora yasonensis. The sequence continues at coordinate 3,714 of NZ_JAPDPH010000199.1, read as the reverse complement.
CGGCTGAGCGTGGCGTCCAGCCGGTCCAGGTTCTTGCTGGCGGTCGAGGCGAGCTGCCAGGGGACGCTGGTCACCATCACGCCCGGCTCGAAGAGCAGCCGCCCCTTGAGCCGCAGCGCGCTCTGGTTGTGCAGCAGGTTCTCCCACCAGCGGCCCACCACGTACTCCGGGATGAAGACGGTGACCACGTCGCGGGGCGACTCCCGCCGGACCGAGGCGACGAAGTCGAGGATCGGCCGGGTGATCTCCCGGTACGGGGAGTCGATCACGGTCAGCGGCACCGGCAGCTCACGCCGCTCCCAGTCCGCCTGCAGGTCCCGGGTGTCCTTCTCGTCCACGTTCACGGTCACCGCGGTCAGCGTGTCCGGCCGGGTGGCCCGGGCGTACGCGATGGCCCGCAGGGTCGGCTGGTGCAGCTTGCTGACCAGCACGATGGCGTGGTTGCGGGCGGGCAGCACGGCCCGCTGCTCGGTCGGCTCCAGCTCGGCGGCGATCCGGTCGTAGTGCCGGCGGATGGCCAGCATGAGCAGGTAGATCACGCCCATCGCGGCGATCGCGATCCAGGCGCCGAGCAGGAACTTGGTGACCAGCACGATGATCAGCACCACGCCGGTCAGCGCCATGCCGAAGGTGTTGATCGCCCGGGAGCGGATCATCCGCCGCCGCGCCTCCGGGTCCCGCTCGGTGCGCAGGTGCCGGTTCCAGTGCCGGATCATGCCGGCCTGGGAGAGGGTGAACGAGACGAACACCCCGACGATGTAGAGCTGGATCAGCCGGGTCACCTCGGCCTGGAAACCGACGATCAGCACCACCGCGAAGACGGCGAGGAAGACGATGCCGTTGGAGAAGGCCAGCCGGTCGCCCCGGGTGTGCAGCTGGCGAGGCAGGTAGCGGTCCTGGGCGAGGATCGAGCCGAGCACCGGGAAACCGTTGAAGGCGGTGTTCGCGGCCAGGAACAGGATCAGCGCGGTCATCGCGGCCACGATGTAGAGCAGCACCGAGCCGTTGCCGAAGACCGTCTCGCCGAGCTGGGCGGTGACGGTCTTCTGCACGTACCCCGGCGGCCCGGAGATGATCTGGGACGGGCTCTCGACGAACTGCAGGCCGGTCCGCCGCGCCAACAGGATGATGCCGACCAGCATGCTCACCGCGATGGTGCCGAGCAGCAGCAGCGTGGTCGCCGCGTTCCTCGACTTCGGCGCCTTGAACGCGGGCACGCCGTTGGAGATCGCCTCCACGCCGGTCAGCGCGGCGCAGCCGGAGGAGAAGGTGCGCAGCAGCAGGAAGATCAGCGCGAAGCCGGTGACGTTGTGCTCGGCGTGGATCTCCAGGCCGGCGCTCGGCGCCCGCAGGTCGTCGCCGAGCACGAAGATCCGGAACAGCCCGGTGAGCAGCATGCCGCCGATGACGATCACGAAACCATAGGTGGGGATGGCGAACGCGGTGCCCGACTCGCGCAGGCCGCGCAGGTTCATCGCGGTGAGCAGCACCACCGCGCTGACCGCGATCAGCACCTTGTGGTCGGCCACGAACGGCACCACCGAGCCGAGGTTCGCCACGCCCGAGGAGACCGAGACCGCGACGGTGAGCACGTAGTCGACCAGCAGCGCGCTGGCCACCGCGAGCCCGGCGCGCGGCCCGAGGTTGACCGTGGCCACCTCGTAGTCGCCGCCGCCTGAGGGGTAGGCGTGCACGTTCTGCCGGTAGCTCGCCACCACCGTGAGCATCACCACGACCACGGCGAGCGCGATCCACGGCGAGAGGAGGAACGCCGACGCGCCCGCGATGGAGAGCGTCAGCAGGATCTCGTCCGGGGCGTACGCGACGCTGGACAGGGCGTCGGAGGCGAAGACCGGCAGCGCGATGCGCTTCGGCAGGAGGGTGTGCTGGAGGCGGTCGGACCGGAACGGTCGACCGAGGAGTAGTCGCTTCAGCAGCGAGGTGGGTCTGGCCACAACCGCCAAGGGTACGACCACCGCGCGCCGAACGCCGGGGGTGCCTGATCACCCTCGTGCGCGCCCACGCGGTACGGTCGGTCCCCCGCCCGCGGCGGGGACGTGGCAGGCTCGCAGACGACGGCCAGCGGGCGCACCTGGGAGGAGCGGACACCGTGCATGTCGTGATCATGGGCTGCGGCCGGGTCGGATCGACCCTGGCGCACAGCCTGGAGTCCCGGGGCCACTCGGTGGCGGTGATCGACCAGGACGCCGACGCGTTCCGCCGGCTGGGGCCCGACTTCGGCGGGATCACCGTGACCGGCGCCGGCTTCGACGGCGAGGTGCTGCGCCAGGCCGGCATCGAGCGGGCCGACGCCTTCGCGGCGGTTTCCAGCGGCGACAACTCCAACATCATCTCGGCCCGGTTGGCGCGGGAGACCTTCGGCGTCTCGCGGGTGGCCGCCCGGATCTACGACCAGCGCCGCGCGCAGGTCTACGAGCGCCTCGGCATCCCCACCGTGGCCACCGTCCGGTGGACCGCCGACCGGATGCTGCGCCACCTGGTCCCCGAGGGGAACGTGGAGATCTTCCGCGACCCGACCAGCACCGTGTCGATCATCGAGGTGCCGGTGCACAAGGACTGGGTCGGCCGGCCGCTGCGCCAACTGGAGGACGCCGCGGGCGCCCGGGTGGCCTACCTCATCCGGTTCGGGATCGGCACGCTACCCACCGCCTCCACGGTGGTGCAGGAGGGCGACCAGGTCTTCATGCTGGTGACCGACGACATCATCGGATCGGTCACGTCGGTGGCGGCGGCGCCGCCGGAAGGAGGGCACTGAGCGATGCGCATCGCCATCGCGGGCGCCGGCAACGTGGGCCGGTCGATCGCCCAGGAGCTGATCGACAACGGGCACCAGGTCATGCTGATCGAGCGGCAGCCCAAGATGCTGCGGCCCGACCGGGTGCCGGCAGCCGAGTGGGTGCTCGCCGACGCGTGCGAGCTGGCCAGCCTGGAGGAGGCCAACGTCGCCGGCTGCGACGTGGTGGTGGCCGCCACCGGCGACGACAAGGTCAATCTGGTGGTGTCCCTGCTGGCCAAGACCGAGTTCGCGGTACCCCGCGTGGTCGCCCGGGTCAACCGGGCGGAGAACGAGTGGCTCTTCACCGAGCAGTGGGGCGTCGACGTCGCGGTGAGCAAGCCGCGGGTGATGGCCGCCCTGGTCGAGGAGGCGGTCACCGTCGGCGACCTGGTCCGGCTGATGACCTTCCGGCAGGGCGAGGCGAACCTGGTCGAGATCACCCTGCCGCCCAGCGCCCCGTACGTGGGCCAGCCGATCCACGCGGTGCCGATCCCCCGGGACGCCGCCCTGGTGGCGATCCTGCGCGGCAAGCGGGTGCTGGTGCCCAGCCCGGACGACCCGATCGAGGCCGGCGACGAGCTGATCTTCGTGTGCACGGCGGCGGTGGAGGACGAGGTCCGTGGCGTGATCCTTGGCCCGGACAGCGTCGAGCGCACCCGCGACCGGGCCTGACCCGCGTCACTCCCGCCGGCCGGCCCCCGGGTACGGCCGGCGGGGCTCAGGCCCCCGGCAGCGGCGTCGTCGGCGCGGTCTCCCGGGTGACCCGGCGCACCGCCCAGACCGTGATCAGCAGCAGCAGCGCATACGGCGGGTAGCCCAGGGCGAGCCGGGCCACGCCCAGCGCGGTGTCCTGGTGGGCCAGGTAGAGCCCGGCCCGACCAGGTGCAGGAACCGGTCGGGGCCGGCGTTCTCGACCA
>NZ_JAPDPH010000198.1 GCF_026013475.1 Micromonospora yasonensis | reverse complement strand
GCTGGGCCGCTCCGCCAAGGCGAAGATCTTCCCCTGGTTGGTCATGGGCATCGTGCTGGTGGTGGCCGCCGGGCTGACCGCGGTCCGGACCCAGACCGGCCAGGTGGTCATGACGTACGCCCAGTTCGCGGACGCGATGAGCTGGCTGGTGATCTTCTTCGTCGCGGTGGTCGGGCCGGAGCTGGTCTCCCGCGACCTGCTCAGCGGCGTGCTGCCGCTCTACTTCTCCCGCCCGCTGCCGCGCGGCGACTACGCCCTGGCCAAGCTCGGCGCGCTGGTCAGCGCGCTCTGGCTGCTGCTCGGCGCGCCGCAGCTGGTGATGTTCCTCGGCGCGGCGTTCACCACCAAGGACGGGCTGCACGGGGTCTGGACGGAGCTGGGCGACCTGCTCCCCGGCCTGCTCTACGCGGCCCTGTGGGCGGTGGTCTTCGCCTCGGTCGGGCTGCTCATCGCCTCGTTCACCGGCAAGCGGGCGTTCGCCGCCGGTGGCATCGTGGCCGTGTTCCTGATGACCGCCCCGATCGTCGGCATCCTGTCGATCATGCCGTCCCGTACGGTCAACGAGCTGGCGATGCTCGGCTCGCCCACCGCCCTGATCCATGCTGTCGGCCAGTACACCCTCGGCGACCTGCTCGTACCCGGTGGGCAGACCGAAGATCAGATCGGCGACTTCGGGCCGGTCTACGTGGCCGCCGCCGTGCTGCTGGTGGCCGGCTGCGTCGCCCTGCTGCTGCTGCGATACCGGAAGGTGGCCGCCCGATGACCACGATCAGCGCGGAGGTGACGGCCCCGGCCACCCCCGCCGCCACCCTCGACCTCGCCGGCGTCTCCCGCTGGTACGGCAACGTGGTGGCGGTCAACGACGTCACCATGCGGCTCGGGCCGGGGGTGACCGGCCTGCTCGGGCCGAACGGTGCCGGGAAGACCACCCTGCTGCACATGATGGCCGGCTTCCTCGCCCCGTCCCGGGGTGCGGTCACCCTCGACGGCGAGCCGACCTGGCGCAACCCGGCGGTCTACCGGCGGCTGGGCCTGGTCAGCGAGCGGGAGGCGGTGCACACCTTCCTCACGGCGTACGAATTCGTGCTGGCCAGCGCGAAGCTGCACCGGCTGCCCGACCCGGAGGCGGCGGCCCGCCGGGCCATCGACCTGGTCGAGATGGCCGACGCGCAGGACCGGCGGATCGGCACGTACTCCAAGGGCATGCGGCAGCGCACCCGGGTGGCCGCCGCGCTGGTGCACGACCCGGACGTGCTGCTGCTCGACGAACCGTTCAACGGGATGGACCCGCGGCAACGGTTGCACATGATGGCCCTGCTGCACCGGCTCGGCGACGCCGGCCGGACCATCCTGTTCAGCTCGCACATCCTGGAGGAGGTCGAGCAGGTCTCCGGCACCGTGCAGGTGATGGTCGCCGGGCGGCTGGCCGCCTCCGGCGACTACCGGACCATCCGCCGGCTGATGACCAACCGGCCGCACGTCTTCCGGGTCCGCTCCACCGACGACCGTGCCCTCGCGGTCGCGCTGATCGCCGAGGCGTCGGTGACCGGGGTGGAGCTGGGCCGGGACGGGCTGACCGTACGGGCCGGGGACTACGGCGCCTTCACCCGGGCGCTGCCGAAGATCGCGCTGGCCCGGGGCGTCCGGGTCCGGTCGCTGACGCCCGAGGACGAATCCCTGGAGAGCGTCTTCTCCTACCTGGTGGGGGCCTGACATGTCGACGGTTACCTGGATCACCGCGCGCGGACTCTTCGGCCGGCGCCGGTTCCTGCTGCTGCTCCCGCTGCCCGTGCTGCTGCTGGTGCTCGCGATCGTCTCCCGTTCGCTCGGCGTCGACCCGGGCCAGTGGGGGCCGCCGGTGCTGGTCGGCCTCGGGCTCGCCGTGGTGCTGCCGGTGGTGGCGCTGATCGTCGGCACCGGCGTGCTCGGCGCCGAGATCGACGACGGCACGGTGGTGCACATCCTCACCAAGCCGCTGCCGCGCTGGCAGATCGTGCTGCCCAAGCTGGCGGTGGCGGCCGGGGTCACCGCGGTCACCGTCGCGATCCCGCTCTACGTCGCGGGCGTGCTCGCCCATTCGGTACGCCTCGGACTGGCGCTCGCCGCCGGGTCGGCGCTGGGCGCGCTGGCGTACTCGGCGCTGTTCCTGGCGCTCAGCCTGCTGACCCGCCGGCCGGTCCTGCTCGGCCTGGTCTACGTGCTGATCTGGGAGGGGCTGCTCGGCCGGTTCGTGGACGGCACCAAGGTGCTCTCCATCCAGCAGTGGGTGATCGCGCTGACCGACCGGATGGCCCCGACCGACCTGCTCGGCACCACTGTCTCGGTGCCGGTCGCCGCCGTCCTCACCGCCCTGGTCGCGGTCGGCGCCACGGTCCTCGCCATCGACCGCCTCCGCTCCTTCAGCGTGGCCGGCGAGACCAGCTGAAGTGAAAGGAGGGGCCCCTTTTTAACGCCTCCGGTAGAGGAGGGGCCCCCTGTTAACACCGCCCGGCCGCCCGCGCGGCAACAACCGGAAGCAGCGCCGCGCGGGGCGGCACGGCACGGGTGTTAAAAGGGGCCCCCTGCTATACGCCAGGCGTTAACAGGGGGCCCCTCCTTGCACCTCAGAAGGCGCAGGCGATGACCAGTTCCGGGGTGCGGTCCGGGAGGAGGTCTAGCTTGCCGATCCGGCCGGCCGCGCGGAGGTCGTCGGCGACCAGGGTGAGCTGGTCGAGCAGGGCGGCCGGACCGAGCGCCTCGGCCAGCGGGACGTCCGCCTTCATCGACAGCTTCCGCTCCGACTTGGCCCGGCGCACCTGGCCCAACGCGTCCGCCGCCAGCCGGAGCAGCTCCGGGTCACCCGGCCCCTGGGTGGCCCGACCCACCTCGTACGTGGTGGGCCAGGTCGCGCGGTGCACCGAGCCGTACCGCCACCAGGACCAGACCTCCTCGGTGACGAAGGGCAGCACCGGCGCGAAGAGCCGCAACTGCACCGAGAGCGCGGTCGCCAGCGCCGCCCGGGCCGAGTCCGCTCCCGGCCCGGTGCCGTAGGCGCGTTCCTTCACCAGCTCGATGTAGTCGTCGCAGAACCGCCAGAAGAACGCCTCCGTGGCCATCAGCGCGGCCGTGTGGTCGTACCCGTCGAAGGCCGTGGTCGCGGCGGCGACCACGCCGGAGAGTTCGGTGAGCATGGCGGTGTCCAGCGGCTCCGTGGCCGACAGCTCCAGGTCGTGGCGCGGCGTCAGACGCGCCGAGCTGGAGTTGTCGTACGGGGCACGCAACGCGTCGGCGGCGCCCAGCCCGAGCGCGAACTTCGACGCGTTGAGCAGCTTGGTGGCGAGCCGGCGGCCCACCCTGATCTGCGCCGGGTCGAAGGAGAGATCCATGCCGGGCTTGCCGTTGGCCGCCCAGTAGCGGACCGCGTCCGAGCCGTGCTGCTCCAGCAGCCCCATCGGGGTGACCACGTTCCCCTTCGACTTGGACATCTTCTTCCGGTCCGGGTCCAGGATCCAGCCGGACAGCTCCACGTCCCGCCACGGCAGCACACCGAACTCCAGGTGGGCCCGGAGCAGGGTGGCGAAGAGCCAGGTCCGGATGATGTCGTGCCCCTGCGGCCGCAGGTCCATCGGGAAGACCCGGCGGAACAGGTCCGGGTCGGTCTCCCAGCCGCCGACGATCTGCGGGGTCAGCGACGAGGTGGCCCAGGTGTCCAGCACGTCCGGGTCGCCGACGAAGCCGCCCGGCACCCCGCGCCGTGCCTCCTCGTAGCCCGGCGGCGGCTCGCTGGACGGATCGACCGGCAGCATCGACTCGTCCGGTATGAGAGGGTGGGACCAGTCCGGCTCGCCAGCGTCGTCGAGCCGGTACCACACCGGCACCGGCACGCCGAAGAACCGCTGCCGGCTGACCAGCCAGTCGCCGGTCAGCCCGCCCACCCAGTGCTCGTAGCGGTGCCGCATGTGCTCCGGCACCCAGTGCAGCTCCCGGCCCCGGGCCAGCAGTTCCTCGCGCAGGGCGGCGTCCCGCCCACCGTTGCGCAGGTACCACTGCCGGGTGGAGACGATCTCCAGTGGCCGGTCACCGCGCTCGTAGAACTTGACCGGGTGGGTGATCGGGCGCGGCTCGCCGACCAGATCGCCGGCGTCGGCCAGCAGTGCCACGACCGTCCGCCGGGCAGCCGTTGTGGTCTGCCCGGCCAGCGCCGCGTACGGCTCGGCGGGCACGCCTGGGGGCGGCTCGGGGAGCAGCCGGCCGTCCCGGCCGATCACCACCCGGGTGTCCAGCTCCAGGTCCCGCCACCAGGTCACGTCGGCCAGGTCGCCGAAGGTGCAGACCATCGCGATGCCGGTGCCCTTGGCCGGGTCCGCCAGCGGGTGCGCGCGCACCGGCACCTCGACCCCGAATAGCGGGGTACGCACAGACCTGCCGACCAGGTCCGCGTACCGCTCGTCGCCGGGCTGACAGACCAGCGCCACGCAGGCCGGCAGCAGCTCCGGGCGGGTGGTGTCGATCAGCACCTCCCGGCCGTCTGGCGCGTGGAACCGCAGCCGGTGGTACGCGCCGGGCCGCTCCCGGTCCTCCAGCTCCGCCTGGGCGACCGCGGTGGCGAACCCGACGTCCCAGAGCGTCGGCGCCTCGGCCTGGTACGCCTCGCCCCGGGCCAGGTTGCGCAGGAACGCCCGCTGGCTGGTCGCCCGGGCCACCCGCCCGATCGTGGTGTACGTCAGCGACCAGTCCACGGACAGCCCGAGCCGCCGCCACAGCGCCTCGAAGACCTTCTCGTCCTGCACGGTGAGCAGCTCGCACAGCTCGATGAAGTTGCGCCGGGAGATGGCCGTCGGGTTCTTCCGGGCGTCGTCGGTCACCGGGGTGGCCGGCGGACGCCAGTCCGGGTCGAACGGCAGCGCCGGGTCGGGGCGCACCCCGTACACGTTCTGCACCCGTCGCTCGGTGGGCAGGCCGTTGTCGTCCCAGCCCATCGGGTAGAAGACCGTCCGGCCGCGCATCCGCTGGAACCGGGCCACCGTGTCGGTGTGCGTGTACGAGAAGACATGCCCCATGTGCAGCTCGCCGGATACGGTCGGCGGCGGGGTGTCGATCGCGTACACGTCCGCCCGCTCCTTCGAGCGGTCGAACGCGTAGGTGCCGTCCTCCTGCCAGCGGCGCGCCCAGGTCTCCTCGATGCCGTCCAGGGTGGGACGCTCGGGGACCCCGGCGCGGGCCGTCCTCGCCGTATCGGTCATCGCCCGATCGTAGGCACCCGGTGACGCGAGGCTCCACAGCTTTGCCGGGTGTCGGCGCCAAGGCTGTCCGGGCACGGCGCGTCGGGCGCCGCGCCGCCGGACAGCCGATGGCGGGCGGTCAGCGGGCGATCAGGCCGGTCCCCGGACCCCGGGTGGCGATCTGGAAGGCGCCCGGACCGCCCTGCAACGCGTTGACCCGGGCCAGGATCGTGGAGACCGGGGCGTAGTGGTTGCGCTCGTTCGGGTCGGCGCACGGGCCCGAATTGGGGTCGCCGTCGGAGAGGATGCCCAACGCCTTGCCGTCGGACTCGGTGAAGAGCGGGCCGCCGCTGTCGCCCGGCCGGGCGCAGATGTGTACGTCGATGCCGCCGCCCTTGCTGCTGTCGGTCTTGCTGTAGATCTCACCGCACCGGGTGCCCGGCAGGTAGCCGGCGCCGGCGCCGGAGTCGACGTAGACCTCGCCGGACTTCGGCGTGTACGCGGACCCGGTCGCGCAGACCACCCAGCCGATCTGGATCGCGGCGTACGGCACGTACCCGGTGATCGACACGTCCCGGCTGGTCGTGCAGCCCGGGTTGTCGGCCACGCACCAGTAGTTGACCAGGCTCGGCCCGGCGGCACCGGGGTACTTCCAGCGCTCCAGCGCCCCCGGCTGGTACGGCATGATCGCGTAGTCGTTGGGGAAGGCGTTCTCGGCCAGCACCGGGGCGGTGGACTCGACCGAGACCGGCACCTTCGGCCCGAGGAACTGGTGCCACGTCTTGTCGACCTGCTGGTGCCGCCCGCCGACCACGCAGTGCCCGGCGGTCAGGATGTACCACTTCCCGGTCCGGGAGCGGATGTTGAAGCCGACCGTGCAGCCGCCGACCGTGCCGTCGTCGCGCGGCACGTCCAGCCGGATCCCGCCGCGCATCGGTGCCTGCGCGCAGTAGCGCGGGTCGCACGCCTTCGGCACGGCGCCCGCCGCCCGGGGCCGGGCCGTCGCGGGCACGCCGGCGGCGGCGAGCGCCTCGGTCAGCCGGCCGTCGTCGGCCGCGATCCGCCCCCCGGTGACCACCGACAGCGCGTTGCGCTGCGGGTCCACCAGGACGTCCTCGCCGGCCGTCCCGTCCAGCGCGGCGGCCAGCCGGGCCGCGGCGTCGGTGAGCTGGCGCAGCGAGTGACGTACCGCCACCACCCGGACGTGCGCGGCGTCCGGCGCGCCGGCCACGGCCGGGCGCACGGCGGCGGGGTCGGTGGCCGCGACGACGAGCACCCCGCCGGCCGTCTGGTCCAGCCACATGCCGCCGTACACGTCGGGCTGGTCGGCGGCCAGCCGGTCGGCGAGCGGACCGGAGAACTCCTGCAGGGCGAGCCGCCGGGCCGCCTCGGTGGCCGAGACGCCGTAACGCTCGCGCAGGTAGGCGACCGAGGCGGGGGCGGCTGCGGCCACCTGGGCGGCCGGCCGGGCGGCGATCGCCGGGGCGGCGCCGGTGGACGCGGGCCGGCCACCGGTGGCGGTACGGCCGGCCCGGCCGCCTGGGTCTGCCTGCGCGGCGGCCGCCGGGCCGTCCGTCGCGGCGGCGCCTCCCGGCTGCTCGACGGCCGTCGCGGCGACCGGCGACCGGTCGACGTCACCACCCCGGCTCAACCCCACTGCGGTCGCCCCGATCGTGCAGGCGACGGCCACTCCGGCAACAACCACGCGTCGGCGGATACGCACGCCGCGAACCTCCCCGTGTCGGCGATGCCGATCGGCCCGGTCGACGTCTGGGGTCGGGTCATCCGGGGCGGGCCCGGGGACGGGGCCGATCGATGATCGAGAAGTGTAGCCGCAGCACCGGCCGCCGCGCGGCCCCGCGAAGTCAGATCAGCGAGTCCCGCCACCGGCGGTGCAGGGCGGCGTACCGGCCACCGCTGGCGGCCAGCTCGGCCGGTGACCCGTCCTCGACGATCCGGCCGCCGTCCAGCACCAGCACCCGGTCAGCGGTCTCCACGGTGGAGAGCCGGTGCGCGATGACCAGGGCGGTACGGTCCCGCAGCACGCTGCGCAGCGCCCGCTGCACCAGGCGCTCGGTGGGTACGTCCAGCGACGAGGTCGCCTCGTCCAGGATCAGCACGCGCGGGTCGGCCAGGAACGCCCGGGCGAACGCGACGAGCTGGCGCTGCCCGGCCGAGAGCCGGCCGCCCCGGCGGTGCACGTCGGTGGCGTACCCGTCGGGGAGCGCGGCGATGAAGTCGTGCGCGCCGATGGCCCGGGCGGCGGCCTCCACCGCCGCGTCGTCGGCGTCCGGCCGGCGGAACCGGATGTTCTCCGCCACCGAGCCGCGGAACAGGTGGTTCTCCTGGGTCACCAGGACGATCGCCCGGCGCAGCTCGGCGTCGGCCAGGTCCCGCAGGTCCACCCCGTCGAGGCTGACCGTGCCGGAGGCCGGGTCGTGGAACCGGGCGAGCAGCTTGGCGACGGTGGACTTACCGGCGCCGGTCGACCCGATCAGCGCGACGGTCTGCCCGGCCGGCACGGTCAGCTCCAGCCCGGCCAGGATCGGCGCGTCCGGCCGGTAGCCGAAGGTGACCGACCGGAACAGCACCGTGCCCCGGCAGGGGCCGGCGGGCAACCGTACCGGCCGCTCCGGTTCGGCCACCATGGGCCGCTCGTCGAGCACCCCGGCCTGGTGCGTAGCCCCTGCGCGGTCTCCTCGACCAGGGTGGCGACGTCGCCCTGCTGTTCCTGCATCTGGCGGGAGGTCGCGTGGTAGTGCCGGGCGAACCGCCGGCTGATCACGAACAGCGGTGCCGCGCTGGCCGCCACCAGCAGGCCCAGCCACGGGTGCAGCCGGATCAGCAGCACCACCACGGCGGCGTAGGTGACCAGGTTGAGCACCAGGAAGAGCAGGCCGAAGGAGAGGAACCGGCGGATCACCGACAGGTCGCTGGTGATCCGGGAGAGGAGCTGGCCAGACTGCCAGCGGTTGTGGCAGCCGGCCGGGAGGCGTTGCAGGTGGGCGTAGACGTCGGCGACACGGCCAGGCTCGCCGCCGTGGCGGCCAGGGCGGCGAGCAGCAGCCAGGCGAACTCGGTGCCGTCTGGCTGCCGTCGCTCTGGGCAGGCACTACCCGACGGTAGCGGCAGGGGGCGACGGTACCGCTGTCAGCTTGCCGTCAGGCGTCCCTCATGCCCGAGAAGCCATTTCTTCACGTCCAGCCCCCACCGGTAGCCCCCGAGCGTGCCGTCAGTGCGCAGCACCCGGTGGCAAGGGACGAAGAGGGCGGCGGCGTTGCGGGCGCAGGCGGCCGCGGCGGCCCGGACCGCCGCGGGCCGCCCGGCCAGGCCGGCGAACGCGGTGTACGTCACGGGCTCGCCGGGCTTGACATCGCGCAGCACCTGCCAGGCGTGCGCCAGGAAGACGCCGTCGGTGTGCTGTTCCACCTCGACCGCGTCGATCGCGCCCAGGTCACCGGCCAGGTACGCCCGCACCGCGGCGGTCACCGGCCCGAGGTCGGCCCGGTCCCGCAGGTCGCCGCGCAGGCTGGGGTGCAGCAGCGGCACCAGGGCCGCCGGTTCGGCGGTGAACCCGGCGGCGCGTACCGCCCCGGTGGGCCCGGCGAGGACGCTCAGCGGCCCGGCGGGGGTGTCGATGACGGTGCTGTCCAGTGTGGTCATGCCGCTCTCCAGAGTCGGATCACCGCGTACGACCGCCAGGGACGCCAGCGGTCCGCGTACGCGTTCAGGGTCTTCGGGTCGTCGGGCAGGCCGAGCGCGCCGGCGCCCCGGCGCACGCCCAGGTCGGTGGGGAGGAGGACGTCGGGGTCGCCGAGGGCCCGCATCGCCACGTAGCCGGCGGTCCACGGCCCGATCCCGGGCAGCGCGACGAGCCGCCGGACCGCCTCCTCGCGGTCCCCACCCGGCTCCAGGTCGAGGTCCCCCTCGGCCACCGCCCGCGCCACGGTCCGCAGCGTCTGCCGCCGCGCGGCCGGCATCCGGAACGCGCTGTCCGGCGCCCCCAGGACCTCCTCGGCGGTGGGGAACGCCCGCAGCCCGGGCGTGTCACCGCCGTCCTCGTCCGGCGGGGCGGGGGTGGCGGTGGCGAGGAGGTGGGTGAGGGTGGTGCGGGCGGAGGCCAGGGAGATCTGCTGGGTGGTGATCGCGCGGACGGCCATCTCGAAGCCGTCCACCGCGTGCGGCAGGCGGACGCCGGGCTCCGCCCGGACCGCCGCCGCCAGGGCGGGGTCGCCGGCCAGGGTGGCGTCGATCGCCACCGGGTCGGCGTCCAGGTCGAGCAGGCGGCGGCAGCGGGCCACCGCGGGCGCCAGGTCGCGCAGGTCGGTCAGGCGCAGCGTGGCGGCCACGTGTCCGTCGGTCGGGGTCAGCGCGACCGTGCCGGCGCCGTGCGGCAGCCGCACCCCACGCCGGTACGTCCCGTCGCGCACCTCCTCCACACCGGGCAGCGCCCGCAGGGCGAGGAAGTCCAGCAGCGCCGCCGCGGGCAACGGCGGCCGGTACGCCAGCCGCAGCGAGATCGTGCCCGCCCCGCTCGCCACCGGTCGCCCGGCCCGGGTGACCCGCAGCTCCGACGGGGTGGCCCCGTACACCTCGCGGACCGTGTCGTTGAACTGCCGGACGCTGCCGAAGCCGGCGGCGAACGCGATCTCGGCCATCCCCAGGCCGGTGGTCTCGATCAGGATCCGGGCGGTCTGCGCGCGTTGCGCCCGGGCCAGCGCGAGCGGCCCGGCGCCCAGTTCGGCGTGCAGCATCCGGTGCAGGTGCCGCTCGGTGTAGCCGAGCCGGGCCGCCAGCCCCGGCACCCCGTCCCGGTCGACCACCCCGTCCGCGATCAGCCGCATCGCCCGCCCCACCACGTCCGCCCGGACGTCCCACTGCGGCGAGCCGGGGGCGGCGTCGGGCCGGCAGCGGCGGCAGGCCCGCAGGCCCGCGCCCTGCGCGGCGGCGGCGGACGGGAAGAACCGGACATTCTGTCGTTTTGGCGTCACCGCCGGACAGGACGGCCGGCAGTAGATTCCGGTCGAGGTCACGCCGGTGTAGAACCAGCCGTCGAACCGCTGGTCGCGGCTGTCGACCGCTCGGTAGCACCGTTCGAAGTCCAACTCCACGCCATCGATCCTGCCTCGCAGGTCCAGCCATCGGCTGGCGGGATTCGGACCTGGCCGTGGCGCGCCGCTCCCGGCCTCCCCGGCGCCGACCCGAGCTTCACCCCGCCGACCGGGCGGTCGGGCCCGGTTACCACTTCTGGCTTCCTTTCGAGCTGACATCACCAACGACTCGCCCGCCAACGATGCGCCCGCCGGGGTCGCCCGCCGGACTCGTCCCCGGTGAGTCGTCTGCGACATCAGCTCGAAAGGCTGCCGCGAGCCATCTCGGCCTCGCGGGGACGCGGGATGCGGGACGGCGGAAAGCGGGCCTGCCGCGACGAGGATGCTCCAGCTCAGGGCGGCTATCCCTGGCGTGGCAACGGATTCCGGCGCGCAAAGTGTCGGTAGTGGCCGGTACGGTCCCGCCACCAACTCAAGAAAAGGTGCGGGGAATGGCGAGCGTGGCCGGGCGAGGTGCCCGCTGATGCGGTCGGGGCGGACAGGGCTGGACCGCGCGGTGGTGCAGGGCTTCTACGACCGGATGCGGGTGGTGGCGCCGGCCGCGTACGGCGCGATCGAACGGGACCGGGCCGATGACCCGGGGCGCGCCTTCGGCGAGACCGCCTGCGGCCGGCTCGCCGGCTCGCTCGACGCGGCCGGGCTCCGCGCGCTCGGCATGTGGGCACATCACTGGTGCATGCGCTTCTACGACGACGACACCTGGGTCGGGGTGCGCCTGGTGCGAGAGATCGCCGGCCGGGCCGGGCTGGGCTGGACCGTCGACGAGGTCCGCTGGCTGCTCGACCAGTCGTACGCGGCCGGCCCCGCGGCGGCGCACCGGTTCGTCCTCCCCCGGGCCGCCGCGGCCGATCTGCCGCCCGGCGCCCTGCCCGGGTGGGGCGACGGACCGGCCGGGTTGCCCCGCCTGCTCGCCGGCTGACCCGGCCGGAGGCGGACGAGCCCGAGGGGCATGATGATCGTGACCGTCGCCGACCGGAGGAGGAGACCGTGCCCGCCAGCGCACCGACCATCGTCGCCACCAGCATGGGCTTCAGCAGCCGTCGCCGCGGCCCGTGGGACGTCAAGCCCGGGCCCGTCTTCGACCTGATGGCCGAGCTGGCCCAGGCCGGCGACACACCGCGGATCTGCTACCTGAACCAGGCGGTCGGTGACCAGCCCACCTCGTTGACGCTCTTCCACGGCGCCTTCGCCGGCACCCGGTTCCGCGCGTCCCACCTGGCCCTGTTCCCGATGCCCAACGTCGACGACATCCGGGCACACCTGCTCGCCCAGGACGTCATCTGGGTCGGCGGCGGCAGCGTCGCCAACCTCTGCGCGGTCTGGCGGGTGCACGGGCTGCCGGACATCCTGCACGAGTGCTGGCAGGCCGGCGTGGTGCTGGGCGGCGTCTCCGCCGGATCGATCTGCTGGCACCTCGGCGGCGCAACCGACAGCTACGGGCCGGACCTGCGCCCGTTCACCGACGGGCTCGGCTGGCTCCCGTACGGCAACGGCGTGCACTACGACAGCGAGGAGCAGCGCCGGCCGCTGATGCACCGGCTGGTCGCCGAGGGCGCCCTGCCGACCAGCCACTGCACCGACGACGGGGTCGGCCTGGTCTACCGGGGCACCGAGCTGGTCGAGGCGGTGGCCGACCGGGCGGGCGTGGCCGCGTACGAGGTGACCCGGGTCGGCGACGGCACCGCGCGGGAGACCCGGATCGAGCCCCGGCTGCTGACCGCCCAGTCCGGCTGAGCCCGCGACGCGCGTACCCGGTGACCGTCGTCCCTTTCCGGCCCGGGCGGACCTGCCTGCCCGCGGCCGGCGGCGAACCGCGTAAGCTGGCTCGTCGTGAGTCTCACCATCGGCATCGTCGGCCTGCCCAACGTGGGCAAGAGCACCCTGTTCAACGCGCTGACCAAGAACGACGTGCTCGCCGCGAACTACCCGTTCGCCACCATCGAGCCGAACGTCGGCGTGGTCGGGCTCCCCGACGAGCGGCTGACCAAGCTCGCCGAGATCTTCAGCTCGCAGAAGGTGCTGCCGGCGCCGGTCTCGTTCGTCGACATCGCCGGCCTGGTCCGGGGCGCCTCCAAGGGGCAGGGCCGGGGCAACGCGTTCCTGGCGAACATCCGCGACGCCTCGGCGATCTGCCAGGTGGTGCGCGCCTTCTCCGACCCGAACGTGGTGCACGTCGACGGCAAGGTCTCCCCGGCCGACGACATCGAGACGATCAACACCGAGCTGATCCTGGCCGACCTCCAGACCCTGGAGAAGGCGCTGCCCCGGCTGGAGAAGGAGGCCAAGCTCCGCAAGGACCGGGCCGCCGCGGTCGAGGCCGCCAAGAAGGCCGTTGATGTCCTGGACAGCGGCACCACCCTGTACGCGGGCGCCGCGGCCGCCAAGATCGAGCTGGAGCACCTGCGCGAGCTGCACCTGCTCACCACCAAGCCGTTCCTCTACGTCTTCAACGTCGACGAGGCCGAGCTGGGCAACGCCGAGTTCCTCGACGAGCTGCGCGGCCTGGTGGCGCCGGCCGAGGCGGTCTTCATGGACGCCAAGATCGAGTCCGAGCTGGTGGACCTGCCCGAGGAGGA
>NZ_JAPDPH010000197.1 GCF_026013475.1 Micromonospora yasonensis | reverse complement strand
CGTGACGGTCGGCGGCGTGGTGTCCGCCGGGGCCGGCTCGACCACCGTGAACGACACCTGCTGGACCGACGAGGTGTTGCCGGCCTTGTCGGTCGCCCGGTAACTCACCGTGTGCTGACCCGGCTGGTTCACCGTCACCGGCGCCGAGTAGGTGCCGTACGGGCCGCCGTCCAGGGCGTACTCGACCCGGTCCACACCCGAGCCGGTGTCGGACGCGGACAGGGTCACCGTGGCGCTGCCCACGTAGGCCCCGTTGGCGTCCTTCTGGCCGGTCACCGCGGCGGTGACGGTCGGCGGGGTGGTGTCCGAGGAACCGCCGCTGACCACCAGCAGGCCCGTCATGTTGCCGTGGCCGGGGATGGAGCAGAAGTACCGGTAGGTGCCCGGGGAGAGCACCACGTCGACCGTCCAACGGCCCCCGTTGGCGTCCGTCGGGTCGGCCAGGATGTTGACGTCGACGTCGCTGTTGTACCGCGGATCGCCGGTCTCGAACGTCAGGGTGTGCTGCATCCCGGTGGTGTTGCCGGTGGCGGCGCTGTTCTCGAAGACGAGGGTGGCCGGGCCGGCGACGGCCGTGGTGGGCGCCGACCGGTAGGCCAGGAAGTTGTCACCCGCCGTCCAGGTGAGCACCTGGGCCTGCAGGGGGGCGGCCGCTGACGTCGACCGGTCCGGGCCGAGCGGCCGCGCGTTCGCCGGGGACGGGGAGAGGCCGGTGGTCAGCAATGCCAGGGCGGCGAGGGCGGCCACCGATCTCCGGAGCCGGCTCAGGGAGCGCCGGCGCCGCGGTGGATGTGGATTCATGGAAGCCTCTTTCACGGTCCGGGAGACAGCGGGCGGAACGTGCGTCAGGTGTCGTCGGTCCGGCGGAGCTGAAGGTGCCGGCTCGCTGCAGCCCATGCGGCCCCTCCCAGGCCGCACGGGATCCCCGGCCGTGGCCGGGCGGCCACGGTCGTCCGATGTGCATGGAGGACTGTCACCGCGTCGGCGTCGGATCGCCGCGCGCGGCGTGGTGCGTCGGAGCTGACGGGTCGGGTACGGACGGTCGGTCGGCCCGTGAGGCGGGGCCGCCGTTATGGCGTTGACCCGGGGTACGGCCATCGCTGGCCGGTCGTGGTCTCCTGACGGGTTGCGCCGCCTGAGGGCCACAGTCGAGAGCTACTGTGCCGGTAGTTCATCTCGACGAAACATATTGATGGTGCCCGACACTACTGACTTACTCTCAGCCTGTCCATAGCTTTCGTTGGTTCCGTGAGTACTTTTCTACGCAGCAAACGAAAGTGGCCGGAGCGGTACCGTCGCACCCTCGACACCACCGAGGAACCGACCACATCGGACGGGCCGGATGTCTCCTTGCCGGCCCCGGCGGTCGCCGCCCTCGACCCGGCGGCCCTTACCCGATCGGCGACCGCCCGGAAGCGAGGCCGTGCCATCGGTCGGACGGATGATCATCGCAGGCCCGATCGGCAGGTAGGGGTGGCCCGGAAGGCGTGGGGTGATCGACGCCTTGACCGAGGGGGAATGCGCGCCATCAGCAGAGAGCGGCAACTCACCGCGAATTGGATGCATGACCGGCCCCTCGGGAAGCCATTCGCCCTGATCAGGGGCTATTGAAGATCATGGCTTCCTGGGTGTCACCCCTCCGTGTGGTGACCGATAGCCGACGGTCGCCTGGGCCACCCATTGCTCCGGCCTCGGGGCCGTGTGATTGTGCTCCACGAGTCGCCGACCCCCGGCGGCTCAGGCGGTCGATCTGTCGAACCGGGGCCACGCCGGCAAGCCTCGGAGAACGGCCGTCGCCCGCCTCATGGCTACACCGCGCCACGCGCCCCCACCGGGCTCCGTGCGGCGCGCCGAGGAACAGGAGCATACCCCCTTGAAGCTCTCACCCCGCCTTGCCGCGCTCTCGGGCGCGGCCGCGGCCGGCCTGATCGCCGCTGGCACCGCAGCGGCCGTGCAGGCCGCCCCGCCCAGTCCCGCCCCCGACGCCGCCCAGGCCCGTACGCTCGCCGCCAAGGCGGCCAGCGCGCTGGTAGCCTCCCGCCCCTCGTACCTGCACGCGAGCGCCGACGAGGCGTTCGTGCAGAAGCAGGTGTATTCCTCCGAGGGCACGCAGTACGTCGCCTACGACCGTACCTACAAGGGCCTCCCGGTCACCGGTGGTGACTTCGTGCTGGCGACCGACGCCGCCGGCAACCTGAAGTACGCCTCGGTCGCGCAGCAGCACGCCATCGGCAACCTCGCCACCACGCCGAAGCTGACCGCGGCGGCCGCCGAGCAGACCGCCCGCGCCCAGCTCAAGACGGTCACCACCGTCGAGGGCAGCACGCTGGTGGTCTACACCCTCGGCGCCCGGCCGGCGCTGGCCTGGGAGACCACGGTGCGCGGCACCAGCACCGACGGCCCGAGCCGGCTCACCGTCGACGTCGACGCCCTCTCCGGCACGGTGCTGCGTACGCAGGAACACGTCATGCGCGGCACCGGCACCGGCGCCTGGAACGGCCCGGTCACCCTGACCACCACCCTGTCGGGCAGCACCTACTCCATGAAGGACCCGAGCCACACCACCCTGGTCTGCCAGGACGCGGCCACCAACACCACGTTCAGCGGCTCGGACGACGTGTGGGGCAACGGCACCGCCAGCAACAAGGAGACCGGCTGCGTCGACGCGTTCTTCGGCGCGCAGACCGAGGGCAAGATGCTCTCGGCGTGGCTCGGCCGCAACGGCGCCGACGGCAACGGCGGCTACTGGCCGATCCGGGTCGGCCTGAACGACCAGAACGCCTACTACGACGGCACCCAGGTCCAGATCGGCAAGAACACCGCCGGCGGGTGGATCGGCTCGCTGGACGTCGTCGCGCACGAGATCGGCCACGGCATCGACGACCACACGCCGGGTGGCATCTCCGGCAGCGGCACCCAGGAGTTCGTCGCCGACACCTTCGGCGCGGCCACCGAGTGGTACGCCAACGAGCCGTCCACCTACGACCCGCCGGACTTCCTGGTCGGCGAGGAGGTCAACCTGGTGGGCAGCGGCCCGATCCGCAACATGTACAACCCGTCGGCGCTGGGCGACCCGAACTGCTACTCCAGCAGCATCCCGAGCACTGAGGTGCACGCCGCGGCCGGACCGGGCAACCACTGGTTCTACCTGCTGGCCATGGGCAGCAACCCGACCAACGGCCAGCCGGCCAGCTCGACCTGCAACGGCAGCAGCGTGACCGGCCTGGGCATCCAGAAGGCCATCAAGATCATGTACAACGCGATGCTGCTGAAGACCACGTCGTCGTCGTACCTGAAGTACCGCACCTGGACCCTGCAGGCGGCGAAGAACCTCTACGGCAGCACCGGCTGCACCGAGTTCAACACCGTCAAGGCCGCCTGGGACGCGGTCAGCGTGCCGGCCCAGTCGGGTGACCCGACCTGCTCCGGCACCACCACCCCGCCGCCCACCGGCTCCTGCTCCGGCCAGAAGCTGGCCAACCCGGGCTTCGAGTCGGGCAACGTGAGTTGGTCGGCCACCTCCGGCGTCATCACCAGCTCCACCGGCCAGGCCGCCCACAGCGGCTCGTGGAAGGCGTGGCTGGACGGCTACGGCACCACCCACACCGACACCCTGTCCCAGTCGGTGACGATCCCGTCCGGTTGCCGGGCGACGCTGACCTTCTGGCTGCACATCGACAGCGCGGAGTCGACCACGACCACCGCCTACGACAAGCTGACCGTGAAGGCCGGCAGCACCACCCTGGCCACCTACTCCAACCTCAACAAGGCCACCGGCTACGTCCAGAAGTCCTTCGACATCTCGTCGCTGGCCGGCACCACCGCCACCATCTCGTTCAGCGGCGTGGAGGACGTCTCCCTCCAGACCTCGTTCGTCATCGACGACACCGCGGTCACCCTGAGCTGATCAGCGACGCGAGCGGCCGGTCGTCGTCCTCCCGACGGCCGGCCGCTTCGTCGGGTCAGCCCGTGCCGCCGTCGTCAGCCGGATCGGTCGGCCCTGGCGGCGCCGTCGCCGGCCCGGTTGAGCCGGGCGACCACGCCCTCCATCGCCTGGCTGAACATCTCCATCTGCCGCATCGACTGCTCCTGAAGGCCACCGAGGCGCGCGGCGAGGGCGTCGACGTCGGCCCGGGCCGAGGCGCTGACCTGCGTGTCGAGCTCGGCGAGGGCGGAGTTGACCGCCTCGACGACCTGCCCGCAGACGCTGTCCCACCCCGCTGTGGCCAGCGCCGGGTCGACGGTGACGGACTCGATCCGCCCGCCCTGGACCGCCACGGCCCGCACCCGGCCACCGGCCGCCGCACCCTCGGCACGCAGCCGGCCGGGGTCATCGTCGGTGTCCTCGACGGCGCGGGCCCGCATGGACGACAGCGCCTGCTGGGTCTGGGTGAGCAGCTCGTCGAGGCTCGCGGCCGCGGAGAACGGGTCGTTGGTCATAGCCGCGCTTTCTTCACGTCTTTGCGGAGCACCGTGACGATAGCAACCGCGTCCGACGGCGACGGTGCGCGCATCGCGTCAGAACGTCCGCCGATACAGCGAACAGCCCTGACACACCTCCGGCGGCGTGTCGCCGGCGAGCCGCCGCCGGAACGCGCGGTACTCCTCGCCGTACCAGATTTCCGGGAAGGACCGCTCCCCCACCGTGCCGAGGCGGACCCGGTCGTCGCCCATCACCATGCAGCAGGGCTGCACCACGCCGGTGCTGGTGATGTAGGTCGCGTCCCAGGGCCAGGAGCAGCCGGGCCCCTCACCGGGGCCGGCGGGCGGCGTGGCGGTGCGGGGCAGGCGCAGGCGTACGCCGAGCCGGTCGGCCTCGGTCGCCGCGTGCGCGAAGGCGCCGGCCGCCCGCTCGGCGTCCACGCCGGTCCAGAGCGCCTGGTCGGCGGTGAACGCACGGATCTCCGCGTACCGCCCGGCGGGATCGGCGTCGGAGAAGCTGTGCGACAGGTTCTGCACGTGCAGTTCGTCGACGCCGACCCGGCCCAGCAGCCGGACCAGCTCGGGCAGCTCGTCGACGGTGTCCCGCATGGCCACGAAGACGACCCGGATCCACGGGGTGTCGCTGCCCGCCGCCCGCTTCGCCGCGACCAGTCCGGCCAGGTTCGCCACCACGGTGGCGAAGTCGGCGCCGTCGCGCACCCGCTCGTACGCCTCGGCCCGGGCCCCGTCCAGCGACACGTGCATCCAGCCCACCCCGCTGGCGACCAGTTCCTCGGCCCGCCGCCGGGTCAGCAGGGTGGCGTTGGTGTTGAAGCCGACGGTGACGTCCCGCGCCACCGCGGCCGCGATCATCGGCATCAGGTACGGCGACAGCAGCGGCTCGCCGAGCCCCTGGAGAGTGAGGTCCCGCAACCCGGGCACGTCGTCCACCACCCGGTGGAACAGTTCGGGGCGCATCGCGCCGGCCAGCTTGTTGACCGGCGGCCGGTAGCGGACCAGGCACATCAGGCAGCGCAGGTTGCACGCGGAGGTGACCTCCAACTGGAGCCGCGTCGGCAGCGGCGGATCCTCGACGGCGGCCGGCATGCCCCGGGGGATGCCCGGCCGCCGCGGGGATAAACCGGCCGTCCCGCGACGAGGACGAACGAATGACGACGAAGACGCCCGGCCAGGAACCCCGGCCGGGCGTCTTCGTCGTGCGCGGGCCGGCGTCGGGCCGGTCCGGTGGTGCGTCAGCGCAGGGCGAGCTTCTGGCCCGGGAAGATCAGGCCCGGGTTGTCGCCGACCACGCGCTTGTTGCGCTCGTACAGCGCCTGCCAGCCACCGTCGAGGCGGTGCGCCGCGGCGATCTCGGACAGGGTGTCACCGGGCCGGACCACGTAGCCGTCGGCGGTGCTCGGCGCGGTGGGCCGGTGGCGGTGGGTGGTGGACTTGTGGGTCCGCGACGACCGGTCCTTGGTGGCCTTCCGGGGCGACTTCTTCGACCCGGTGTCACCCTTGGACGAGTAGTGCTTGGTCGAACCGCTCTTCTTGCCGCAGACCGGCCAGGCGCCGATGCCCTGCCCGTCGAGCACCTTCTCGGCGATGGCGATCTGCTCGCTGCGGCTGGCCAGGTCGGCGCGGGCGGCGTACTTCTGGCCGCCGTAACCGTTCCAGGTGCTCCGGGAGAACTGGAGGCCGCCGTAGTAGCCGTTGCCGGTGTTGATGTGCCAGTTGCCGCCGGACTCGCACTGGGCGATGGCGTCCCAGTTCACGCTGGCGGCGCTGGCCGGCGCGGCCGGCCCGAGGATGGCGGCGGCACCGGTGGCGGCACCGACGACCAGCGTCCCGACGGCGAGGCGACGCTGCGTGGTCCGCCGGTGACGAGCGACGTATTCAGTTGCCATGTTGGGTTTCCTCCACGCCGACGAGGTGAGCTGTCGGGTTCGGGCCGAGGAGCCCGGCCGCCGGTGGCGGCTTCACCCCGAGGTGTCGTGCACCGAGGAACGTTGGGTCCCCCGCTCCCGCCTGAGGTCCAGGAACCGCCGGGCCGGTGGCGGGATTAGGCGTTACCGGCCCGTGGTGTCCGCGATCGCGAACGGCTACGACGTTAGGAACCTTTTGCGGTGATCGCCCACTTCTTGTGAAGTTCTTCACCCGGCCGAGCGACGGCGCCACGGCACGAGTTGCGGGGCGGCCGGACGTGTCGTACACGCGGGCTCATCACCCACAGTGACCGTCCACGCCGGCCGCGTACCCGTCCTTTCAGTACGTGAGGCCGTAGCCCTGCGGGAAGAGGGCGACCTGCCCGTCACCGGCGTTGATGGGTTGCTGGCTGACCGAGTTCATCCAGGTCATCGGCAGTTTGCCGGTCGGCGCGTACCCGCCGAAGAGGACATCGGCCACGCCGTCACCCTCGGTGCCCGGCAGCCAGGACGCCAGCAGCGCGTCCCACCCGGGCAGTTCGGCGGCGATGTCCAGCGGGCGGCCGGAGACCAGCACCACGATCACCGGCACGCCGGCGTTACGCAGCGTCGTGATGGTGCGCAGGTCCTCGCGGTCCAGACTCATGCTGCCGGTACGGTCGCCCTGCCCTTCGGCGTACGGCGTCTCGCCGACCACGGCGATCGCGGCCCGGTACGTGCTGTTGATGCCGGTGCCGCGCGCGTTGTAGGTGACCGTGGTGGTCGGACCGACGGCGGCGCGGATGCCCTGCAGGATCGTGGTGCCCGGGGTGATGTTGCCGGACGAGCCCTGCCAGGAGATGGTCCAACCGCCGCTCTGGTTGCCGATGTTGTCGGCGTTCTTGCCGGCCACGAAGATCTTGTTGTTGTCCCGGGCCAGCGGCAGGATGCCGCCGTTGTTCTTCAGCAGCACCTGGGACTGGCGCACGGCCTGCCGGGCGAGGGCCCGGTGGGCGGCGCTGCCCACCGTCGGGGTCCAACTCCGGTCGGTGTACGGGCGCTCGAAGAGCCCGAGTTCGAACTTCTTGGTGAGGATCCGCCGGTTCGCGTCGTCGATCCGGCTCATCGGCACGTGCCCGTTCTGCACCTCGGCGCGCAGGGTGCTGATGAAGGTCTTCCAGGCGGTCGGGACCATCACCATGTCGATGCCGGCGTTGATCGCGGTGCTCACCTCGGTGGCGGTGAAGCCGGCGGTGCCGTCGATCTGGTCGATGCCGTTCCAGTCGGAGACGACGAAGCCGGAGAAGCCGAGCTCTCCCTTGAGGACGGTATTGATCAGGTACTGGTGGCCGTGCAGCTTCACCCCGTTCCAGCTGCTGTAGGAGATCATCACCGCACCGACGCCGCGCTGCACGGCGGCCTGGAACGGAGGCAGGTGGATGGCCCGCAGGTCGGCCTCGCTGAGCTGGGTGTTGCCCTGGTCGACGCCGCCGGTGGTGCCGCCGTCCCCGACGTAGTGCTTCGCGGTGGCGAGTACCGAGGTGGGCCCGCCGAGGGTGCTGCCCTGCAGGCCGGTGACCAGGGTGGACAGGTTGGACGGCAGGTCGGGGGTCTCGCCGAAGGACTCGTAGGTGCGGCCCCACCGGTCGTTGCGGGCGACGCAGAGACAGGGCGCGAAGTCCCAGTCGACGCCGGTGCCGGCGATCTCCTCGGCGACGGCCTGGCCGATCTGCTGCACCAGGGCCGGGTCGCGGGTGGCGCCGAGGCCGATGTTGTGCGGGAAGATGGTCGCGCCGTACACGTTGTTGTGGCCGTGCACGGCATCCACCCCGTAGATCATCGGGATGCCGAGCGGGGTGGCCAGGGCGCCGCGCTGGAACCCGTCGTACATGTCGGCCCAGGACGTGGCGGTGTTCGGCGACGGCACGGAGCCGCCGCCGGAGAGGATCGAGCCGAGCCGGTACGTGGTCAGGTCGGCGGCGGTGGCCGAACCGCGCTCGGCCTGGGTCATCTGGCCGATCTTCTCGTCCAGGCTCATCCGGGAGAGCAGGTCGGCGACCCGGGTGGCGACGGGCAGCGTCGGGTCCTGGTACGGGAGGCCGGCGGCGGTCGCCGACGTGGGCACGGCCAGGGCGATGGCCGCGACGAGGAGCGGGACGAGGGCGAGGGGCCGGTGGCGGTGACGGAACACGGGTCGCTCCTTCCGGAGGAACACTGGGGCCGTTGACCGGACCCTACGCCCGCACGAATCGACTGTGAACAATCTCTGCCGGTTCCGGAACCGCCGGGCGACCCAGTACCGACACGGACTACCGTGGCGGAGGTCGCGCAAGATCGGACGAGGTGGCGAAACGGACATGACCGACCACGGACACGAGCTGCTCTTCGGCGGCTTCCTCACCCCCACCGCCGGGCAGCCCGAGCAGGTGGTGGCGTTGGCCAAGCTCTGCGAGCAGGCCGGCCTCGACCTGGTCACCTTCCAGGACCACCCGTACCAGCCCGGGTTCCTGGACACCTGGACGCTGATGTCGTACGTGGCCGCGGCGACCAGCCGGGTCCGGCTGGCCGGCAACGTGCTGAACCTGCCGCTGCGCCAGCCGGTGGTCCTCGCGCGCAGCGTGGCCAGCCTGGACCTGCTCACCGGCGGCCGGGTCGAGCTGGGACTCGGCGCCGGCGCGTTCTGGGACGCGATCGAGGCCGTCGGTGGTCGGCGACTCAGCCCCGGGCAGGCGGTGGACGCCCTGGACGAGGCGATCCGGGTGATCCGCGAGGTCTGGGACACCGGGCGGCGCGGCATGGTCCGGATCGAGGGCGAGCACTACCGCGTGGTCGGGGCGAAGCGCGGGCCCGCGCCGGCGCATCCGGTGGGGATCTGGGTGGGCGCGTACAAGCCGCGGATGCTGCGGCTGGTCGGACGGGCGGCGGACGGCTGGCTGCCGTCGCTGGCGTACCTGCCGAAGGGCCCGGCGGAGCTGCCGGCGCTCAACGCGCTGGTCGACGAGGGCGCCGAGGCCGCCGGCCGGGATCCCGCGGCGGTGCGTCGGCTGCTCAACGTCAACGGGACGTTCACCCGCTCCTCCACCGGCTTCCTGGAAGGGCCGCCCGAGCAGTGGGTCGAGGAGCTGGCCGGGCTCGCCCTGGACCACGGCATCTCCACCTTCATCCTCGGCAGCGACGAGCCCCGGGCCATCCAGCTCTTCGGCCAGGAGATCGCGCCCGCCGTGCGGGAGCTGGTCACCGCCGAGCGCACGGTGCCGGGCAGCCGCGCCCACGCCGTCCAGGAGGAACAGGCGGCGATCGAGGCCGGCGGGTCCACCGGCCTCGCGGTCACCCCCACCCCCGATCCCGGGGTACGGCTGAGCGCGCGCCGGCTCTGGGACGAGTCCACCCGCCCGGACGCCCCGCCGGCGCCGGCCGGGCACGTCTACACCCCGCACGGGCAGGCTGCCGGCCAGCACCTGGTGGACGTGCACGACCATCTGCGCCAGGAGCTGCGCCAGGTGCGTGACCTCCTCGAACAGGTCAAGCGCGGGGCGGTCTCGGCCGGTCGCGCCCGGGCGGCCCTGCACGAGATGACCATGCGGCAGAACAACTGGACGCTCGGGGCGTACTGCGCCGCGTACTGCACGGTGGTGACCCAGCACCACGGCCTGGAGGACAACTCGATCTTCCCGTATCTGCGCCGCTCCGACGCCGGGCTCGGGCCGGTGCTGGACCGGCTGACCGAGGAGCACGTGGTGATCCACGAGGTGGTCGAGGGCGTCGACCGGGCCCTGGTCAACCTGATCCGGCAGCCGGGTGACTTCACCGAGCTCCAGGAGGCGGTGGACCTGCTCACCGACACCTTGCTGTCGCACCTGTCCTGGGAGGAGCGGGTGATCGTCGAGCCCCTGGCCCGGTACGGCTTCTACGCCGGCCAGCTCTGAACGGGTCAAGCGCAAGGAGGGGCCCCTTGTTAACACCCAGTTGTTAACAAGGGGCCCCTCCCATCAGCTCAGAGGGTGCGGGCGAGCCGGTCGGCGAGGATCCGGGTGAACCGCGACGGGTCGGCCAGCTCCCCACCCTCGGCGAGCAGCGCCATCCCGTACAGCAGCTCGGCGGTCTCGGTCAGGGCGGTGGTGTCGGCGCCCTGCTCGTGGGCCTTGCGCAGCCCGGTGACCAGCGGGTGGGTCGGGTTCAGCTCCAGGATCCGCTTGACCTGGGGCACCTCCTGGCCCATCGCCCGGTACATCTTCTCCAGCGTCGGCGTCATGTCGTGCGCGTCGCCGACCACACAGGCCGGCGAGGTGGTGAGCCGGGTGGAGAGCCGGACCTCCTTGACGCTGTCGGCGAGCGCGCCGCTCATCCAGGTGAGCAGGTCGGCGTACTCCTGCCGCTCCGCCTCGGCCTTCTCCTTCTCCTCGTCGGTCTCCAGGTCGACCTGGCCCTTGGCGACCGAGCGCAGGGTCTTCCCGTCGTACGCGCCGACCCGCTCGACCCAGACCTCGTCGACCGGGTCGGTGAGGATGAGCACCTCGTAGCCCTTGGCGCGGAACGCCTCCAGGTGCGGGGAGTTCTCGATGGTGGCCCGGTTCTCGCCGGTGGCGTAGTAGATCTCGGTCTGGCCGTCCTTCATCCGCTCGACGTAGTCGCGCAGCGTGGTCAGCTCGGCCGGGTCGTTGGTGGAGGCGGCCCGGACCAGGTCGAGCAGGGCCTCGGTGTTGTCCGGGTCCTCGAGCAGGCCCTCCTTGACCACCGCGCCGAACTCGGTCCAGAAGGTGCGGTACGCCTCGGCGGACAGGTCCTTCAGGGTGGCCAGGACCTTCTTGACCAGGCGGCGGCGCACGGCGCGGATCTGCCGGTCCTGCTGGAGGATCTCCCGGGAGATGTTCAGCGACAGGTCGTGCGCGTCCACCACGCCCTTGACGAAGCGCAGGTAGTTGGGCATGAGCGCGTCGCAGTCGTCCATGATGAACACGCGCTTGACGTAGAGCTGCACGCCCCGGCGGCCCTGCGGGGAGAACAGGTCGAGCGGGGCGTGCGTGGGCAGGAAGAGCAACGCCTCGTACTCGAAGGTGCCCTCGCCCCGCATGTGGATGGTCTCCAGGGGGTCGGCCCAGTCGTGCGCGACGTGCCGGTAGAACTCCTTGTACTCGGCCTCGTCGACCTCGTCACGGGAGCGGGCCCAGAGCGCCTTCATCGAGTTGAGCGTCTGCTCCTCGCGAGTGGTCGCGCCGTCCTCGCCCGACCGCTCCACGGTCATCCGGATCGGCCAGGCGATGAAGTCGGAGTATCGCTTGACGATCTCCCGGACGGTCCACTCGGCCGTGTAGTCGTGCAGGTTGTCCTCGGTGTCGGCGGGCTTGAGGTGCAGGGTGACCGAGGTGCCCTGCGGGGCCTCGTCGACCGTCTCCACCGAGTAGGTGCCCTCACCGGTGGACTCCCAGCGGGTGCCGTCGCTCTGGCCGGCGCGGCGGGTCAGCAGGGTGACCTTGTCGGCGACCATGAACGTGGCGTAGAAGCCGACCCCGAACTGGCCGATCAGCTCCTGGGACGCGGCGGCGTCCTTCGACTCGCGCAGCTTGCGCAGCAGCTCGGCGGTGCCCGACTTGGCGATGGTGCCGATCAGCGCGATCACCTCGTCGCGGGACATGCCGATGCCGTTGTCCCGGACGGTCAGCGTCCGGGCGTCCTTGTCGACCTCCAACTCGATGTGCAGGTCGGCGGTGTCGACCTCGAGGTCCTTGTCGACCAACGACTCCAGCCGCAGCTTGTCCAGCGCGTCCGACGCGTTCGAGATGAGTTCCCGCAGGAAGACGTCCTTGTTCGAGTAGATCGAGTGGACCATCAGCTGAAGCAGCTGACGGGCCTCGGCCTGGAACTCCAACGTCTCAACCCGGTCGCTCACACCGACTCCCTTCACCAGTTCCCAGGGCTTCCGGCGAAAGGATACGAGGCGTGCGCACCTGGGCAGCACAGGGTGGCGGAAAGTCGTCTGGTCCAACCAGTTGACGGGTTGATGTGTCCGGGGCCACACTGCTGGCCATGGCCTTCGCCCCCGTCCCCCGCGCCTCGGTCTCCGACCACGTCTTCGGCCAGCTCCGCGACGCCATCGTCAGCGGCCACTACCGACCGGCGGAGAACCTCCCCGGCGAGCGAGAGCTGGCCGCCGCGTTCGAGGTCAACCGGCACGCCGTCCGGGAGGCGCTGCGCCGGCTCCAGCAGCTCGGCCTGGTCCGGGTCAGCCAGGGCGGGGCGACCCGGGTACTCGACTGGCGGGTGCACGCCGGGCTGGACCTGGCGCTGTCGCTGGCCCGCTCCGGCGACGTACTCCCGGTGGAGACGCTGGTCCGCGACATGCTGGAGATGCGGGCCTGCGTCGGGGTCGACGCGGCCCGGCTCTGCGCCGAGCGGGCCGACCCGGCGGTGACCACCGCGCTGGTCGCGGCCGCCGAGGAGTACGGCTCGCTCGCGCCCGACCTGGCGCGGATGGCCGAGGCCAACATCGCGATCTGGCGGCTGGTCGTGCGCGGCAGCGGCAACACCGCCTACCTGCTGGCGTTCAACAGCCTGGTGGCCGGCACCT
>NZ_JAPDPH010000196.1 GCF_026013475.1 Micromonospora yasonensis | reverse complement strand
TGGAGGCGGCCGGGCATCCGCCGTCCGGGCTGCCGGGCGCCGAGGAACCCGACCAGCTGGCCGACGCGCTCGACGTCGACCTGGGCGGCTCACCGCTCTTCAACACCCTCCCGGTACGCCGGCTCGGCCTGGGCCGGGCCCCGTCGGACCTCGTGCGGCAGGTGACCGCCGCCTGGGTGCTGGTGCCCAGCCTCACGGTGGTCCCCGCCGAGCAGGTCTACACGTCGCTCGGACCGGGCCGGATCCGCTTCGCGAGCGGCACCTTCACCACCGACCTGGACGTGGACCCGGACGGTTTCGTGGTCCGCTACCCGGGCCTGGCCGAGCGGGTCGGCGCCCGCTGAGGGATCCAGGCGGGGTCCCCCGGGGCCGCGCGGCGTCAGGCCGGCCAGGCGCCGGTGGCGAGGAACCGGTCGATGGTGGCCAGGTGCGGGGCGAGGTCGAGCCCCTGCCCGGACACCCACTCGTCGGCGTAGTACGTGTCGACGTAGCGGTCCCCGGGGTCGCAGATCAGGGTGACCACCGAGCCGGACCGCCCGGCCGCGAGCAGCTCGGCGATCAGCCCGAACGCCCCCCACAGATTGGTGCCGGTGGAGCCGCCCACCCGACGGCCGAGCACGCGCGACCCGGCCCGCATCGCGGCCAGCGAGGCGGCGTCCGGCACCTGGACCATCCGGTCCACCACGGAGGGCAGGAAGGACGCCTCCACGGTGGGCCGGCCGATCCCCTCGATCCGGGAGCCGCGGCCGGTCCGTACCGACCAGTCGGCGGTCTGCCAGGCGGGGTAGAAGGCGGAGTTCTCCGGGTCGACCACGCAGAGCTTGGTGGGCAGCCGGCGGTAGCGGGCGTACCGGCCGATGGTGGCGCTGGTGCCGCCGGTGCCGGCACCCACCACGATCCACGCCGGCACGGGGTGGCGCTCCAGCGCGAGCTGCGCGTAGATCGACTCGGCGATGTTGTTGTTGCCCCGCCAGTCGGTGGCCCGCTCGGCGTAGGTGAACTGGTCCATGAAGTGCCCGCCGGTGTCCTCGGCCAGCCAGCGCGCCTCGATCACCACCTTCGCCGGGTCGTCGACCAAGTGGCAGCGCCCGCCCTGGAACTCGATCTGGGCGATCTTCTCGGGCGAGGTGGAGGCGGGCATCACCGCGATGAACGGCAACCCCAGCATCCGGGCGAAGTACGCCTCGGAGACCGCCGTCGACCCGGAGGACGCCTCGACGATCGTCGTCTCCGGGCCGATCCAGCCGTTGCACAGCCCGTACAGGAAGAGCGAGCGGGCGAGCCGGTGCTTGAGCGATCCGGTGGGGTGCACCGACTCGTCCTTGAGGTAGAGGTCGATGCCCCACTCCCTGGGCAGCGGGAAGGGCAGGAGGTGGGTGTCGGCGGAGCGGTTGGCGTCCGCCTCGACCGTGGCGATCGCCTCGGTCACCCAGGTCCGGCTGGCCTCGTCACACCGGTCGAGATGAGTCACGCCGGCAACGTTACAAGCGAGGTCAGGTCGCGTCCGGACGGGCCCGGCGGGTCTGCCTGCGCTGGCCGGCCCGCCGACCGCCGGAGGCGACAGGTCAGGAGGCGGACGACTCGATCGGCTGGGGGCGGTTCTCCCACTTGGTCGACAGGGCGATACCCGTACGGGTGGAGGCCACCCCCGGCGTGCGGTTCAGCCGGACGATCAGCTGCTCCAGCTCGGCGATGGTGCCCACGCGCGCCTTGAGCAGGAAGGACTCGACCCCGGCCATGAAGTAGCAGGACTCGATCTCCGGCATCCGCCGGAACGCCTCCAGCACGTCGTCGGTGTCGGCGGTGGAGTCCTCCACGATGCCGATCAGCGCGGTGACCGCGAGCCCGACCGACTCCGGCTCGACCTCGGCCCGGTACGCCCGGATCACCCCGCTCGACTCGAGCTTCCCGACCCGCTCGTGCACGGCCGGGGCGGAGAGCCCCACCTGACGGGCCAGTTCGGCGTACGACAGGCGGGCGTTGCCGCGCAGCAGCTCCACGAGGCTCAGGTCGATCGCATCCACGGAGAGTGACCCTATCCGTTCCACCGTAACGTGAAGCGGTCGGTATCAGTTGAACATGACGTCGCGTTGCCATTCACAAATGGATCGTCATGGGGGCTCTTCGCCGGTACCATTTACTAACTTCTCATCACGTGCGTTTTTCGCGTTTGGCGGACAGGCCAGGTCGCCGGTGCTGTAATTGCCATACGTCCCTCATGACGGCTCTGGGCTCGCACCGGCCGGGGGCAGTGTGTTCAGCCGGGGGCTTCGTCGACGCGAGGAGGGGGCTGTGGACACTGGAGATCGCCTGCTGACACCGGGAGAGGTCGCTGCGCTGTTTCGGGTTGACCCGAAGACCGTGACCAGATGGGCAGCGGCCGGCCGGATCGGCAGCATCCGGACTCCAGGCGGGCATCGCCGGTTTCGGGAATCCGAGGTGCGAGCCCTGCTTGAAGGGGAGGGCATGCTGGACGAGGCGGAGGACATGGGCAAGGCCCGCAACATGGGTCCGACCGCCTCGACCGGACCGGGCCCGGCGAACGCCGGAATGTACTGAGCCGGCATCGGAGCGCGGACCGGGCGTCAGGTCCGGTCCGCGTCCTGTCGGGCCGCCGCCAACTGGCCCGACCAGCGCCGGAACAGGGTGTGCGGCACACCGAGCGCGTCCAGCACCTTGCCGGCCACGAAGTCGACCAGTTGCTGGGCGGAGGCCGCCGCCCCGGCACCGTAGAACCCGGGGCTGGCCGGCAGCACCACCGCGCCGGCGTCGTGCAACGCGATGAGGTGCTCCAGGTGGCTGCGGGTCACCGGGGTCTCCCGAGGCACCACCACCACCGGCCGCCGCTCCTTGAGGTTCACCTCGGCGGCGCGCTGCAACAGGTCCTTGGAGAGCCCGATCGCGATGCCGGCGCAGGCCGCCGTGCTCGCCGGGACGACCGCCATCCCGCGTACCCGGTAGGAGCCGCTGCTGGGGCCGGCGGCCAGGTCGCCGGCGGGCCAGTGCCGCAGGTCGGCGTCGGCGAGGTCACGGCCCAGCCAGGCCCCCAGGTCCTCGGCCCAGTGCCCGTCCCGGAACGGGTGGCCGGTCTCGTCGAGGATGGTCAACCGGGCGGCCCGGGAGACGATCAGGTCCACCGCCGCACCGGCGTCGAGCAGGCCGCGGACGACCGCGGCCGCGTACGGCGTGCCGGACGCCCCGGAGACGCCGACCACCCATGGTTCGCGCATGCCGTCAAGCCTGCCTGGTCGGTCCGGCGACCCGTTGGAGGCCCCCGGGACCGGCGTGCCGGACGTCCCACTTGTCCCACTACAAGTGGCGTTGTCCGCCCGGGCGACGCCCGCTCCGGCGACCTGCCATGCTTCCGTCGGCGATCCACATCTATGGAAGGGATCGGTGATGACGGAGGCGGTGCTCCGGTCGTTGCGGTCCGACTGCCCGATCGCGCCCCGGCTCTCCCCGTACGCGGACCGGGTGCAGCACTGGCTGATCGACCAGCTCGGCCGGCTCGGCCTGCCGCTGGACACCGCCGCCCGGGAACGGCTGGCCCGGGCCGGCTTCGCCCGGTACGCCGGCCGGCTCTACCCGGACGCCAGCGAGCCCGACCTGCGCGTGCTGGCCGCGCTGTTCACCTGGTTCTTCCTGGTCGACGACGCCTGCGACGGGACGTGCCACCCGGATCCGGCACCGATCCGGGCGCTGCGGGACGGTGCGCTCGCCCTGCTCCGGGAGGGTCCCCGGGCGCGCCATCCCGGTTTCTCCGGTCCGCTGCGCCGGCTGCTGGTACGCGCCTGGCAGGAGCCCCGACGCCGGATGCCGGCCCGTTGGCGGCTGCGCTTCGCCGACGCGGTCGCCGACCATCTCGACGGCGTCTGTCGGGAGGCGGTGGCCCGGAACAGCGGCCGGCCACCCGGGGTCGACGAGTACGTGGAGCTGCGCCGGGCCACCTCGGCCGCGTACGTGGCGTACCCGCTGATCGAGTTCGCGGCCGGCCGGCCGCTGCCCGAGGCGGTCTACCACCACCCGGCGCTGCGCCGGCTCGGCCATCTCGCCAACGACCTGCTCGCCTGGTTCAACGACATCGCCTCGCTGGACCGGGACCGGGCCACCGCCGGCGGCCACAACCTGGTGCTGGCTGTCGCCGCCGAGCGACGCGTGCCGGTGGCGGCCGCGACGGACCTGGTCGCCGCGCGCTGGCGCGCCGAGATGGCCCGCTTCATGGCGCTGCGCGCCGCCGTGCCGTCGTTCGGTCCGGCGCTGGACGAGTCGGTCACCACCCAGCTCGACGGGGTCGCCAACGCGATCCGGGGCACCGTCGACTGGACCCTGGAGAGCGCCCGCTACCCGGTCGGCGCCGGCGGCTGAGCCCGCCCCGCCGGCGCCCGCCTCAGGCCCGCAGGCCGAGGCGGACCACCAGGTCGAGCAGGGCGAAGACGAACAGTGCGATGCCGACGAAGCCGTTGGCGGTGAAGAACGCCCGGTTGACCTTGCTGAGGTCGGTCGGGCTGACCACCAGGTGCTGGTAGCCGAAGGCGACCGCGGTGAGGGCCAGCCCGATCCACCAGAGCCAGCCGAAGCCGACCAGCGCACCGAACCAGATGAACAGCCCGAACGTGATCACGTGTGCCACCGTCGAGGCGTGCAGCGCGAAGCGCATCCCGTACCGGGCGGGCACGCTGTGCACCCCGATCTTCCGGTCCACCTCGACGTCCTGGCAGGCGTAGATCAGGTCGAAGCCGCCGATCCAGAGGCCGACGGCGGCACCGAGCAGCCAGGCCGGCCAGGAGCCGGCGAAGGTGCCGGTGACCGCCAGCCAGGCGCCGACCGGGCCGACCGCCTGGGCGACCGCCAGGATGGCGTGCGGCCAGTTGGTGAACCGCTTGCCGTACGGGTAGACGATCAGCGGGACCACCGCGAGCGGGGCGAGCGCCAGGCAGAGCGGGTTGAGCAGGGCGGCGGCGGCGAGGAAGACCACCAGCGCGACGGCCGCGCCGGTCCACGCCGTACGGATGCTCACCGCCCCGGTGACCAGCTCCCGGTTGGCGGTACGCGGGTTCCGCGCGTCGATCCGCCGGTCGAGGATCCGGTTGGCGGCCATGGCGAAGGTCCGCGCCCCGACCATCGCTACGGTGATCAGCAGCAGGTCGAGCCAGCGGACGTGCCCGCCCTCGACCCGCATCGCGGTCAGCGCCGACAGGTACCCGAACGGCAGGGCGAAGACCGAGTGCTCGATCGTGACCAGCTTGAGGAAGGACTTGACCCGGCCCGGGCGTTCAACGGGCTCCAGCACGGCCGTCATCAGATCCCGTACTCCTTCCAGCGCTTGTCGACCAGCGAGACCACCTCGGGCGACATGGTCATCTCCTCCGGCCAGCCCCGGGTGTAGCCCTCGGTGGGCAGCTTGCGGGTCGCGTCGATGCCCGCCTTGCCACCCCAGAACTGCTGGTACGACGAGTGGTCGAGGTGGTCCACTGGCCCCTCGGTGACCAGCAGGTCCCGGGCGTAGTCGACGTTGCCGAAGGCGCGGAACGCGACCTCGTTGTAGTCGTGCACGTCGCAGTCCTCGTCGACGATCACGATCAGCTTGGTCAGCGACATCAGGTGCGCGCCCCAGATCGCGTTCATCACCTTCTGCGCGTGCTTCGGGTAGCGCTTGCGGATGGAGACGATCGCGCAGTTGTGGAAGACGCCGGCGGCCGGCAGGTCGTAGTCGACGATGTCCGGGATCATCAGCTTGAGCAGCGGCAGGAAGATCCGCTCGGTGGCCTTGCCGAGGCCGTGGTCCTCCTGCGGCGGCTTGGACGTGATGATCGAGTGGTAGACCGGGTCGCGCTGCATGGTCATCGTCTCGACGTGCAGCACCGGGAACGGCTCGACCGGGGTGTAGAAGCCGGTGTGGTCGCCGAACGGACCCTCGGGCAGCCGCTCACCGGGCTCCAGGTGGCCCTCCAGCACGATCTGCGCGTGCGCCGGGACCTGCAGCGGCACGGTCAGGCAGTCGACCATCTCGACCCGCTCCCCGCGCAGGAAGCCGGCGAACAGGTACTCGTCGATGTCGCTCGGCAGCGGCGCGGTCGCGGCGTACGAGACCACCGGGTCGCACCCGATGGCGATGGCGACCGGCAGACGCTGGCCGAGCCGTTCGGCGACCGCGTGGTGGGCCGTGGAGTCCTTGTGGATCTGCCAGTGCATGCCCAGCGTGTTCCGGCTGTGCTGCTGCAGCCGGTAGAGCCCGAGGTTGCGCTTGCCGGTCTCCGGGTGCTTCGTATGGGTCAGCCCGTAGTTGTGGAAGATCCCACCGTCACCGGGCCAGACCTGCAGGCCGGGCAGCCGGTTGAGGTCGACGTCGTCGCCGGAGTAGACCACCTGCTGGCAGGGGGCGGTCTTCACCTTGCGCGGCGGCACCGACTTGAGCTGCATGACCTTGCCCAGGCCCTCGCGGATGCCGGACCAGCCGACCGGCAGCTCCGGCTTGACCAGCCCGCCGATCCGCTCGCCGATCTCGTCCAGCGAGTCGACGCCGAGCGCCATCGCCATCCGCTTCTCGGTGCCGAACAGGTTGATCGCCACCGGCATCTCACCCCGGGTCGGCCGCTCGAAGAGCAGCGCCGGCCCGCCGGCCCGCACGGTCCGGGTGACCACCTCGCTGATCTCCAGCGTGGGGTCGACCGGGACACTCACCCGCCGCAGCTCGCCCGCGCGCTCCAAGGCCGCGAGGAAGTCCTTGAGATCGGTGTACGGGAAGCCACGAGCCGCCATGCCTGCCAGTCTCCCGCACCGCTCCCAGATGTAAGGAAGGGCCCCCTCTTAACGCCTGGTGCGGGTAAAGGGCCCCCTCTTAACACCTCAGACGGCCGGAGTCCAGGCGTACCCGGCGAGCGGCGGATCGAGCGGGGCGTCGACCAGGCGGTTGGCGAAGGTCGAGATGGTGTACGTCCCGACCCCGAGCACCACGTCCAGCGCGTGCCGGGGCCGCCAGCCGGCGGCGAGGAAGGTGTCCAGCTCATCGTCGGGCACGGCGCCCCGGTGGTCGAGCACCGCGAGGGTGAACCGGCGCAGCGCCTCCAGCCGTGGCTCGGGCAGCGCGGCGCCGGCGCGCAGCGCCTCGATCAGCTCGGTCGCGCCGCCGCGCCGGGCCAGGGCGGCGGTGTGCATGGCCACGCACAGGTGGCACTCGTTGCGGGTGGCGACGGTGAGCACCACCACCTCCCGGGCGACCGGGTCGAGGTCGGTGGACTCGAAGACGGCGGTGGCGCCCAGGAAGCCCTTGAGCAGCTCCGGTGACTCGGCCATCAGGGCGACGGCGGTCGGCAGGTGGCCCTGCTTGCGGTGCACGCCGGCCATGACGGGGCGGGCGGCGGCGGGCGCAGTGTCGGGCGTGTGGACGGTGAAAGCCGGTCGGGACATGACGGGACCCCTCACGTACGATAGTCAACGTGGTTGACGGAATAGTAAATGAGGTTGTCGAACATGGCAACGCCTGACCGCCCCGGCTTCGCGCTCCCGCTGCTGCTGCTCGCCGGCTTCCGTACCCTCGTCGACGACCTGCACGCCGAGTTGGCCCGGCAGGGGCATCCCGAGCTGCGCCCGGCCCACGGCTTCGTCCTCCAGGCCGTCGGACCGGCCGGCACCACCGCCTCCGACCTCGGCCAGCGTCTCGGCGTCTCCAAGCAGGCGGCCGGCAAGACCGTCGACCGGCTGGTCGCGCTCGGCTACCTGGAACGCGTCGACGACCCCGCCGACGCCCGCCGCAAGCTGGTCCGAATGACGGAAAAGGGCCGCGACGGGCTGCGCCGCTCCGCAGCCGTCTTCGACCAGCTCCGCGACCGCTGGACCGCCACCCTGGGCGCCGACCGGGTCGCGGCCATCGAGGACGACCTGCGCCGGATGGTCCCGGCCGACGTCTTCCGCCTCGACGTCCCCGGCTGGTTCGGCGGGTGACAAACATCGTCGGGCCTTGACCACCGGACGGGAGGAAGCGCCACGATGGGCTGATGGACGACGCCTACATGGTGGGTGATCCGGACGGCCTGACCCCGCTCCAAGCGGAGATCCGGGACGCCGTGGCCCGGGAACTGCACGCCCAGTTCGCCCTGCGGGCCGACCGGCTCGACCTGGCCGACCTGCCCGAGGTGGCCTACCAGATCACCCTGCGGGTGGACGGGGTGCTGAGCAGCCGGCGGCCGGCCCGCTGAGACGGCAGGTCAGTTGACGCCGGCGTACGAGTGCAGGCCGGTGAAGAAGAAGTTGACCCCGAACAGGTTCATCAGCATGGTCAGGAAGCCCAGGATCGAGATCCAGGTGGCCACGTTGCGCTTGATGCTCGGGGTGGCCCGGGCGTGCAGGTAGCCCGCGTACACCACCCAGGAGATGAAGGCCCAGGTCTCCTTCGGGTCCCAGCCCCAGGCCCGACC
Source organism: Micromonospora yasonensis (assembly GCF_026013475.1). Lineage (GTDB taxonomy): Bacteria > Actinomycetota > Actinomycetes > Mycobacteriales > Micromonosporaceae > Micromonospora > Micromonospora yasonensis. Next base: position 4,503 of record NZ_JAPDPH010000196.1, on the reverse strand, counting down.
CCAGGCGGCCTCGGCCCAGATCGCCCCGGCGATCACCGCGAAGGTGAAGATCGGGAAGGCGAAGGCGTGCAGCGCGAAGGTCAGCCGCTCCAGGCCGGCCGCCGCCGGCAGCCGCCGGGCCAGGGTGTACGGGAAGCTCCGCTTGCCCTGCTCCCAGCCGGCCCGCATCAGGTACGACGCGGCCGGCACCACGCCCAGCAGGAAGATGCCGGAGGCGAAGATGATCGTCGACACGTGGATGATGAACCAGTACGACTGCAGCGCCGGCATCAGCGGCGTGACCTGCACATAGAGTTTCAGCTCGGCGAACGCCAGCAGCAGCACCATGACCAGGGTCAGGAACAGCCCGAGCCGGCGCAGCGACGGCTGCTTCCAGAGCACCGCCAGCCAGGCCGCGGCCCCGATGAAGGTGACCGTCAGCACGAACTCGTACATGTTGCCCCAGGGCATCCGCTCGGCGGCGACGCCCCGGGTGACCACCGCGCCGAGGTGCAGCGCGACCGCGAGCGCGGTGACCCAGGCGGCGATCCGGCCGGCGACCACGGCCCGGGCGGCCGAGCGGCTGGGCCGGGTCTCGGCCGGAACGGTGGCGGGCTCCTCGACGATCCCACCGGCGTCGCCGACGCCCGCGCCGACCAGTTCCCGGACCGGGGCGCCGGCCTTCACCTGCACCGCGCGGGCATTGCCGAGCGCGTACTCGACGGCGTGGCTGATCATGGCGACCAGGTACGCCAGGATCGCGTACGTGACCAGCTGGTCGGAGAGTGCGGACATCACTCGTCTCCTTCTCGCGCCCGCCGGTCGTCCCGCCCGTCGTCGCTCACCGCGGCGACGAGCTGCGCGAACTCGTCGGCGAACCCCGGATGCTCGGTGCGCGGCAGCCCACCGGCCTCCACCAAACTACTACCGCTCGTCGGAGATCCGCCCTCGGGGGGCGAAATCCGGAACCAGACCCGCCGCCGCCGGGCGAACAGCGAGCCCATCAGGCCGGCCAGCAGCGTCACGCAGGCACCGAGCATCAGCGTCTGCCCGGGTGCGTACCGGACCGCGATGGTGATGTACGGCCTGGTGCCGACGAACTCCAGGGTGCTGCCGTCGTCCAGGGTCCACTTCTCGCCGAGGCCGAGCTTCTTGTTGCCGATCTGCTTCAGCTTGCCGTTGTCGATCTGCCGCTGGTCCAGCTTGTAGACCGAGCCGGGGATGCCGGCGTCCAGCCCGAGGTTGCCCCGGTACGCGACCAGCACCACCGCCGGGTTGCGCTCCTCGGGAAAGTGCGACGACACGAACGGCGGGTCGTCCGGGGCGGTGGGCAGGTAGAGACCGTCAAACGCGACCTGCTGGTCGGCGGCGCGCTTGCCGGTCTTCGGGTCGACGTTCGCGTCCGGGAAGGCGGCCATCCCCTCCTCGGTCGCGTTCGGGTCGCCGGTGCGCAGGAACGGCGCCGTACTGGTCTGGCTGCGGCCGTACCGGTCGGTGTACTTCAGGATCGGCGCGTACCCGTTGCCGAGCAGGTAGACGTTTGCCGAGCCGAGTCGCAGCGGCGAGTTGACCGAGAAGCCGGCGCTCCGTTTCGCCCCGCCCGGCTGGTCGACGGTCACCGTGGCCCAGTAGCGCGCGGCCTGCCCGGACGGCAGGTACTTCGCGTCGAACCGGTCCAGGGTGAGGCAGAACGGCGGCAGGTCGGCGCTGTCGACCCGAGGGCCGAGGGTCGCTTCGGCGTACTGCTGACGGGTGTTGCAGAAGGCGTTCTCGTCGCCCGACACCAGGATGCGGTTGCCGTGCCAGCCGTACCAGGAGCCGACCGCGACCCCGAGCAGCACGGCGACCAGCGAGACGTGGAAGAGCAGGTTGCCGGTCTCCTTGAGGTACCCCTTCTCGGCGGAGACCTCGTTGCCGCGTACCACGACTCGCCAGCGGCGGCGGCGCAGCACCGCCGCGATCGCCTCGGCGTCGGCGGCGGCCGGCGCCTCCAGCACCGCGTGCTGCGGCAGCCGGTCGAGCCGCTTCGGCGCGGCCGGCGGCTTCATCCGCAGCGCCCGGACGTGGTCGCGGGTACGAGGCAGGATGCAGCCGACCAGCGAGGTGAAGAGCAGCAGGTAGATCGCGGAGAACCAGACCGAGCCGAAGACTTCGAACATGCCGAGCTGGTCGAGCCGGGGCGCGAGGTCGGGGTGGTCGACGAAGTACTGGTTGACCTTCTCCGGGTTGACCCCGCGCTGCGGCAGCACCGAGCCGGGGATGGCCGCGACCGCGAGCAGGAAGAGCAGGATCAGCGCGGTACGCATGCTGGTGAGCTGCCGCCAGGAGTTGCGCAGCAGGGCCAGCACCGGGTTGACCCGTCGCCGGGGCGCCTCGGCCGGCGGGCTGGCCGGCCGGTCGTCCACGGTCGTCATCAGATGCTCACCTCGCCCGTGCCCACATGCGTCTGCAGCCAGATCACGAAGTTCTGCCAGCCGCCGGTGACCAGCGCCAGGCCGATCAGGATCAGCAGCACGCCGCCGATCCGGGTGACCCAGCGGCTGTTGCGCCGGACGGCGCGGAACACCCCGAGCAGGCGGTGGAAGCCCAGCCCGAAGACGACGAACGGTACCCCCAGCCCGAGGCAGTACGCCACGGCGAGCAGCACCGCGCGGTCGGTCCGCCCGTCGACGGTGGCCATGCCGAGCACCGCACCGAGCGTCGGGCCGGTGCAGGGCAGCCAGCTGAGCGCGAAGACCGCGCCGAGGACCGGGGCGCCGAGCAGGCCGGCGGCGGGCAGCCGCTGGATCCGGAACTCGCGCTGCAGCCCGGGGATCGCCCCGAGGTAGCCGAGACCGAGCACCACGACCAGCGCGCCGATGACGATCTCCAGCGTGCGCTCGTACTGGAAGAAGACCTTGCCGACGCTGGAGAAGAGGATCGCGGTGGCGGTGAACACCACGGTGAACCCGGCGATGAAGAGCAGGGTGCCGGCCAGCACCCGCCCCTTCACGGCGACCGCCGACCGGGTCGCCGGGGGCGCGGCGACCGCCACCCCGCCGCCGGTCCGGGCGTCGTCCGGGGCGGCCGGCGGGGTCTCGGCGCGGGACCGACCCTCCAGGTCGGCGCCGGCCAGCCCGGTCACGTACGACAGGTAGCCGGGCATCAGCGGCAGGACGCACGGGGAGAGGAAGCTGACCAGCCCGGCGAGCGCCGCCGCGCCGACGGCCAGCAACAGCGGGCCGGACTGGGCGAGTTGGCGGAAGGTCTCGCCCATCAGCGGGACCCGGACGCCGGCTGCTCGGCCGCGATCCGCTCGACGATGGGTTGCAGTTCCTGCTGGGTGACAGCTCTACGGATCACCACGGCGATGCGGCCGTCCCGGTCCAGGACGACGGTCGCCGGGGTGGTGTTCGGCGGGATGTCGAAGTTGAGCGCCTGCCGGCTGGCCGGGTCGAAGAGGCTCGGGTAGGTGGCCCGGCCCTCCTCGAAGGCGATCGCCTTGTCCTTGCTGTCCTGCACGTTGATGCCGAGAAAGGTCACCCCGGAGCCCTTGGTGGCCTGGTAGGTGGCCTCCAGGTCGTCCGCCTCGGCCCGGCAGGGCCCACACCAGGAGCCCCAGAAGTTGACCACGACCACCTGGCCGCGGGCCTGGGAGACGTCGTAGCTGCCGCCGGTGAGCAGCTCACCGCTCACCTTCGGGGTCTTCGAGCGCTGGTCGGGGGCGCAGCTGATGGTGAGGCCGTCGCTCGTGCAACGGCTCTCCTGGCTTCCAGAGGAGCAGCCGACCAGCGCCGCCCCGGCGGTGACGGCGGCGAGCAGGGCGGCGACGAGCCTCCGGGTGAGCATCAGGCCCCCTTGGCCGTCCGGGCGGTCGCCGACATCGCGATCAGGTGGGCGGCCGGCTCCGAGTAGCCGATGCCGACGACCTTGGCGCCGTCGAAGTGGAACGAGGTGAGGCTGGCCAGGCCGCACTGCCGTCGGCGCGGGTCGTGCCAGAGCCGCTTGCGCTCGACGTACCGGCGCAGGGTCCAGATGGGGAGTTGGTGGGAGACGAGCACGGCCTCGCGCCCTTCGGCGGCCACCCGGGCGGCGTGCAGCGCGGCGAACATCCGCTCGGCGATCACCCGGTACGCCTCGCCCCAGGACGGGGTGACCGGGTCGCGCAGCACCCACCAGTTGCGCGGGTCGCGGAACGAGCCGTCTCCCGGGGATACCTTCTTGCCCTCGAACCAGTTGGCGCTCTCGATCAGCCGCTCGTCCACCCCGACCGGGAGCCCGAACTGGGCGGCGATCGGCTCGGCGGTCTGCTGGGCACGCTCCAGTGGGCTGGCCACCACGTGCACCACGGTCCGCTCGGCGAGCGCCTGGGCGGCGGCCTTGGCCATCTGGACGCCCAGTTCGGAGAGGCGGAAACCGGGCAGCCGGCCGTAGAGGATGCCGCCCGGGTTGTGCACCTCGCCGTGCCGCAGCACGTGGACCACCGTCTCGCTCACGACTGCGCCCCCTTCGTTCGCGACTGCGGGGCTCGCAAAACCGGCTCAC
>NZ_JAPDPH010000195.1 GCF_026013475.1 Micromonospora yasonensis | reverse complement strand
GCGCAGCCGCCGGGCCCAGTCCGGCGCCGGCACCACGTCGTCGTCGAGGAAGACCACCCACTCGCCGCGCGCCGCCCGCCAGCCCAGGTTGCGGGCCGCCGCCGGGCCCGCGCCCCGACCGGTCAGCACCTTCGTGTACGCCGCCAGCGACCCCGGCACCGCCAACTCGCCGGTGTCGTCCCCGCTGTCCTCGCGCCGGTCGTCGACCAGCAGCAGCTCCGGCTCGGGCAGCTCATCGAGCTGGCCGGCGAGGGCGTCCAACAGCGTGGCGAGGCTGGGCCGGCCGAGCGTCGGCACCACGACGCTGATCACCGGGCACCGCCGAGCGCCCGCCGGTGCACCGCGAACGGGCCGAGGGCGAGCAGATCCACCGGCGCGGAGCCGAACAGCTCCATCGCCTCGCGCGGGCTGTCCACCATCGGCCGCCCGGCCGTGTTCAGCGAGGTGTTCACCACCACCGGCAGGCCGCTGAGTCGCTCGAACTCGGCCAGCAGCGCGGCCACCACCGGTTCGGTCTCCGGGTGCACGGTCTGCACCCGGGCGGTGCCGTCGACGTGCGTGACGGCCGGGATCCGGTCCCGCCACTCCGGCTTCACCCGGTGCACGAAGAGCATGTACGGGCTCGGGTAGGCCCCCTCGAAGATCTCCGCGAAGCGCTCCGCGCGGACCATCGGGGCGATCGGCCGGAACTGCTCCCGGCCCTTGACGTCGTTCATCCGGCGGGTGGTGTCCGGGTCGCCGGGGTGGGCGAGCAGGGAGCGGTGGCCCAACGCCCGCGGGCCGTACTCGCTGCGCCCCTGGTACCAGGCGACGATGCCGGTGTCGGCGAGCACCCGGGCCGCCTCGGCGGCGATCGACGCCGGCCGGCTGTACGGCAGCGCCGCGCGGCGCAGCTCGGCCTCCAGTTCCTCGTCCGACCAGCCGCGGCCCAGGTCCGCCCCGGTCATCGGAACGGACCGGTCGCCCAGCTCGCCGGCCACGTGCAGGGCCGCGCCCAGCGCGGTGCCCGCGTCGCCGGCCGCCGGCTGCACCCAGACGTCCCGGTACGGACCCTCGGCCGCGATCCGGGCGTTGGCCACACAGTTCAGCGCCACCCCGCCGGCCATGGCGAGGGTCGACGCGCCGCCGGAGGCGTCGTACAGCCAGCGGGAGAGGGCGAGGACGACCTCCTCCAGCCGGGTCTGCACGCTGGCGGCGAGGTCGGCGTGCTCGTCGGTCATCTCGCCGTCGGCGGTTCGTGCCTTGGCCATGGTGGCCCAGTCGATCCGCTCGACCTGGAAGCCGCCGTCGTCGGTGACCCGGACCAGGTCGCGGAGCATGCGCAGATGCTTCGGCGTGCCGTACGAGGCCAGTGCCATCACCTTGTACTCGTCGCTGGAGTGCAGGAAGCCCAGGTGCCGGGTCAGGTCCTCGTAGAGCAGGCCGAGCGAGTGCGGCAGCCGCTGCGAGCGCAGGGGCGACAGCCGACCCTCGCGGTAGACGCCGGCCAGGTGGCTGGCCACCTCGCCGCGCCCGTCCAGGACCAGCACCGCGGTGTCGTCGCCGGCCGGCGGAGCGGCCAGCCCGGCGGAGGCGGCGTGCGCCATGTGGTGCGGCACGAACCGCACCTTCTCCGGGTCCAGGCCGGGCAGGGCGGCGGCGAGGAACTGCGGGGCCCGCACGGCGTAGTCGATCCGCAGCCAGTCCCACGGGTCGCTGAGCCCCAGTTCGGTGGCGTCCTGGCACAGCCCCGGGTCGAAGGAGTACGCGACGGCGTCGAGCCTGTCGACGTCGATCCCCGCGCTGGCCAGGCACCACGCGGCGGACAACTCGGGCAGCTCCCAGGCGGAGAAGGGCACCGGGCGCTTGCCGTGCTTGCGGCGGCTGAACCGCTCCTCTTCGGCAGCCGCCACCACCCGGCCGTCGACCACCAGGGCGGCCGCCGGGTCGTGGAAGATCGCGTTGATTCCAAGGACGCGCATGGAAAGATCCCTACCCCCGCGCATCCGGCCTAACCTGTAGATCATCGACTTCTTCCCCAGCGGCGGCTGTCGGCTGTGGAGATTCGAATTAGTGACCAAAGTCCCTGGTTGGGCCCGGGAGAAGCGACGAAACTGGGCAAAGAGGCGGCTCGGATTCCTCTTTGCGGCCGCCTCGTCAATCCGATCTCCGGGAGGTGGCCGTGTCCCCGTCCTCGCTCACCGTGCTCGCCGACGAGCAACTCGCCCTGGCCCGCGCCACCGGCAGCGGGCGCAGCGCGCGGACGGTGCACGGCGGTTCCACCAGCCCGCTGCGGCAGACCCTGATCGCCCTGGTCGCCGGGCACGCGCTGGAGGAGCACGCCAGCCCCGGCGCGGCCACGCTCCAGGTGTTGCGCGGGCAGGTCCGGCTAGTCGCCCAGGACCGGTCCTGGCCCGGGTCGGCGGGGGACCTGTTGGTGATCCCGGACGCCCGGCACGCCCTGCACGCCGACGAGGACTCGGTGGTGCTGCTCACGGTCGCCCGCGGATGAGCGCCCCCGCACCGTCGCGGCTCCCCGGCCGCGCCGCCACCGCCCGGTCCGCCCCCGCGCGGGCCGCCGCCCGCCCGACCCCGGGCCGGCGGCGCCGTTGGCTGCCGCCACAGCACGGCGCCTGGGCGATGCTGCTGCTCCCGTACGCCGTGGCGGTCGGCGTGATCGGACCGCGCTGGTTGCACCTGCCGCTGCTCGGGGCGTGGCTCGCCGGTTACCTCTTCTCCTACCACGCTCTGCTGGCGGTGAAGACCGGCCGCCCCGCCCGGGTCCGTCCGCAGTTGCTGGCCTACGGCGGGGCGACGGCGCTGCTCGGGCTGTGGGTGCTGCTCGCCCGCCCGGCCGTCCTCGGCTACGCCCCGCTCTTCGCGGTCCTGGTCGCGGTCAACGCCGTCCACGCGCGACGCCGCCGGGAGCGGGCCCTGCTCAACGACCTCGCCTCGGTGGCGCAGAGCGTGCTCGTGGTGTTCGTGGTGGCCACGGTCGCCGAGGTCCCGCCGGCCGCCCTGGCGGGCGTGGCGGCCGCGGTCGGCGCGTACCTGGTCGGCACCGTGCTGTACGTGAAGACGATGATCCGGGAGCGGGACAGCGTCGGCCACCGGCGGGCCTCGCTGGCGTACCACCTGGCGGTGACGGCGGTCGCGGTGGCCGCCGGCTGGGGGCCGGCCGTGGTGGCGGTCTTCACGCTGCTGCTGCTGCGCGCGGCGCTGCTGCCCGGCCGGCGACTCAGCCCGCTGCGGGTCGGGTTGATCGAGCTGGCCGGCACGCTGCTGGTGGCCGCCGCGGTGATCGCCCACTGGGCCTGACGTCGAGGGGCCGGTGTCGGGACTACCGACACCGGCCCCTCGATCGCCGTGGGCGGCGATGCTCAGTTCAGCATGCCCGGGCCGAACACCTCGTACGCGATCCGCTCGTCCGGTACGCCCCGGCGCAGCAGCCCACCCCGGACCAGGGCCATGAACGGCACCGGACCGCACAGGTGCACGTACGCCCCCGGGGTGACCGGGATCAGCGCCGGATCGACCAGCCCGCCGGCGATCTCGGCCTTCAGCCCGGTCAGCTCCGCGTCGGCGGCGTTCTCGTACCAGAGGCGGACCGACAGGTTGAGCAGCCGCTCCTGCAACCCGGGCAGCTCGTGCCGCAGGGCGTGCGCCGCGCCGGCCCGGTCGGCGTGCACCAGCGTCACCGGCCGCTCGGGCGCCGTGCTGGCCAGGTGCGCCAGCGCCGCCATCGCCGGGGTGAGCCCGATACCGGCGCTGACCAGCAGCAGCGGCCCGTCGTCGCCGATCGCGCTGATCTCGCCGAACGGCGGGCTGAGCCGCAGCGTGTCGCCGACGGCCACCCGGTCGTGCAGGAAGCCGGAGACCATGCCGTCGGGCGCGCCGTCGAGGCCGCGTACCCGCTTGACGGTGATCCGCCAGTGGGCGGCGCCGGGGCGGCCGGAGAGGCTGTACTGCCGGATCTGCTGCCCCCGGTCGCCGTCGAGGTCGACCGCGACCGAGACGTACTGGCCCGGGGCGAAGCCGGGCACCGGGCCGCCGTCGGCCGGGACCAGGGTGAACGACACCGCGTCGGTGGTCTCCCGGACCTTCTCCACGACCCGCCACTCCCGCCACACCGCGCCGCCCTCCGGCACCCCGGCGCCGGCGTAGAGGCGTGCCTCCCGGGCGATCAGCTCGCAGGCGAGCAGCCAGTAGACCTCGTCCCAGGCGGCCACGACCTCCGGCGTGACGGCCTCGCCGAGCACCTCGCCGACCGCGGCGAGCAGGTGCCGGCCGACGATCGGGTACTGGGTGGCGGTGATGCCGAGCGAGGCGTGCTTGTGTGCGATCCGGTCCAGGATCGGCCCCCACGGCACGCCGCCGGCGCCGCCGGTCAGGTGGTCGGCGTACGCGACCACGGCGGCGGCGAGCGCGGCCTTCTGCTGGCCGGTGGCCTGGTTGCCGCGGTTGAAGATGTCCAGCAGCTCCGGGTGGGCGTCGAACATCCGCTGGTAGAACCGGCCGGTGATCGCCTCACCGTGGGCCTGCACGGCGGGCAGGGTGGCCCTCACCACGGCTGCTGAGGTTTCCGAGAGCACGACTACTCCTTCGCGTGTCGAACGGGTCGAGCACCACTGAACAAGAATCTGAAATCCCTCTTCAGGGTCGAAGGTCCCGGGATGGAGGTCGCCCGGATCACATCGGGCAGCCCGGCCCGGCGGCTGTTCCGTGCCGTGACGCCGCTGGTTAGGGTCGATCATGTGAAGCTCAACCGCTCGACGGACATGGCACTGCGGATCGCCATGCTCACCGCCGCGTCCGAGACCCGGACGACCGTGGACGAGCTCGCCACCCGGCTCTCGCTGCCGCGCAGCCACGTGGCGAAGGTGGTGCAGCGGTTGCAGCGCCTCGGTGTGCTGGTGACCACCCGGGGCCGGTCCGGTGGGGTGGCCTTCGCCGAGCGCGCCGGCGCGCTGACCGTCGGCGAGGTGGTCCGGGCGTTCGAGGGGAACGGCGAGGTGGTCAACTGCGAGCAGCCGGCCTGCCCGCTGCTCGGCGGCTGCCGGCTCCGGGGTGAGCTGCGCCGGGCCCAGGCCGCCTTCCTCGCCGTGCTCGACGGCGTACGCCTCGGCGACCTGGCGGACGGCGCGGCCCGCCCGCTGTTGCTCAGCCTCGGCGCCCCGTCGCAGGCCCGCGTCTGACCGCGATCTCCTCGACCCGGGCGGGATGCAGCGGCCCGGACGGGTCGCCCTCGGCCAGGGACCGGGAAGACAACCGGCCGGTCGGATCGTTGTCGTGCACGGACGCCTCCTCGCTCCGCCGGACCCGGGACCGTCGGCGACACGGACCCCGTCGGAGCGTAATCGGACAACGCACCGCACCGGGTGCCACGGCTCTGTCGTAGCGCCGGGCTAGGCTCGCTCCGGCGCGCCGCGCGTGACGATCAAGTTGGGGGTATCGACACGGTGAGCGGCACCACACCGCCGAGACCTGGGAGTACGACCAGTTGACCGCACAGCCTGAGACCCTGTACGGGGCCGACGACCTGACGCACCTGGAGGGCCTCGATGCCGTCCGCAAGCGCCCCGGCATGTACATCGGCTCCACCGACAGCCGTGGCGTGGGTCACCTCGTCAACGAGATCCTCGACAACTCCACCGACGAGGGTGTCGCCGGTCACGCCACCAAAGTCGAGGTGATCCTGCACGCCGACGGCTCCGTGCGGGTCGACGACGACGGCCGGGGCATCCCCACCGATGTGCACGCCAAGTCCGGCATCTCCGGGGTCGAGTTGGTGCTCACCCGGCTGCACGCCGGCGGCAAGTTCGGCGGCTCCGGCTACAAGACCTCCGGCGGCCTGCACGGCGTGGGCGCCTCCGCGGTCAACGCGCTGTCCCGGCGGTTCGACGTCACCGTCCGACGCGGCGGCAAGATCCACTCGATGTCCTTCCGGCACGGCGTGCCGGGGGTCTTCGACGGCGACGGTCCGGACGCGCCGTTCACCCCCGGTCCCGGCCTGCAGATCGTCGGCGCGATGAAGCGCGGCCAGCGCACCGGCACCTCGATCCGCTGGTGGCACGACCCGCGCTACTTCGAGACCGGGGCGAAGCTCGACACCGAGGCGGTCCGGCTCAAGCTGCGCAACACCGCCTTCCTCGTCCCCGGCGTGGCGTACCGGATGCGCGACGAGACCGGCGACGAGGTCGTCGAGGAGAGCTTCCACTTCCCCAACGGCCTCACCGACATGGTGGAATACCTGGCCCCGGCCGGCGACCGCCCGGTCTCCGGCACCCTGCTGGTCACCGGCGAGGGGACCTACCGGGAGAACGCGGCCGACGCCAACGGTGTGATGCAGTCCAACGTGCAGCGCCGGGCCGAGGTCGAGGTCGCGTTCCGCTGGGGCACCGGCTACGAGCGCACCGTCGAGTGCTTCACCAACACCATCCGCAACGCGCACGGCGGCACCCACCGCAAGGGCTTCGAACGCGCCCTGGCGCGTACCCTCGCCGAGGCCGCCCGCAACACCCGTGGCCTGCTCAAGCCCAAGGAGGACGCGCCCACCCTGGACGACGTCCTGGAGGGCATGACCGCGGTGGTGCACGTGCGGATCCCGGAGCCGCAGTTCACCTCGCAGACCAAGGACGAACTCTCCACCGCGGGCATCACCAAGGTGCTCCAGGGCCTGGTCGAGCAGCACCTCAAGGCCTGGCTGGAGGACCGGAAGACCAAGGCCGAGGCCCGTACGGTGCTGCAGAAGATCGTCGACGCGGCCCGGGTCCGGCTCACCCAGAAGCAGCAGAAGGACGCCGCCCGGCGCAAGACCGCCCTGGAGGGCGCGTCGATGCCGGCCAAGCTGGTCGACTGCCGGGCCACCGGGGTGGAGCGCAGCGAGCTGTTCATCGTGGAGGGCGACAGCGCCCTCGGCACCAGCCGGATGGCCCGCTCCTCGGAATACCAGGCGCTGCTGCCGATCCGCGGCAAGATCCTCAACGTGCAGAAGGCGAACCTCCAGCAGGTGCTGGACAACGCCGAGTGCGCGGCGATCGTGCAGGTGCTCGGCGCCGGCTCCGGCCGTACCTTCGACCTCTCCGCGCTGCGCTACGGCCGGGTGCTCATCATGGCCGACGCGGACGTCGACGGCGCGCACATCCGTACCCTGCTGATCACGCTCTTCGCCCGCTACATGCGACCGCTGATCGAGGCCGGCCGGCTCTACGCGGCGATGCCACCCCTGCACAAGATCACCACCAAGGGGCGCAACCCGCAGACCATCTACACCTACACCCAGGCCGAGATGGAGGCGACGGTCCGCAAGCTGGAGAAGGCCGGCAAGCAGATCGTCACCCCGATCCCGCGGTTCAAGGGCCTCGGCGAGATGGACGCCGACGAGCTCTGGGAGACCACCATGAACCCGGCCACCCGGGCGGTCCGCCGGATCACCCTCGACGACGTCGAGGCCGCCGAGCAGATCCTCGAACTGCTCATGGGGGAGAAGGTCGAACCCCGCCGCAACTGGCTCATCGAGTCGGCCGACCGGGTCGACCGTGAAGCCATCGACGCCTGACCACCGGTCCGTTCGGAAGGAAACGCTGAACCATGGCACGCCGTAGGGACGACCGCGCCCGCGCCGACCTGTCGGCCTTCGACCAGGCCGGCGCGCGGGTCTTCGACAACCCGCTGGTCACCGAGGTCTCCGACTCCTACCTGGAGTACGCCTTCTCGGTCATCCACTCCCGCGCCCTGCCGGACGCCCGGGACGGTCTGAAGCCGGTGCACCGGCGCATCCTCTGGTCGATGTACGAGCAGGGCCACCGCCCCGACCGGGGGCACGTGAAGTCGGCCCGAATCGTCGGCGACGTGATGGGTAAGTACCACCCGCACGGCGACGCGGCGATCTACGACGCGATGGTCCGGCTCGCCCAGGACTTCTCACTGAACGCCCCACTCATCGACGGGCATGGCAACTTCGGCTCCCCGGACGACGGCCCGGCCGCCGCGCGGTACACCGAGGCCCGGATGTCCCGCGAGGCGATGCTGCTCGTCGGCGAGCTGGGCGAGGACACCGTCGACGTCGAGCCCAACTACGACGGCTCGCTCACCCAGCCCACCGTGCTGCCGGCGGCCTTCCCCAACCTGCTGGTCAACGGCGCGGCCGGGATCGCGGTGGGCATGGCCACCAACATGATCCCGCACAACCTGGGCGAGGTCGTCCAGGCGGCCCGCTGGCTGATCAACCACCCGGACGCCACCCTGGACAAGCTCATGGAGTTCGTCCCCGGCCCGGACCTGCCCACCGGTGGGCTGCTGCTCGGCCTGGACGAGGTGCGCCGGGCGTACGAGACCGGGCGGGGCGTGGTGCGGATGCGCGCCCGGGTGGAGACCGGCCCGCTGGAGGGCAGCCGGGGCCGGCAGGCCATCACGGTCACCGAGCTGCCGTACGGGGTGGGCGCGGAGAAGGTCATCGCGGCCATCACCAACGAGGTCAACAAGACCAAGCGGCTCACCGGCATCGCCGACGTCAAGGACCTCACCGACCGGGAGAACGGCACCCGGCTGGTCATCGAGTGCAAGGTCGGGGTCAACCCGCAGGCGCTGCTGGCCGACCTCTACCGGCTGACCCCGCTGGAGCAGTCCTTCGGCGTGAACAACCTGGTCCTGGTGGACGGGCAGCCGCAGACCCTGGGGCTCAAGGGACTGCTGGACGTCTTCCTTGCCCACCGCTACGAGGTGGTGACCCGGCGCAGCGCGTACCGCAAACGCAAGCGCGAGGAGCGGCTGCACCTGGTCGACGGCCTGCTGATCGCCCTGCTCGACATCGACAAGGTGGTCCGGCTGATCCGGGCCAGCGAGGACGCCCAGGCCGCCAAGGACGGCCTGATGCAGAAGTTCAAGCTCTCCGAGATCCAGGCGACGTACATCCTGGACACCCCGCTGCGCCGGCTGACCAAGTACGACCGGCTGGAGCTGGAGGCCGAGCAGGAGAAGCTGCGCGGCGAGATCGCCGAGCTGTCGAAGATCCTGGACGACGAGAAGGTGCTGCGGAAGCTGGTCTCCGACGAGCTGGCCGCCGTGATCAAGCAGTTCGCCGCCCCGCGCCGAACCACCCTGGTCGACGGTGACCTCAAGGAGGTGCTGGCGGCGTCCGTGCCGGCCGGTCCGCTGGAGGTCGCCGACGACCCGTGCCAGGTCATCCTCTCCGCCACCGGGCTGGTCGCCCGGACCGCGGCCGAGTCGGAGGAGGCCGCCGAGGCGCGCCGCCGCTCCGGTCGGGTCAAGCACGACGCGGTACGCGCCGTCGCGCACTCCACCGCCCGGGGCCGGGTGCTCCTGGTCACCAGTGCCGGCCGGGCCTTCAAGATCGACGTACTGCCGCTGCCGGTGCTGCCCGAGCAGTCCGGCACGGTGTCGCTGCGCGGCGGCATGTCGGCGGCCGAGCTGGTGCCGCTGGCGCCCGGGGAGACGGTGGTCGGGCTGGCGCCGCTCGGCCCGTCCGCCGAGGGCTCGCCCGGCCTGGCGCTGGGCACCCGGCAGGGCGTGGTGAAGGTGTGCGCGCCCGAGTGGCCGGTCCGCTCCGACGAGTTCGAGGTGATCTCGCTGCGCGACGGCGACGAGGTGGTCGGGGCGACCTGGCTCACCGACGGGGCGGAGACGCTGGCCTTCGTCTCCTCCGAGGCGTCGCTGCTGCGCTTCGCGGCGTCCCTGGTCCGCCCGCAGGGCATCAAGGGCGGCGGCATGGCCGGCATCAGCCTCACCGCCGGGGCGACCGTGGTGTTCTTCGGCGCGGTCCGCACCGACGACCCGGGGCACGGGGAGCCGATGGTGGTCACCTCGACCGGCGCCACGGTCAAGGTGACGCCGTTCAAGGCGTACCCGGCGAAGGGGCGGGCGACCGCCGGGGTGCGCGCGCAGCGGTTCCTCAAGGGTGAGGTGGACCTGGCGGTGGCCTGGGTCGGGCCGCGCCCGGTCGGCGCGACGGCCAACGGCGAGCCGGTGGAGCTGCCACCGGCGGACCCGCGCCGCGACGGCTCCGGCTTCGCCGTGATGCTCGGCCCCACCGTGGTCGGTCACCTGATCGAACGCGACTGACGCCCAGCGGTCCCCGATTCCGGCATGTCGTGCCTTCCCGGTGGAGGGAGGGCACGACATGCCGCGTCTCGTTGCGGATCAGCCGGGTCAGAGCTCGGGTTCGGGGCCGCGGCGCGAGTCCGGGGTGGTGCCGCGGAGGTGCGCGATCAGGCGCATGCCGTGGTGGATGACCAGGGCGGCGGCGGTGCCCAGGGCGATGCCGTTGAAGGACAGGTCGCCGGCGGTGAGCGTGTAGTTGGCCGCCCCGATGATCACCGCGACCGCGGCGGTCATCAGGTTGACCGGGTCGTGGAAGTCGACCCGGTTCTCGATCCAGATCCGGGCGCCCAGGATGGCGATCAGGCCGTACAGCGCGGTGGTCGCGCCGCCCAGCACGCCCGCCGGCACGGTGAGGATCAGCGCGCCGAACTTCGGGCAGAGCCCGAGCAGCACGGCCGCCGCCCCGGCCACCCAGTACGCGGCGGTCGAGTAGACCCGGGTCGCCGCCATCACGCCGATGTTCTCCGCGTAGGTGGTGGTGCCGGAGCCGCCGCCGGAACCGGCGAGCACGGTGGCCAGGCCGTCGCCGAGGAAGGCCCGGCCCATGTCCCGGTCGAGGTTGCGGCCGGTCATCGCGGCCACCGCCTTGACGTGCCCGGCGTTCTCCGCGATCAGCACGAGGATCACCGGGATGACCAGCACCACCGCGCGCAGGCTGAAGCCGGGGGCGTGGAACTGCGGCAGTCCCACCCAGGCGGCTTCCTTCAGCGTGGTGACCGCCTTCGGGTCGAGCTGGCCGAGGAGCGCGGCCAGCACCCAGCCGACCACCACGCCGAGCAGGATGGACAGTCGGGCCAGGAAGCCCCGGAAGGCCACGGTGGCGACCAGGACCGCGACCAGGGTGACCACCGCGATCAGCGGCTGCGCCCTCACCCCGGTGCCGCTACCGCCGCCGTCCCAGGCGACCGGGGCGAGGTTGAGCCCGATCAGCGCGACGATCGCACCGGTCACCACGGGCGGCATCAGCGCGTCGATCCACCGCGACCCGGCCAGCTGCACCACCACGCCGACCACGGCGAGCGCCACGCCGGCCACCACGATGCCGCCCAGCGCGGCGCCGATGCCGCCGCCGGTCTTCGCGGCCAGCACCGGGGCGATGAACGCGAACGACGACCCCAGGTACGAGGGCAGCCGGTTGCCGGTGACCAGCAGGAAGAGCAGCGTGCCCAATCCGGAGAAGAAGAGCGTGGTGGCCGGCGGGAAGCCGGTGATCAGCGGCACGGTGAAGGTGGCGCCGAACATCGCCACCACGTGCTGCACGCCCACGCCGACCGTACGCGGCCAGGAGAGCCGCTCGTCCGGGTGCACCACGTCGCCGGGGCGTACCGACCGGCCGTCGCCGTGCAGGCGCCAGGGGGACCAGCGGGATCGTGGTTCGGTGGGGGACTGGGTCATGCTCCGCCCTTCGCGTCAGGTGACGGGGGCGTGATCACCCTGAGGGTCGTTTGTAGCACGGCCGCCGCAGGTCAGGAGCGGGCGGGCAGCAGCTCCGGCTCGCGATCCGGGCCGGGCTGCCGGACCAGGGCGGGCACCGGCTGGGCCGGGCGGAGCGTGAGCAGGCTGCCGACGAGGCCGGAGAAGAACACCACCACGCCCAGCGCCACCGCCGTCGCCGACGGGAGCACCACCCGCAGCGTGGCGTGCGGGTCGAGGTCGTCGAAGTCGACCAGCCCCCAGTGCCAGACCGCCCCCACCGTGCCCGCGGCACCGGCGGCGAGCAGCAGCAGGCCGATCGTCACGCCGGTCTCCAGCCGCAGGAACCGGATCCACCGGTCGGTGCTGCGTCGCGGGACCAGCCGCTCCTGCCGTCCGTAGATCTCGGCGAGGCCGCCGAAGATCGCGAGCTGCGCTCCGACCAGCACCATCAGGCAGGCGTACACGAGGCTGTTGACGTCGAACTCGACCGCGCCGAGGTCGACCGGCCCGGGGGTGAGCGTGCCCACCCCGACCAGGCCGAGCAGCGCGACCACGAAGCCCGGCCAGACCAGCGTCTTGCGCGGCGCGAACACCAGCAGGAAGCGCAGGTGACGCCAGCCGTCCCGCCAGGTACGCAGGTGCGGCGGGCGGGACCGGCCGTCCGGGGACAGGGTGGTGGGCACCTCGACGATGTCGTAGCCGGCCAGTGCGGCGCGTACCACCAGTTCGGAGGCGAACTCCATGCCGGGCATGCAGAGACCGAGCGCGCGGATCCGGTCGGCGTTGAAGCCGCGCATGCCGCAGTGGAAGTCGCCGACCCGGCTCAGCCCGAACAGCCGGCGGCCCAGCCAGCTGAGCACCGGGTTCCCGAGCCACCGGTGCAGCGGGGGCATGGCGCCCGTGGCGATCCCACCGCGGAAGCGGTTGCCCATCACCACGTCGTGCCCGGCCCGCAGCGACGCGACGAACGGGCCCAGGTCCGACAGCGCGTACGAGTCGTCGGCGTCGGCCATGATGACGTACCGGCCGCGGGCCTGCTCGATGCCGCCCAGCAGCGCGCCGCCGTAACCGCGGATCGGGGCGTGCACCACCCGGGCCCCGGCCCGCTCGGCGATCTCCT
Source organism: Micromonospora yasonensis (assembly GCF_026013475.1). Classification (GTDB taxonomy): domain Bacteria; phylum Actinomycetota; class Actinomycetes; order Mycobacteriales; family Micromonosporaceae; genus Micromonospora; species Micromonospora yasonensis. Next base: position 484 of record NZ_JAPDPH010000195.1, on the reverse strand, counting down.
GCGACCCGTCGGTGGACCCGTTGTCGGAGACCAGCACCTCCCCGACCACCCCGCACTCCGCCAGCGAGCGCAGCGCCTTGCGGACGCAGACGTCGAGCGTCTCCGCCTCGTTGAGGCACGGCAGCAGCACCGTGACCTCGATCTCCGGTTCGTTCGTCATCGTTCCCCGTCGCTTGCGGTAAAGCGTTCCCCGTTGCTTGCGGTCAAGGTGGACGCGAGATGCTCCGGCTCGTCGTCGACGACCGGTGCGGGCGGTTCGACCGGCGCCGACCGGAGCCGCTGCCAGCCGGCCGCCGCGGCGATCGGCAGGAAGGCCAGCGCCGGCAGGCCGTAGCGGTAGTCGAACATCGAGGTGGCGACGGAGAAGACCATGATTCCGACGCCGAGGGCGGCGTAGCCGAGGGCGAGCACGCTCAGCCGCGGCCGTCCGCGCCGCGGCCAGAGTGCGCCGACCAGCGCGAGCAGGGTCATCGCGGCCACGAGC
>NZ_JAPDPH010000194.1 GCF_026013475.1 Micromonospora yasonensis | reverse complement strand
ACGCGGTCACCGAGCTCAAGACCGTGCCGGTGGACCGGATGGACGAGGCCGAGTCGGTCTTCTGATCCGCCTTCTGATCCGCCACGGCCGCCGGTTCGTCGCGCTTACCCGTCTTCGTCGGCCGCAGCGGTCTTGATCATCCCCCCGTTGAAGATCAAGACCGCTGCGGCCGTGTGCTGTTGGCGAGGTCCACTCTTGAACAAGTGCCTGGTGTGAACAAGGCTGTCCCGTGTCCGGGACACGTTCCGGTGGCGGTCCCGGACAGGGCCGGGACAAGGGGCGGGACACAGGGGTGGGGGAGAGAACGACAGATGACCGATGCCGACAGCCGGCCGAGGTCCCGGACATCGCGGTGCTGCTGTGGGGGCCGCTGCTGCGTGGAGCGGTGGTGAACGCCCGATGACCGGCAAGACGACCTCCGCACTGGTCAAGCTGGTGGTGTTCGCCGCCGTCACGCTGCTGGCCACCGGGCTGCTCGCCCAGACCCTCGGCGCGTTCCCGCCCGACGGGGTCACCTACCGCGCCCGGTTCACCGACGTCACCGGGCTGCTCCCCGGCGACGACGTGCGCATCGCCGGGGTCCGCGTCGGCAAGGTCAGCGACATCGCCGTCGTCGACGACACCGTCGCCGAGGTGAGCTTCACCGTGGACCGCGACGTCCCGGTCGCCACCGGCGTCCGCGCCGCCGTCCGCTACCGCAACCTGGTCGGCCAGCGTTACCTGGCGCTGACCGAGGGACCCGGTGACCGCCGCCCACTGCCCGCCGACGGGCTCATCCCGCTCACCCGGACCAAGCCGGCGCTGGACCTGACCGTGCTGTTCAACGGCTTCCGGCCGCTGTTCACCGCGCTCAACCCCGACGACGTCAACAAGCTCGCGTACGAGATCATCCAGGTCCTGCAGGGCGAGGGCGGCACCGTCGCCAGCCTGCTGCGCCGCACCGCCACGCTGACCACCACCCTCGCCGACCGGGACGCGGTGATCGGTCGGGTCGTCACCAACCTCAACCAGGTCCTCGGCACCCTGGCCGCGCACGACAGGGACCTCGACCAGAGCGTCACCCAGCTCCAACAGTTTGTCTCCGGGCTCTCCGCCGACCGCACCGCCATCGGCGACGCCCTGGTGAACCTCGGCGAGCTGACCGACACCACCGCCGGTCTGCTGCGCCAGACCCGGCCGCCGCTGGCCGCCGACGTCCGGGCCCTCGGCGACCTGGCCGGCACCCTGGACCGCAACTCGGCCGTCATCGACTCCACCCTGGGCCGGCTGCCGCAGCGCTACGAGCAGCTGACCCGGGTCGCCTCCTACGGGTCCTGGTTCAACTTCTACCTCTGCGACTTCGACGGCCGGGTCGCCGTCGCCGGCCAGGCGCCGCTGACCACGCCGAGCGTCAGCGCCACCGCCGCCCGCTGCGCCACCGGAGGCAGCCAGTGAAACCCTTCCGCGAACGCAATCCCGTCGTCGTCGGCGCGGTCGGCCTGGCCGTCATCGTCGCCGCGCTGCTCGGCGCCTTCCAGCTCGACCGGATCGCCGCGCTCACCGGCCGCTCGTACCAGGCGGCGTTCCACGACGCCAGCGGCCTGGCCACCGGAAACGAGGTCCGGGTGGCCGGGGTCCGGGTCGGTGTGGTCACCGCCGTCGACCTCGCCCGCGGCCCCCACCCGTACGTGCGGGTCCGGTTCCGGGTCGACGACGACGGCGTACGCCTCGGCCGGGACACCGGCGCCACCATCCGGATCAAGACCGTGCTCGGCCAGAAGTTCCTCGCGCTGTCTCCGGCCGGTCCCGGGAAGCTGCCCGAGCACGCGCTGATCCCGCTGGCGCGCACCGCCGCCCCGTTCGACGTGGTGCAGGCCGTCACCGGGCTCGCCGACACCCTCGACAAGGTGGACACCGACCAGCTCGCCCAGGCGTTCACCACCCTGTCGCAGACCTTCGCCGACACCCCGCCCAGCGTCGCCACCTCACTGACCGGACTGTCCCGGCTGTCCCGCACCGTCGCCAGCCGCGACGCCGAACTGCGTACCCTGCTCGCCCGGGCCCGCACGGTCACCGGCGTGCTCGCCGACCGCGACGAGGAGTTCCGCAGACTGGTCACCGACGGGGAGAAGCTGCTCGCCGAGGTCAGCCGCCGCCGCGACGCCATCCACCAACTGCTCGTCGGCACCGACCAGCTGGCCACCCAACTGTCCGGGCTGGTCGCGGACAACCGTACCCAGCTCGAACCGGCGCTGCGCAAGCTGCGCGACGTGGTCGCCGTGCTGCAACGAAACCGCGACAACCTGGAGCAGACCATCCGGCGGATGGGACCGTTCGTCACCGCCTTCGCCAACGTGGTCGGCAACGGCCGCTGGTTCGACTCCTATGTCCACGGTCTGCTCCAGCCCTACCTGCCGGCCCCGGGAGGACGCTGATGCCCGGTCGGATCCAGCGCTGGCGACGTCCCCTCGCCGCCGCCACCGTGCTGCTCACCGCCGTCGCCGCCGGTGCCGTGGTGTGGCGGCACGAGACACCGCAACGGCGGGTCGTCGCGTACTTCACCCGGGCGGTCGGCGTCTACCCGGGCTCGGATGTCCGGGTGCTCGGCGTCCGCGTCGGCGAGGTCGAGAAGATCACCCCGCAGGGCCGCGTCGTCCGGGTCGAGATGCGCTACGACCCCACCCTGCGGGTGCCCGCCGACGCCCAGGCGCTGATCGTCCCGCCCAGCGTGGTCAGCGACCGGTACGTGCAGCTCACCCCGGCCGTCACCGGCGGAGCCGACCTTCCCGACGGCGCCGAGATCCCGGTCGCCCGGACCGCCGCGCCGATGGAGATCGACGACATCTACCAGGCGCTCGACGAGTTCAACAAGACCCTCGGCCCGCAGGGCGCCAACGCCGACGGCGCGCTGTCCGACCTGGTCACCACCGGGCGAGCCAACCTCGAGGGCAACGGCCAGAACCTGCACGACACCCTCGACGGGCTCTCCCGCGCGCTGACCACCCTCTCCACCGGACGCGGTGACCTGTTCGGCACGGTCACCAACCTGCAACGCTTCACCACCACCCTGGCCGAGAGCGACCAGCAGGTACGCCGCTTCCAGCAGCTGCTCGCCGACGTCGCCGAGCAGCTCGCGGGGGAGAAGGAGGAGCTGGCCGCCGCGCTGCGCAACCTCGCCACCGCGCTGGCCGAGGTCACCACCTTCGTCCGGCAGAACCGGACCGCGCTCACCTCGAACGTCACCGCGTTGGCCGACATCACCCGCGTACTGGTCCGCCAGCAGCAGGCCGTCAGCTGGCCGGCGACGTCGAGCAGGTCGTCGAGATCCGCACGCGACCTGCCCGTCGCTGTGGCGAGTGCCGCTAGCGGGTCAGCGTGCCCGCGATCGATGAGGTCCTCGAAGACGTTGAGGAGATCGGACTCGAAACCGTCCGCGGTCGCACCCCGGGCCTGGGCGAGGTCGGCGAGGCGCCCCTCGATGTAGCGGTGCACCATCACCTGGTACGCGCCGACGCTCGGCATGTCGTGGAACTCGGCCACGATGTCATCGACCTGCCGGCCCATCCGGTGCAGGACCGCCGAGGTGATGCTGCGGGTTCGGACCTCAGGCGCCGCGTCGTCGGCGACACGGATGACGACCTCATCCGGCCCGGTGATGGTGGACGACCCGGCATGGGCGCGCCAGCGGGCAGTGACGACGAAGCCATCGTTCCTGCGCGAGAGCTCAAGGGACGGATCGGGTACGGAGTGGAGGCGATTCTTCTGGGACATGCGCCCTGTCCTTCCGGCGACCTTGACGGCGCCTGTTGCCGGGTGGCCCGCTGTCGTACCTGTTCCGCCCGGTCAGGGCGTCGGGGTGGCCGCGCTCAAGACGCTGCCGAAGAACACCATGACGGTGAAGAGGATCATCGGGCCGACGAAGACGTAGCCGAGGACGAGACCGGCGACCGCCATGCCGTGCCCCGACCGGGTGCCGTCCCGGGTTTCCCGCATGGCGAGGTGGCCGAGAATGACGGCCAGGATGCAGGGCAGGCCGAACAGGCACCAGCCGCCGAGCACGCCGAGGATCCCGAGCACCAGCGACGCGGTCGCCGTGCCGGACGTCAGCGACGGCTGCACGGTGACCCGCTGCGGAGCCTGCGGGTAGCCGGCCTGATAGGGCATGACCGGGCCCGGGGGATAAGCGCCGGGAGGCGCGGATAACGGCGGATACGGCTGCGGCACGGCGGACACCGGCGGGTACGGACCCGCGACGGCGGGAAGCGCCGGCTGCGGGCGCGTGCGATCCGGCCCGTGTGGGTAGGTCATCGTTCGGTTTCCGTTCTTCGGTCGAGGTGGGTGAGCAGGGCGCTCACCTCGGTGTGCAGGCGACGCAGCTCGGCGGCCGTCGGCGCCAGCTCGTAGCAGTGGTGGTGGGCGGCGGCCGACAGGGCCGCCCAGGTGTAGGCGATCCGCCGGGCGACGGCCGGGCCGGGTCCGAGCCGGCCGCGCAGCATCAGCTGCTTCGCCCGGCCCTGCCGGCACGCGGCCACCACCGGTCGGGTCCGTCGCCAGTAGGTGTCGATGCCGCCTTCGAGCGCGAGTCGGATGAGGCAGGCGCACGCCCGCGGCCACCAGCCGGCGGTGACCGCGACCGCGCCGAGGTCGCCGGCGCCGCGCAGCATCTGGTCGGCTGCCGCCAGGCAGCGCTGGGGCGGCGGCGCGGTCACGACCGGACCTCCGTACCGTCCCGGGGCGCGGGCACGGCAGCGACGTGACCCCGCAGCGCCTCCGCGAGGTGGCGGGCGTCCGCGACCAGGCCGGGCAGGTCGAACAGGTACGCCCCGTGCACCCCGTCCTTGCACGCCTTGTACGCGTCCACCGCCCGGGACCCGTGCCGGCGGCTGAGGTACCCGAGCACGTCACCGCCCCGGTCGGCGTCGTCGAACAGCGCCAGCGCGACGGTGGTGGTCAGCCGGCGGGATGCGGCCACGATGGCTGCCTCGATCGCGTCGTGTGGTACACCCCGTCCCACTTGCCGCCGCCACACGATCCGGTGGCAGGCCGCCTCGATCGCCGAGCGGCACAGCTCCGCGACCACCGGCCCGCGCACCTCGGCGGCGACCTCCTCGGTGCGGGCCAGCGCGTACGCGTCGTCCAGGTAACGGGTGACCGGGTCGGAGCCGGCCCGCAGGGCCACCACCGACCGCTCGGCACGGGTCACCTCCACAATGCGGGACTGCCCGAGGTCGAGCCGGGCAAGGGCGTCGGGCAGCCGGGTGTCGTGGGTGAAGACCACCACCTGCCGTTGCTCGGCCAGCTCGGCGAGCACCCGCGCCAGCCCGTCCACCTTGGCCGGGTCCATGCTCTGCACCGGGTCGTCGACCACGATGAACCGGAACGGGCTCTCCGGCGCGCAGCCGCGCGGCAGGAACGTCGCCAACCCGAGGGCGTGCATCTCGCCCTGGCTCATCACCCCGAGTGCGGTGCCGTTGTCCGCGCCGTCCACGCTGACCGGGATCACCACCCGCCGCCGGGTGTTCGCGCCCGCCAGAGTCATCGCGCCGAGCTCGACGTTGCTCTCCTGGCGCAGCTGCGCCCAGATCCGCTGCGAGTGCTCCGCGAACGGCGCCACCCGCTGGTTGCGCAGCTCCGCCCCGGTCGCCTTCAGCCACGCCCGCGCGGCCTTCACCCGGGCGAGGGCACGTTCCCGCTCCGGCAGCGTCCCGGCCGCCACGATCCAGGCCCGCAGCTGGCCGGCCGCCGCCTGCCAGCCGGTGTCGCGCTGGCCGAGCAGATCCTTCGCGTACGCCTGCGCGGCCTGCGCCGCCGCGAGCACCGCCGGGTACCGGACGGCCAGGTGGTCGGCCAGCTCCTCCGGCCCGCCCGGTGCCTGCCGCAGCGCCGCCGCAGCCGCGTGCAGGTCGTCGACCGGCACCCCGGCGGCGTCGCCGTCGGGCACGTCCAGGTCCTCGATCAGGTAGTGCGCCCGCTGCAGCAACGCGGTCAGTCGGGCGGCGGCGGCCTGGGCGGCCAGGGTACGGTCGCGCAGTTCCGTCAGGGACGCGGCTGCGCTCGTCCGCCACCCTCCGTCGAGGCGGCCCGTCGCGCAGACCGGGCAGGGCCCGTCGCCCTGGTCGTCGTGGTGCTCGATGGCCAGCCGGAGCAGCTCGGCGCTGCGCAGCGACGCCCGCGACCGGCCGCCGTCCTGCCGGCGCGCCTCGGTGGCGGCCTCCCGCAGCTGCCCGGCGAGCCGGGTCACCTCGTCGGCGTCGGGCAGCTGCATCGCCACCAGCCGCCGGCACAGCAGCACGGCCTGATCGGCGGTCGGCTCCTCCGGTTCGTCGAGGATCGCGGCCAGCGCCGCCAGGTCGGCCGCGCCCCGGCCGCGCAGCAGCGTGGCGGTCCGCCGGGCCCGGTCGTCGTCGATCCCGGCGAGGGTGTCGGCCAGGGTGGCGCGCTGTCCGCGTACCTCCTTGATGGCGGCGTCGATCGGGCGCGTGGCGGCCATCAGCCGGCGGTCGGCGTCAGTGATCGCCTCCAGGCCGAGGATCGCGGAGATCGCGTCGAACAGTTGGCTCTGCGTGCCGGCGGTTAGCCTTCCCAGCTCGGCGGCGGTGAGGAACGGCCGGTACAGCTCCAGCGGTCGGGCCAGCCCCAGCTCGGCGAGATCCTTGTGGTTGCCGTGTGCGCTGGTGACGGTCACCTCGGCGTCGCCCAGCTCCGCGCCAGCCGGCCAGGAGCGGACCACCCGGGTGGGGGTGGCGACCCCGTCGACCCGCAGCTCGACGGCGATCCGGCACGGGTCGCCGGCGTGCAGGTTGCGCCACCCGGTACGCCACACGCTGTTGCGGTCGGCCCAGCGGGCGCTGTCCCCGGTCAGGGTCAGCTCCACGGCCTCGGCGAAGCTGGACTTGCCGGAGCCGTTGCGGCCCACCACCACGGTCAGCCCCGGACCGGGCTCGATGGCGAGGGTGCGCTCCGGGCCGACGCCACGGAACCCGGCGACGGTGACCGACGAGAGCCAGATCCGCTCCCGCGGCTCGTCCACCGCAGCGCGCTGCGGCTCCAGCGTGGTCGGCGCGCCGGCGAGCGCCGCGTCCAGGTCGTCCTCGCCGCTGAGCGCGGCGAGGACCACCTCGGCGGTGTCGTCGGGTACGCGGTCGGTGGCGAGTCGGTCGAAGATCAGCTCGACCAGCGGTTCGGTGCGGTTCATCGGGGGACCTCCGACGAGTGCTGATGTGGGTGTGGCGAGGACCGTGCTGTCCTGGCTCGTGCTGGTTCGCTGAAGGTGGTGACGCGGCCACGGTGCGAAGTTGCCGTTTGTCAATGAATCGGCGGTCACGCCGCCGGTGCAACGTGCCAGTCGTGCAGGAACGCCTCGACCAGGTCGTGCGCCCTGGCCTGCGCGTCGAACGACTCGTCGACGCGGCGGCGCGCCATGTGCGCCAGGCTGTCGGCGGCCTCGTTCAGGGCGTGGTGGGCGTGCGCCTTGACGTGCGCGAACGCCAGATCCGGGCGAGCGCCGGCAAGCTCGGCGAGCCGGACCAGGGTGGGCTTCATTCCGTTGTGCCGGGGCCGCAGGTCGTAGCCGGCGGGCATCGCCCCGGACTCGCCGCCCTGCCAGCGGTGCAGGTAGTTCAGCGCCGGCCGGCTGTCCACCAGCACCGTCATGCCGACCGGCGGCCTGTCGTACGCGGTGAGCAGGAACTCGACCGCCCGCAGCTCGCTGACCAGCACCCGCGAGCAGCCGGTCGGGTCGACGCGACCGGGACGCCGGCTGCGCAGGCCGTAGCGGCCGTCGCTGGCGATGTACCCGATGCCGCCAGCGCGACCCTTCCAGCTCGCGTCGGTCGCGGCGATCAACGGCCCGGACGTCCCCGCCCAGCGGCGGACCTGGCCGCGGCCCGGATGGTGCGCCGGCCGGCAGGCAAGCTGATGCCCGGCGGCGAGCTGCTCGGCGGTGTCGATCAGCTGCGCCGCGTCGCCGAGCTCGTCGTATTGGGCGGCGGTCAGCGCCAGCCGGACCGCGTCGCCGGCCGCCTGGCAGCTTTCGCAGCGGCGGGGCTTGACGTAGGTGCGCAGGGCGAAGGCGCGGTTGTTCAAGGGAGTGGGGAGCAGGTCCAGGGCGCGGAGGAACTCATCGGGACGCAGGGCGCCTCCTGATATCTCGTTACCGTCGAAGGGGGCTGGGTGTCGCTGTGGCCGCCAGGCCAGCCACAGCGACGCTGTGGTGCTGAGGTCGTCGAGGGATCAGGCGGGCGCGATGGTCCAGTAGCCATCGGCGGTGATCTGGACGAGAGCGGGTGCCGACAGCGGACGGACGCCGGAGTAGGCGCCGATTTCGTTCACCAGCAGGCCACCCTCGCCGCTCTCCAGGGAGTAGGCGTAGACGACGAAGTTGGAGTCGCCCCGCCGGTGGGTGATCTTGGCGGCGGCAGCGTCGCCACCCAGCACCACCACGTCGTCGCCCTTGCCCGCGGCCTTCCCCGTCAGCGCCTTCGTGGCCAGCTGGTCGACGGTGCCGATCGTCAGCGTCCAGGATCCGGACGCCTCGATCTCGAACTGCGTGGTCAGCGAGTCGTCTTCCAGGTTGATCCAGTGCTTGCCGCTGTACGAACCGATCTCGTTGACCAGCAGGCCGTCCCCGTCGCTCTTCAGCACCGTGTTGCTCGTGCACTTGCAGGTGAACTTCACGACGGACAGCTCGGACAGCTCCCGGATCCGCACCACATCGTCACCGCGCCCCTTGATCACCTTCGGCTTCGGGGTGGGCGGCGCGGTGGTGGGTGCCGGTTCCGTCGTGGCAGGGGCGGCCGAGGTCGGCGCGGCGGTCGTCGGGGCGGCCGTCGTCGGCGCGGTGGTGGTGGGCGCGGCACTGCTCGGGCTGGCCGACGCGGCGGCAACGGACTTCGGGTCCTGGTTACCGTCGCCATTGAATGCGCCGATCACAGCGCCGCCGCAGCACAGGACGACGACGAGGGCGATGCCACCGACGATCCAGGCGCGAGCGTTGGAGCGCTTGCCCGGAACGGGCGGAACGGGCGGCCCGGCGAGCGTGGCGTCCTGGAACTGGGCGGCGGGTGGGGGCACGGCCCCACCGGGCGGGAACGGCGCCGGCTGCGGCGGTACGTCTGCCTGCTGGGTGGGCTGATCAGGCGGCACCGGGTTGGTCGGGTCGGTCATGGCGGTCTCCTCGGCGAACAGGCTTCAGTGGCGGGGAAGGGCGGGGCGGGCGGTGGCGCCCGCCCCGGATCGAGCGGTGGATCAGGTGAGGGAGACCGTCACGCCGCCGGAGAACGGCGAGTCGTGCAGTTCGAGCTTGGCGAGCTTGACGTTCTTGGGGATGTCGAAGACGACCACGCCGGTGACCTGGTTGCCGGGGTTGATGCCGTTCAGGAAAGTCTCGGCGTTCTTGTTGGCGTAGATGGCGGCCCCGCTGTCGGCGGAGTACTCGGTGCCGTTGGCGGCGTACGCCTTCTGGCTGCTGCCGTCGAACATCTGCGACTCCTTGCCGATGTTCTTGACGTTGAGCGTGACCAGGCAGAACTGGCCCTGCGCCTTGGCGCCGATCAGGTCGGTGCCGATCTTGCTGACGCCGCACTTGGACGACTTGACGGTGAACTCGAACTTGCCGTCCCGGGCCGGCTGGCCGATCTTCGCGGTCTTCGGCTTGTCGTCGCCCTTCGCGCTGTCGGCGTCGGCCTTGCTGGTGGTGGTGTCGTCGGTGGAGCCGGCGCCACAGCCCAGCGCGACGAGACCGGTGGCGAGCAGAGCGAGAGTGGTGACCTTGCGCATCGTTTTCCTCCTGCTGTGAACGTTGCGGCGTCAATGAGAGCATGAACGCGATGCAGGGTCAAGAGGAAAATCGTCTGTGAACGACGTCAACAGCGAGCACGCTTGACGGGCATGACACACTCCGAACGTGCAGGAGACACCGACCATCACCGCAGCGGAGATCGCCCGGCTCGCCGGTGTCGGTCGGGCCGCAGTCAGCAACTGGCGCAAACGGCACGCCGATTTCCCAGCCCCGGTGGGCGGCACCCCGGCCAGCCCCGAATTCGACCTGACCCAGGTCGAGCAGTGGCTCCGCGCCCAGGGCAAACTCCCCGAGCTGGCCACCGCCGACCGGCTCTGGAGGCGCCTCGCGGCGGCCAGCGAATCCCCGGCCGCCGGCCTAGCCGCTGTCGGCGCCCTACTGCTGGCCCGGCAACGCGGGCAACGCGCCCCCCGCCCGGCCGACCCGAACCTCAAGCCCCTGCTCCCCGACATCGACGCGCTCGCCGACGAGCTGGGCCCCCAGGGCACCTTCGACGCGCTGTGGCAACGGTTCTCCGCCCCCGGCCCGGGCCGCCCCTTCGCCACCCCCGACGACCTCGCCGACCTCATGGCCGGACTCGCCGGCGTCGGCGCCGGCTCCGTCCTCGACCCAGCGGCCGGCTCCGGCGCCACCCTGCGGGCCGCCATCCGCGCCGGCTGCACCTCCGCGTACGGGCAGGAACTCGACGAGGACCTCGCCCGGCTCGCCGGACTGTGGCTGGCCCTGCGCGACGTACCAGGGGAGGTGAGCACCGGCGATTCGCTGCGCGCCGACGCGTTCGTCGGCCGCACCTTCGACGCCGTCGTCTGCCACCCGCCCTTCGGCACCGCCAACTGGGGCGACGAGGAGCTCGGCCACGACCCACGCTGGATCGTCGGCACCACGCCGCGTACCGAACCGGAGCTGGCCTGGGCCCAGCACGCCCTGGCCCACCTCCGGGCCGGCGGACACGCCGTACTGCTGATGCCGCCTACCGTCGCCAGCCGGCGCGCCGGCCGACGGATCCGCGCAGAACTGCTGCGCCGCGGCGCCCTGCGCGCCGTCATCGCGCTCCCGCCCGGGGTGGCCGCGCCACACGGCGTACCGCTGCACCTGTGGGTGCTGCGGCGGCCTGCGCCCGACGCGCCACCACCGGCGCGGACGCTGCTGGTCGACGCCGCCGGCGGCGACCTGGCCGAGACCGGCCCGCGAATCCTCGCCGCGTGGAGGGCCTTCACCGCCGCCCCCGACGCTGAGGTCGAGGAGGCCGGCTTCGCCCGCGCGGTTCCGGTGATCGAACTGCTCGACGAGGAGGTCGACCTCACGCCCGCGCGCCGGCAACCCGTCGTCGAGGGCAAGGCCACCGGAGAGCATCTGGTACGCACCAGAGAGCGCCTGGCCGCCATCGTCGGCGACCTGCCGGCGCTGATGCCGCAGGTCACGCCCGCACCCGAGGGGCCGGACGGCCAGTTCCTTTCCGTCGGGGAGTTGGCCCGGGCTGGCGCGCTGCAACTGATCGGCCCGATCCGCGCCGCGTCACCTGAGGGTGGCGAGCCGGCAGAGGGCGGGCCGTCAGTATTGAGCGTGCAGGACGTGCTCAGCGGTGAAGGCCCCTCCGGCCGGGACGACGGCCGGCTCGGCCAGGAGATCCGGCTAGCGGTGGGGGACGTGGTGGTGCCGATGATCGCGCGGCAGCTCACCGCCCGGGTTGTGACGTCTGAGGGGGCGCTGTTGGGGCGCAATCTCTACCTGCTGCGGCCCAACCCTTCAGCGCTGGACTCGTGGTTTCTTGCCGGGCAGCTGCGGACGTCGGCGAACGAGAAGCAGGCGTCAAGCCTGTCCGGGACGCTGAGGTTCGACATCCGGCGGGCGCAGGTGCGGCGCCTGTCGCTCGACGAGCAGCGGGCACATGGGGAGGCGTTCCGGCGGTTGGACGCGTTCGAGTCGGCGATGCGGCAGGCGGCGTCGCTGGGCGCGGAGCTGGTGCAGCTCACTGCCGACGGGTTGGCCCGCGGCGCGGTCCGCCCTGACGGGGAGTCACGGTGAGGTCAGACCTCCAGGACCTCCCAGCCCACGCCGAGCACGACCCGAATCTGGTCGGGCCGGGAGGTGATGACGCCTGCCTGGTTGGCCAGCGCCACCCAGGCGGCGTGACCCGCGCCGAGCCGGCCGGTGTGCCGGGCCATGCTGCCGATGGTTGGCGCCTCGTCATCGTTGTCGAGGTCCAGCGCGGGCAGCACGGTACGTACCGCGGGGTTGCGGCGCAGCATCCGCAGCAGCTCGTGTTCGCCCGGGTCCAGCAGGCTGTACGCCTCGAGCAGGCAGGCCAGCGGCACCGCCACCGTGCCCTCGGCATCGGCCACCTCGACCAGCGCCTCGCCGACCGCCGGCACCCCGTGCACGTACGCCAGCAGCGCGCCGGTGTCGAGCACCCAGTACGGCCGGCTCACGCCGCCGATCGCCGGTCCAGCTGCGCCCGCAGCTCGTCGGCCGGGCGGCCCAGCAGCTCCGCCACTCGGGCGATGGCCGCCTCGCGAGCCTCCGGCGTGACCTGGTGCGCGGCCAGCCGCTGCGCGGCACCGATCGGGTCGTACGGGAACTCGCCGTGGCCCGCAGCCTGCAATGCGGCCCGCATGTCGTCGGATATCCGACGCCGGCGCAGCGCCTCGGTGACGTACGCGGAAACCTGGCGGGCGGGCAGTGCGTCCAGCTGCTCGGCCACGTCATCCGGGACGGAGATCGTCACACGCCGACTCATACACCGGAGCCTAGCGGAGTATGAATCCTCCGTCAGCAACGCCCCGCTGACGTTCGTTTGATCATCCCCGCCGAGGGGGGACTACAACAAAGCGGGGCAACGGTCATACTGCTTGACTTAAGGCAATCGAAAGGAATCTGGTGAGCACCAAGCACCACGAGCTGGCGAACTTCATCTGGTCGGTGGCCGACCTGCTGCGCGGCGACTACAAGCAGTCCGAGTACGGCCGGGTGATCCTCCCGCTGACCGTGCTGCGCCGCCTCGACTGCGTGCTCGAACCGACGAAGGACGCGGTGCTCGCCCGGCACCAGCAGCTCAAGGACATGGGCGTGCAGAACATGGACCCGGTGCTGCGCAAGACCGCCGGGCTGTCGTTCTACAACACCAGCGAGATGTCCTTCCGCAAGCTCCTCGGCGACCAGGACCACGTCGCGCTCAACCTGCGCGCCTACATCGGCGGCTTCTCGCCGGGCGCGGTCGACGTGCTCGACAAGTACGGCTTCGACACCCAGATCAGCCGGCTCGCCGAGGCCGGGCTGCTGTACCAGGTGGTCGCTAAGTTCGCCGACATCGACCTGCACCCGGACGTGGTCTCCAACCACCAGATGGGTTACGTCTTCGAGGAGCTGATCC
>NZ_JAPDPH010000193.1 GCF_026013475.1 Micromonospora yasonensis | reverse complement strand
TTTCCCGACCGCGCGGCGATCGGCTAACCCGCCTCATCCGCGCCCCGGAACGACGGCCGTGGGCAGCCGGCGCCCCGGCTCCCCGCTGACCCGGCCCAGCGCCCAGAGCAGCCCGGCCTGCACCACGGCGGCCAGGTGGCCCAGCTCGTGCACCACGGCGGTGGTCGAGGCGGCGATGTCCACCGCGCTGGTCCCGGCCAGGCAGACGGCCAGCACCAGCGCCACCGGCAGGAAGGCCCGGGCCCGTTCCGGCCGCCAGGCGGCGAGGGCGAAACCGACCGCGAGCGCCGCGTCGAAGGAGGCCATCTCCCGGCCGGTGTGCGGGTCGGCCTCGACGCCGAGCCCGGCCAGCAGGATCGGCAGCGCGACGGCGAGCTGGGCGACGGCGGCCACCGCGACCGCGACCCGGAGCACCTGGCGGCGGGCCCGCACGGCGGCCGCCGCGCCGTCCCGCGCCGCCGTCCGGTCCGCGGCCACCGCGGCGAGCACCGGGGCGGTCAGATCGGGTACGTCCACCGCCCGCACCCGGGCGAGCCGGGTCACCCGCTCGGCGGAGGCCAGCCAGGCGCGGCAGCCCGGGCAGGCGGCGGTGTGCGCGTCCAACGCCCCGGCCGGCGCCTGCGGGTCCTCCCCGTCCAGCCGGGCGGAGAGCGCCAGGCGTACCTCGTCGCACGTCATGAGGGGGTAGTCGGGAGGCCGGCCCGGAAAGTTCCCGGCGTGGGCGGGACCACGGAATGGGCCGAAGGACCCTGTCCGGTCCAGATACGCCGCGTAACCTCGTCTGTCGTGATCCCTGCCCAGCGCGACGCCTCCGCCGACCGCCGTCCGGCGGCGCCGGACCCTGCGCGCGACCAGGTGACGGAGTGGGCGCTGGCCGCCGGTACCGGAGACCCGATCGCGCAGGCCGCCTTCGTCCGGGCCACCCAGGCCGAGGTGTGGCGCTTCGCCGCCGCCCTGGTCGACCCGGACAGCGCCGACGATCTGACCCAGGAGACGTACCTGCGGGCATTCCGGGCGCTGCCCGGGTTCGAGGGGCGTTCCAGCGCGCGTACCTGGCTGCTCGGTATCGCCCGACGGGCCTGCGCGGACCACCTGCGCACGGTGGTCCGCCGGCGGCGGCTGGACGAGCGGCTGGCCGCGCACGCGGCCACCGACCGCCCGTACCCCGACCCGGCCGGGCAGCTCGGCGCGACCGACCTGGTCCGTCGGCTCCCCGCCGAGCGGCGCGTCGCGTTCGTGCTCACCCAACTGCTCGGCCTGTCGTACGCCGAGGCCGCCGCGGTGGAGGAGGTGCCGGTGGGCACCATCCGCTCCCGGGTGGCGCGGGCCCGCGGCGACCTGATCGACGCCGTCGGCGACGCGCTGGCCGGATGACCATGGAACCGTCCGCGGCTCCCGAGCGACTAACCACCGTGACCGAACCTCGCATTCGGGCCACCCGCTGGTCCCTCCTCCGGCCCTGGCTCGGCATCGCCGTCCGACTCGGGCTGGCCGCCGTCTGGTTGTTCGCGGGTGGTGCCAAGGTCAGTGACCTGGGCGCCTCCGGCCGGGCGGTGAACGCCTACCAGGTCATGCCGTACGACGTGGCCGCCGTGATCGGGGCCGCGTTGCCCTTCGTGGAGCTGGCCCTCGGCGTGCTCCTGCTCGTCGGGCTGGCCACCCGGCTGGCCGCCGGCATCTCCACGGCGCTGCTGGTGATCTTCATCACCGGCATCGCCTCGGCCTGGGCGCGCGGCCTGGCCATCGACTGCGGGTGCTTCGGCAGCGGCGGCCAGCTCGCCGCCGGCCAGGCCCCGAGCTATCTCCCGGAGATCCTCCGGGACCTGGGATTCCTGGTACTGGCCGGGTTCCTGCTGATCTGGCCCCGCACCCCGTTCTCCGTGGACGGCTGGCTGGCGGGCGAACCACCCGTGGAGGGCGAGGATGAGTAGTCGCAAGGGGCAGAAGAACGCCGCCCGGGTGGTCCGGCAGCAGATCGCCCAGGAGAAGCGACGCAAGCGCACCTTCTGGACCACCATCACCGCGGTGCTGGTGCTGCTCATCGCCGGCGGCATCGGCTGGGCCGTCTACTCCACCCAGAAGCCGACCAACTTCACCGCCCCGCCCGGCGCCAGCTCCGACGGCACCGGCATCGTCGAGGGCAGCGGACCGGTCACCATCGACCTGTACGAGGACTACCAGTGCCCGGCCTGCAAGCACTTCCAGGAGGCCAGCGGCCCGACCGTCAAGCAGCTGGTCAGCGAGGGCAAGGCGAAGGTGGTCTTCCACCCGGTCGCCTTCCTGAACCGCTTCTCCACCACCGAGTACTCCACCCGCTCCTCGGCCGCCTCCGGTTGCGCGGCGAAGGGCGGCAAGTTCACCGAGTTCACCGACCAGCTCTTCGCCAAGCAGCCACCGGAGAACAGCGCCGGGCTGAGCAACGCCGAGCTGATCGACATCGGTGCGGGCGTCGGGCTGAACAAGGACGACTTCGGCTCCTGCGTCAACGCCGGCACGTACAAGTCGTGGACCGGGCACGTGACCGAGGAGGCCAGCAAGGACGGCATCACCGGCACCCCGACGATCAAGGTCAACGGCTACGAGATCAAGGACCCCACCCCCGACGGGATCAAGGCGGCGGTGGCGGCGGCCCACAAGTGATCGCCGTACCGCTGCGGCGGGCGGGGCTGGTGGTCACCGCCGCGCTCGCCGCCCTGCTCGCCCTCGCCACCCCGGCCGCCGCGCACGGCGCGGACGCGCCCGACGCCACCGACTACCGGGCGCAGGTCAGCACGCTCAGCCCCGCCCCGCGCGGGCTCACCGCCCGGATGGTCGAGGCCGGCGCCCGGCTGGAACTCACCAACACCACCGGGCGGGACGTCGAGGTGCTCGGCTACTCCGGTGAGCCGTACCTGCGGATCGGGCCCGGCGGGGTGTACGAGAACAGCCGCTCCCCCGCCACGTACCTGAACCGGACCCTCGCCGGGGACACCCCGCTCCCCGCCGAGGCCGACCCGGCCGCGACGCCGGTCTGGCGCAAGGTCTCCGAGGACCGGTCGGCCCGCTGGCACGACCAGCGGGCCCGCTGGCTGGAGTCCGACCTGCCGGCGCAGGTCACCGCAGACCCGACCCGGGAGCAGCGGGTCCGGGACTGGGTGGTGCCGCTGCGCGACGGCGACCAGGCGATCGAGGTACGCGGCACCCTGGACTGGGTGCCGCCGCCGGACCCGTACCCCTGGTGGGTGGCGGGCACGCTCGGCTTCCTGCTCGTCGGCGCGGCCGGGCTCGTCCCCGCCGGCACCCTGGCCGGGGCCCGCGCGCTGCGCGGGGTCGGCGCCCTGCTCGCCCTCGGCGGGCTGGCCGCTGTCACCTCGAGCGTCGGGCGGGCGCTGGACGCCGGCGCCGACGGCGTCGGCGGGGTGCTGGTCGGCCTGCTCGGCGGCCAGACCTGGGCGCTGCTCACCGGGCTCGGCGCACTCGTCGCCGGCGGGTACGCCCTCGCCCGGCGCCCGGCCGCCGACTTCGCGCTCGCCCTGGCCGGGGCGTGCCTGGCGCTGTTCGCCGGGGTGGCGAACCTGGCCGTGCTGTCCCGCTCGGTGGTGCCGGCGCCCTGGCCGGCCGGCCTCGCCCGGATCCTGGTGACCCTCGTGCTGGCCGCCGGGGCCGGCGCGCTCGCCACCGGCCTCCTCCGCCTACACACCGCCTCCCGCACCGCCCACCGCGCCCCTCACCCCACCCACCCCACCCCCGTCCCCCACTGACCCGACGCCCCAAGGCTCGGCGATCTTGCCGAGGCGGGCGGGTGGGGACCTGAGGGGTGGGGTCAGGGGTGGGGGGTGGTGTGGGGGTTGAAGGCGTAGGGGAGTTCCAGGCGGTGGGCTGCCAGCAGGGGCTCGTCGGTGAGGATGTCGAGGGTGGGGGCGTCGGCGACGATCCGGCCGGCGTCGAGGATCACCGAGCGGGTGCAGAGCTCCGCCGCGTACGGCAGGTCGTGGGTGACCATCAGCAGGGTCACCGGGAGCCCCCGGAGGATCTCGGCCAGCTCCCGCCGTGCCGCCGGGTCCAGGTTCGACGACGGCTCGTCGAGGACCAGGATCTCCGGGTGCATGGCAAGCACGGTGGCCACCGCCACCCGACGACGCTGACCGAAGGAGAGGTGGTGCGGCGCCCGGTCCCGGTGCTCGCTCATCCCCACCGCCGCGAGGGCCTCGTCGACCCGGGCGGCCAGTTCCGCCCCGCGCAGCCCCAGGTTCGCCGGACCGAACGCGACGTCCTCGGCGACGGTGGGCAGGAAGAGCTGGTCGTCGGGATCCTGGAAGACGATGCCCACCCGGCGGCGGATCTCGGCGAGGGTGTCCCGGTCCCGGCTGGCCGTCAGGCCGCCGACGCTGACCGTGCCCTCGGTCGGCGTGAGGATGCCGTTGAGGTGCAGCACCAGGGTGGTCTTGCCGGCGCCGTTCGGACCGAGCAGGGCCACCCGGTCACCGCGCGGCACGGTCAGGTCCACCCCGTGCAGGGCGACGTGACCGTCCGGGTACGCGTACCGGACGCCACGGACGTCCAGGGAGGGCGGCTGCTGCACGTACCCGATCATGTCAGGACCACCGCGACGACGGCGATGGTGGCCGCGATCACCGGCACCGTCGCGGCGGCCGCCCACTGGCCCGCCGTGGCCGCGCCGGCGCCCTGCCAGACCGCCGGCATCCGCCCGGTGTAGCCGCGCGACAGCATGGCCAGGTAGACCCGCTCACCACGCTCGAAGGCCCGCAGGAAGAGCGCGCCCACCCCGGCCGCGAAGCCGCGCAGCTGCCACAGGAACCGCGGGTCGTCGCCCCGGGACACCCGGGCCACCCGCATCCGCCGGGCCTCGCCCACCAGCACGTCCAGGTAGCGGAGCATGAAGGTGGCGATCTGGGTGAGGACCTGCGGGCAGCGCAGCCGGTCCAGGCCGACGATCAGGTCCCGCGTCGTCGTGGTCGCCGCCAGCAGGAGCGACGCGAGTACGCCGAGCGTGCCCTTGGCCAGGATGTTCCACGCGCCGTGCAGCCCGTCCACCGACAGGCCCAGCCCGGCCACCTCGACCCGGTCCCCGGTGCCGAAGAACGGCAGCGCGAACGCGAACAGGACGAACGGCAGCTCGATCAGCGCCCGGCCGAGCAGCCAACGCGGGCCGACCCGGGCCAGCGCGGCCACGGCGGCGACCAGCAGGGCGTACCCGCCGAAGGCCCAGTACGCCTCCCGGGGCGTGGCGACCACCGCGACGGTGAAGAGCACCATCGCGGTTATCTTCACCTCGGGCGGGAGGCGGTGCACCGGGGAGGTGGACTCGCGGTAGAGCACGTGCGCGTGCCCGGCACCCATGACGGCCCGCCGCTCAGCGGGTGCCGGCGGCGGGCGACGCCGGCTCGTCGACGGCGTCATCCGCCGGCTCGGTCGACCGGTCGACGGCCGGGCCGCGGCGCCGGGCGAGCCAGAACACGCCGCCGCCGAGGGCGAAGGTGATCAGCACGCCGAGCACGCCGGAGAGGCCGGTGGAGAGGAAGCCGTTGCTGATCCCCCGGACGCCGTAGTCAGCCAGCGGACTGTCGGCCAGCTCGTGGTCCTTGCTCTGCTGGGCCGGGCAACTGCCACCGGTGATCTCCCCCTCGGCGTTGACCGTGCAGCCCTTGAGCAGGGACGAGTCCAGCCCGTCCGGGTGCGGGGAGGCGTAGTTGCTGACCACGCCGGCGAGCAGCAGGGCGACCAGCAGACCGCCGACGAGGAAGGGCCAGGAACGCTTGCTCATCGGGCACCTCCGGCGGCCGGGACGGCGGGAGTGATCGGCGCGGCCGGCTTGCGGGCGCGCAGCGCGTACACCAGATCGGGGCGCACCTTGGCGACGGTGACCACAGTGGTCGCGGTGATCAGGCCCTCGCCGATGCCGATCAGCAGGTGGACGCCGGCCATGGTGCCGGCCAGCCCGGCCAGGTTGCCGCCCAGGTCGGTGGTGCCGCCCAGCCAGTACTCCAGCACGAAGCCCTGGCTGGCGACCACCACGCTGACCAGGGCGGAGACGAAGGCGGTGACGGCGAGGCCGGCGTTGGTGCGTGGCAGCACCCGCAGCAGCAGCGCGATCAGCAGGTACGCGGCGGCGGTGCCGAGCAGCGCCATGTTGGTGATGTTGAGGCCGAGCATGGCCACCCCGCCGTCCCCGAAGACCAGGGCCTGCACGACCAGCACCACGGCGACGCAGAGCGCCCCGACCCAGGGGCCGACCAGCAGCGCGGCGAGCGCGCCGCCGAGCAGGTGGCCGCTGACCCCGGCGGTGAAGATCGGGAAGTTGAGCATCTGCACGGCGAAGATGAACGCGGCCACCAGGCCGGCCATCGGGGCCAGCCGGTCGTCGAGGTCACGGCGCCCGCGCAGCACGCAGAAGGTGAGCGCGGCGAGCGCGAGCGCCGCGAAGATCGCGGCGACGGGACCGTCGATGATCCCGTTCGAGATGTGCATCGCCAGGGTTTCCACCCGCTGAGCTTATTTGTGAGTGGCCGCTGTTGCCAATCCCTTGCAACAAGCCATGGTGATCATCACGCGGGCCGGCGCGTCACCGTCCGCCCCGGGCGCCACGGCGGCGGTATCGTCACGGCCATGACCGACCGCCTCAACCCCGGCGACCCCGCCCCCGAGTTCACCCTCCCCACCGACAGCGGCGGGACGCTCTCCCTGGCCGACCTGCGCGGCCGCAAGGTCATCCTGTACGCGTACCCGGCCGCCATGACGCCCGGCTGCACCAAGCAGGCCTGCGACTTCCGGGACTCGCTCGCCTCCCTCCAGGCCACCGGCTACGAGGTGGTGGGCATCTCGCCGGACAAGCCCGAGAAGCTGGCCAAGTTCCGCGACCGGGACGCCATCACCTTCCCGCTGGTCGCCGACACCGACAAGGCGGTGCTCACCGCGTACGGCGCCTACGGCGAGAAGCAGATGTACGGCAGGACCGTCACCGGCGTGATCCGCTCCACCTTCGTCATCGACGAGGACGGCAAGATCGAGCGGGCGCTCTACAACGTCAAGGCCACCGGCCACGTCGCCAAGCTGCGCCGGGACCTCGGGCTCGACTGAACCTGTCGCACGCCGCCGCTACCGTCCGCACATGCCTCGGTACAAGTACTCTCCCGAGACGCTGGCGGCAGCGGCGGCGCAGGCGCGGAGCATCGCGGAGGTGCTGCGGCTGCTCGGCGTACGGATGAGCGGCGGGTCGCACGCGCACATCAGCCGGCAGCTCAAACGCTTCGGCATCGACACCTCCCACTTCACCGGTCAAGGACACAACCGGGGACGGCAAGGGCCGCGACAGGCTCCGTCCGAGGTCCTGATAGAACTGCCGCCCGGATCCGGAAGAACGCCCGGCTTCCGGCTAAGGCGTGCCCTGGCCCTCATCGGGGTGCCCGAACGGTGCGAGAACTGCGGCTTGGGGCCAATGTGGCAGGGCAGACCCCTCATCCTCCACGTCGATCACATCAACGGCGACCGGTTGGACAACCGGCCGCCGAACCTGCGAATGCTCTGCCCGAACTGCCACAGCCAGACCGACACTTACGCTGGGCGGGCGCGGGTTCAACCACCTGCGGCAGACCCGCCGCTTCTGGCCCCGGCCGAGAACGCGCCGACAAGAAACGCGCCGACAAGACCCGAGGCGCACAAGACATCACCCACCGACGGAGTTCTCACCCTGATCCAACGTGTCAGCGACGGGCAACTGACGACGGTGGAGGCCGCTCGCCTCCTGGGCTGCACGAGGGATCACGTTGGGAGAATCCGCCGACAACTGGAAGCGACGGGAAGCATCTCAGCGGTGCCGCGCATCCGTGACCGTCCTGTGCGACAACGGTTCCGGGAGTCGGTAATCCGCTTCGCGCTCGACAACCCGCAATTCGGCTCCCGACGGATCGCGCTCGGCCTCGCCGACGCCTCCGGCGGTGAACCCGTGATCAGCCACCGAACGGTCCTGCTGATCCTGAAGGAGGCTGGGCTTACCACCCCCGAGGCCCGACGCTCTAGACTCAGCAGGTCCGCGGGAGTGGCGTAATAGGCAGGCGCGATAGGTTTAGGTCCTATTGTCCGAAAGGACGTGGGGGTTCGACTCCCCTCTCCCGCACCAAACTGTGGTGTCGTGAGGATCACGAAGTTGGGTTCACGCCGCGCCGCTCCCCCGAGGATGGCGGGCGTGGACCTGCGCTTCGTACTCGATCCCGAGCTGACCCCGGCGCTGCGCGAGCAGCTCGTCGACCTGTGGGTGGACGTCACCAACGGCGGTGGCGCAGTCGGCTTCGTCGCCCCGGTGACCAGGGCCGAGGTCCGGCCGGTCGCCGAGCGGACCTTCGCCGACGTCACCGACGGCCCGGACCGGCTGCTGGTCGGTTACGTCGGCGACCGCCCGGTGGCGGTGCTCGTCTTCGCGGACAACCGGTTCCACCTGAAGACCCACTGGGGCATCCTCAAGCGGGTCATGGTCCACCCGGACACCCAGGGCCGGGGGTACGGCCTCGACCTCATGCGTGAGGCGGCGCGCCGCGCGCCGGAGCTGGGCTGGTCGGCGCTGCACGTCACGCTGCGCGGCGGGCAGGGGCTGGAGGCGTTCTACCGCCAGCTCGGCTACCGCGAGGTCGGGCGGCTGCCGGGGGCGCTGCGGGTGGGGCCGGGCGACGACCGCGACGAGGTCTTCATGTGGCTGGACCTGGCGGGCGCGGACGCCTGACCGGGAGCTGACGGCTCAGGCTCCGCGGGCGCGGAGCAGGCCGATGGCGACGGCGGTGAACGACGACACCTGGCCGGCCAGTTCCGGCCGGTCCCGGAGCAGGTCCTCCAGCCGGACCCGCCAGAGGCCGGCCTCGACCGGCACCCGGGCGTCGCCGTCCCGGCGCAGCCGGTCTCGGGTCTCGGTGAGGGCGGCCTGGGCGGCCGACCCGAGCAGGCCACCGAGCTCCTGCCGGACCCAGGAGAAGAGCTGCTCGTCGTGGACCGATTCGACGATCACCCGGGCGGCGTCCCAGGCCACCCGGGGGTGATGGATGACGGTCATCGCGACTCCTTCGTCGACGTGTCGCTTCGGCCATCATCGATGCTGTTGTGACCAGGCACAAGACCCGTCACCAGGCGACGCCGATCCCGTCCCCCGGGTACCAGTGGCGGAGGGGGGTCTCCCGGTAGGCGAGGAACCGCCGTCCGGTCCGTTCGGCGTGCTCGGCGAGGACGTTGGTGGCGGTGACGTTGTCGGTGAGCAGCATCGCGCCGGGGGCGAGCTTGGCCTCGATCTCCTCGAACTCGCGCTTCTCGTGGACCCGGCTGTGGTCGCTGTCGTGCAGGAAGAGGTCGACGGGGCGCTCCAGTGCGCCGATCGAGGCGATCGAGTCGCCGATGACCAGGTCGGCCACGTCGGCCCAGGGAATGGCGCGGGCGAGGTAACCGGCCTCGGGGTTGATGTCGAGGGAGGTGAGCCGGCCGGGGTGCCCCTCGGCGGCGTTGCGCAGCAGGGCGGCGGCCAGGACGCAGCTGCCGAGTCCCTTGTCGACGCCGGTCTCGACGACGTGGGCGGGTTTGCGGGCGCGGACGATGGCGTACCAGCCGACCCGCCGGGCGTAGCGGACGTGCCGGTCGGCGAGGCCGCGGCGGGCGGATGCGGCGGTGGCGGCCTCGATGTGCCCGCGCAGCTTGTCGTCGCCCTCCAGTTCGGCGAACCAGTCGCGGACCTGATGGACCGGCACGTCGCAGGAGACGCTGACCAGCCAGGCGAGGTGCTGGCGGCTCAGCTTGGTCAGGTCGTAGGTGTAGTTGTGATGTTCGCGGGAGGTGAAGAGCCAGCGGGCGGAGGTGCGCAGCACCTTGGCGTCGTGCCGGGCGACCCGGGCGAGCCGCTTGGGGAAGGCGGCGACCGGTGCCAACGGAGTGCGGGCGATGGCCCGCCGGAGCGTCGTTGCGTCCACCCGTGCGGTTGTACCAGGTCAGGGTTACCGGCGGCGAGAAGAGTTTTGATTGACCAACCGGGTGGCGGCGGCTGACCAGCCGGACGAGGGTCACCGTGACGGAGCGTGAGTCAGTAGCATCGCGCCCATGTCACGCTTCGACCAGACCGCAGAGTTCTACCCCGGCCGGGCCGTCGGAGGGGGGCAGTTCGATGACCAGGTGCCGGCCGAGCCGCCGGCGCCCCGGCGTCGCCGGGGGCGACGGATCGCCCTCATCATCTTCCTCGTGGTGGCGTTGCTCGGCGGTGGCGGTCTCATCGCGGGCGGCCTGTACTACCGATCGATCAACTCCGGCATCGAGCGCGTCGACGCCTTCAACGACGTGCCCGAGGAGTCCCGTCCGCAGGTCGTGGCGAAGGACGCCATGAACATCATGATTCTGGGCAGCGACTCCCGAGACCCGGAGAACAGCGGAGGTTCCCGGAGCGACACCATCATCGTGGCCCACCTGCCGGCGGACCGGTCGACCGCGCAGCTCATCTCGATCCCGCGGGACACCTGGGTGCCCGTGCCCCGGTCCAGGGACGGCCAGCACGGCGGCCGGGACGCCAAGATCAACGCGGCGTACGCGTGGGGCGGCGTTCCGCTGATGGTGCAGACGGTGGAGCAGTTCACGGGCGTCCGCATCGACCATGTGACCATGGTCGACTTCGCTGGTTTCAAGGAGATCGTCGACGCGCTGGGTGGTGTCGAGATCGACGTGGAGAAGGGCTTCACCACGAAGTACTCGCTGAGCGGCAGCCGGACGTTCGCGCAGGGCCGGCAGACGATGGACGGGGCCGCGGCGCTGGACTACGCGCGCGAGCGGCATGCCTTCGCCGACGGCGACTTCGCCCGAATCCGGCACCAGCAGCAGGTGATCAAGGCGATCCTGGACAAGGCCGCCTCTGGCGGCGTACTGACCAGCCCCGGCAAGTTGAACTCCTTCGTCAAGGCCACGGCGAGCGCGGTGGCGGTGGACAAGTCGCTCTCCCTGTTGGACCTTGCGGCGCAGCTTCGTGGCCTGCGAGGCGGCAATCTGGCCTTCTTCACGTGCCCCGTTAAGGGGACGGGCCGGGTCGGCAGCGAGAGCGTCGTGTTCGCGAACAACGCGAAGGCGAAGGTCCTGTTCGACGCGGTCCGCCGCGACTCGGTCTCCGAGATCATGGCTGCCGGAAAGTAGGACCCTGAACTATCTTGCCGGCTCTGGTGACGCGGCTGGCTCGCTCGTATCCTGCGATCGCCCTTGGCGTTTCACATCTCGCCAGGGGTTGTCACGGGGGAGGATCGACCATGTCACGCCAGCCGGCGATGAGTCACCCTGCTGCGAGCGCGACGCACCTCGGCGGAGGGCCGCAGCAGGCGGTGGAACATCAGGAAGAATCGATCGACGGTGCGGCGGTCACCGCGGTGATCGCCCCCGTTCGGTCGGCGAAAGAGCAGCCCGCTCCCGCGGCGCCGCGGGCGGGCCTCGACACGACCACGGTACTGCCGTACGCCAGCTCCCGGGCCTCGAAGCGCACGCGCTGGCTCCGGGCCTGGATGATGACGGCACCCATCGACGTCGTCGCGCTCCTTACCCCGCTGCTGCTGACCCAGAACTACTGGCGCGGGACGCTGGTCAACGCCGGCCTCACGGTGGCCATCTTCGCGGCCGGCGGGCTGTACCGGGCCCGCCGGCACATCAGCATCCTGGACGAACTGCCGAGCCTCAGCGGGCGACTGCTGGCGTCCGCCGCGGTGGTCGCGATCATCGCCGCCGAGCGCCATGATTCGGTGCCGTACGTGAGCGGGTTCATGCAGGACGTCGCGCTCTCCGCCGGACTGGTGATCGTCGGCCGGGCGGTCAACCGGAAGTTCATCCTCATCGCGCGCAAGCGGCGGTGGGTGGAGCACAACGCCATCATCGTCGGTAGCGGTCCGATCGGCGTGGAGCTCGCCCGGCTGCTCCGGCGCTACCCCCAGTACGGCCTGCGGTTCGTCGGCCTGGTCGACGCCCCGTCGCGGCAGGACACCGGGTCGCTTCCGCTGATCGGCAACCTCAACGACCTCGAGGCGCTCACGCGGATGCTGCAGTGCGACGTCCTGGTCATCGCCGACCCGGACTGCCCGGAGTCCACCCTGATGGAACTCCTGCTCCAGCCGGCCACCTCCCGCTGCGACCTGTGGGCGGTGCCGCGCCTCTGGGGTTCCCGGTCGCACGGTGGGCACCCCGACCACGTCGGGGCCATCCCGATCGTCAAGATCGGTGACACCACGCTCTCCGGTCCCAGGTGGCGGATCAAGCGGGCCTCGGACGTGCTCTTCGCCGCGGTGGCGTTGCTCGTGTTGAGCCCGGTGCTCCTGCTCTGCGCGATCGCGACGTTCCTCGACGGGGGTCGGGGCATCTTCTTCTACCAGGAACGGATCGGCCGGTACGGCAAGCCGTTCCAGGTCATCAAGTTCCGGTCGATGCGCCCGGTGGACGAGAACGAGTCGCAGACGAACTGGTCCATCGCCCACGATCGACGGGTCGGACCGATCGGACGGTTCATGCGCCGTACGTCGCTGGACGAACTGCCCCAGCTCTGGAACATCCTGCGCGGGGAGATGAGCGTGGTCGGGCCGCGGCCGGAACGGCCGTACTTCGTCGAGAAGTTCTCGGCCGAGTACCCCAACTACGCGATGCGCCACCGGGTGCCGGTCGGGCTCACCGGGCTCGCGCAGGTCAGTGGCCTGCGTGGTGACACGCCGATCTCCGACCGGGCGAGGTTCGACAACTACTACGTCGAGAACTGGTCGCTCTGGCTCGACATCAAGATCGTCCTGCGCACCGTCGCGGAGGTGTTCCGCGGTGGTGGCCGCTGATCTGATCGGCCTGAACCTGTGCCCCCCTGCTGCCCGGTACACCGGGTAGCAGGGGGTCATTCAGACCGCGTTGTCGGCAAGGGCCTCGGCCAGGCTCGACCGCCAGTCCGCCAGCGGCCGTAGCTTCGCGGCGGCCCAGCGGTCGTGGGCCAGGACGCTGTAGCTCGGACGGGCGGCGGGGCGGGGGAAGCGGTCGCTGGTCGTCGGCCGGATGCGGTCGGGGTCGAGGCCGCGGAGGGTGAACACGGCGCGGGCGAGGTCGTACCAGGTGGCCTCGCCCGACGCGGTGCCGTGATAGATGCCGGGGGCGGCGTGGTTGGCCAGCGCGGCGTCGGCCAACGCGACGAGCTGCTCCGCCAGCCGGTACGACCAGGTGGGTTGCCC
>NZ_JAPDPH010000192.1 GCF_026013475.1 Micromonospora yasonensis | reverse complement strand
GCTCTCCCGATCTGCGCGCCGGCGCACCCGCCACGCCGACCGGACGCTGGGGAGAGGACGGCCGATGCGGACCGACGCCGGGACTGCCGAGCCGACCGCCACCGCGGCCCGGGTGGCGAGCGGCGACCCGGCGTCGGCGGGGGACCGCGGCGCCGCAGCCGTACCCGCCCTTCCGGTGTGGCGCCCGGTGCGCGGCGGCAACGCCTTCGAGATCACCGTCGCGCGGCTCGTCCAGGCCATCAAGCTCGGCATGGTCCGGGTCGGCGAGCGGCTGCCGGCCGAGCGCGAGCTGGCCGAACGGCTGCAGGTCAGCCGGGTGACGCTGCGGGAGGCGATCGCGGCCCTGCGGGACGCCGGCTATCTGGAGTCCCGGCGGGGGCGAACCGGTGGCACCTTCGTCGTGTCGGCGCTGCCCGCCCGCGGTGCCGGCGGGCGCCCGGACGCCGGAGAGTTGGCCCGCGAGATGGGCGACCGACTGCACGACGCGCTGGACTTCCGCCGGGTCCTGGAGTCGGGCGCGGCGGCGCTGGCCGCCAACCGCAGCCTGTCGGCCCCGGAGCGGCAGCACCTGGTCGCCGCGCTGGCCGCCTCCCGGGATCGCGACCCGCTCACCCGCCGCGTCTCGGACTCCCGCCTGCACCTGGCGATCGCCGCGGCCAGCGGCTCACCGTCGTTGGCCGCGGCCGTCGCCGACGTGCAGTTGACGCTCGACCGGCTCCTCGCCGCGATCCCGGTGATCGACCGCAACCTCGACCACTCCGACGCCCAGCACCGCCGGGTCGTCGACGCGATCCTGGGTGGCGATCCGGATGGTGCGCGGTCGATCATGGAGGAGCACTGCGACGGTACGGCGGAACTGCTGCGCGGGCTGCTCGTGTGAGCCGAGCCGCCCATTGACGGATGCAAAGGTTCGGTAGTAGACCTTTCCTATGGAGGCTCGCCGATGAGGAAAGCTCCGCTCACGCTCGAACAGCTGCGGGTCGCGGTCGCCGACGGCGAGATCGACACCGTGGTGCTGGCCCTGACCGACATGCAGGGTCGGTTGCAGGGCAAACGGTTCCACGCCCCCTACTTCCTCGACCAGGTGGTCGCGCACGGCAGCGAGGGCTGCAACTACCTGCTCGCGGTCGACGTCGACATGAACACCGTCGACGGGTACGCGATGTCGGGCTGGGCCCGCGGCTACGGCGACTTCGCGATGCGGCCCGACCTGGACACCCTGCGCCGGATGCCCTGGCAGCCGGGGAGCGCGCTGCTCCTGGCCGACCTGGAGTGGCTGGACGGCTCCGGCCCGGTGATCGCCTCGCCCCGGCAGATCCTGCGCCGGCAGCTCGACCGGCTGGCCGCCCACGGGCTGACCGC
This sequence comes from Micromonospora yasonensis, assembly GCF_026013475.1. Taxonomy (GTDB): domain Bacteria; phylum Actinomycetota; class Actinomycetes; order Mycobacteriales; family Micromonosporaceae; genus Micromonospora; species Micromonospora yasonensis. Next base: position 11,847 of record NZ_JAPDPH010000192.1, on the reverse strand, counting down.
GTACGCCGGCACCGAGCTGGAGTTCGTGCTGTTCCGCGACTCGTACGAGGAAGCGTGGCGACGCGGCTACCGCGACCTGACCCCGGCCAACCAGTACAACGTGGACTACTCCCTGCTCGGCACCGCCCGGGTGGAGCCGCTGCTGCGCCGGATCCGCAGCGAGATGGCCGGGGCCGGGCTGACCCCGGAGAGCGCCAAGGGCGAGTGCAACCTCGGCCAGCACGAGATCGCCTTCCGCTACGACGCGGCGCTGGCCTGCGCCGACCACCACGTCATCTACAAGAACGGGGCGAAGGAGATCGCCGCCCAGGAGGGCATGTCGATCACCTTCATGGCCAAGCCGAACGCCCGCGAGGGCAACTCCTGCCACATCCACTTCTCGCTGCGCGACGCCGACGGCCGCTCGGCCATGCTCGGCGACGGGCCGGCGCACCTGTCGGTGACCGGGCGGCGGGTGCTGGCCGGGCTGCTCGCCACCATGCGCGACTTCAGCCTGCTGTTCGCCCCGAACGTCAACTCCTACAAGCGCTACCAGCCCGGCTCGTTCGCGCCGACCGCGCTGCGCTGGGGCACCGACAACCGCACCTGCGCGCTGCGGCTGGTCGGCCACGGCCAGGGCATGCGGGTGGAGAACCGAATGCCGGGGGCGGACGTCAACCCGTACCTGGCGATCGCCGCGCTGGTGGCGGGCGCGGTGCACGGCATCGAGCGGGAGCTGGAGCTGGACGACGAGTGCACCGGCAACGCCTACGACGACGACACCGCCGAGCGGGTGCCCGGCACGCTGCGCGACGCCCTCGCCCTCTGGGAGTCCTCCGCCGTGGCGAGGGACGCCTTCGGCGACGAGGTGGTCGCCCACTACGCCAACCACGCCCGCGTCGAGCTGACCGCCTTCGACGCCGCCGTCACCGACTGGGAGCTGACCCGTGGCTTCGAACGCCTCTGAGCCGCGGTGCGGGTGTCGAGCGGAAGGGTGGGGCGCGTGACCAAGGTGATCAACCCGGCCACCGGCGAGGTGCTGGGGGAGGTGCCGGCCACCTCGGTCGGTGAGACCGACGCGGCGATCGAGCGGGCGGGGCGGGCGTACGAGACGTGGCGGAACGTGGCGCCGGGGGACCGGGCGCGGCTGCTCCGGCGGTTCGCGGCCGTGGTGGACGCGCATGTGGAGGAGTTGGCGCTGCTGGAGGTGCGCAACGCCGGGCACACCATCGGCAACGCCCGCTGGGAGGCGGGCAACGTCCGGGACGTCCTCGACTACTACGCCGGCGCGCCGGAGCGGCTGACCGGCAGGCAGATCCCGGTGCCGGGCGGGCTCGACGTCACCTTCCACGAGCCGCTCGGCGTGGTCGGGGTGATCGTGCCGTGGAACTTCCCCATGCCCATCGCCGGCTGGGGCTTCGCCCCCGCCCTCGCGGCCGGCAACACGGTGGTGCTGAAGCCGGCCGAGCTGACCCCGCTCACCGCGCTGCGCCTGGCCGAACTGGCCCTCGACGCCGGCCTGCCGGAGGACGTGTTCACCGTGCTGCCCGGGCAGGGCAGCGTGGTGGGCGAGCGGTTCGTCACCCACCCGGCGGTGCGCAAGGTCTGCTTCACCGGGTCCACCGAGGTGGGCACCCGGATCATGGCCGGCTGCGCCGCCCAGGTGAAGCGGGTGACCCTGGAACTGGGCGGCAAGTCGGCGAACCTGGTCTTCGCCGACGCCGACCTGGACCGGGCGGCGGCCAGCGCGCCGTACGCGGTCTTCGACAACGCCGGCCAGGACTGCTGCGCCCGCTCCCGGATCCTGGTCCAGCGCCCGGTGTACGACCGCTTCCTGGAGCTGCTCGAACCGGCCGTGCGGGCGTTGCGGGTCGAGGACCCGGCCGCCGAGAGCGCGGAGATGGGCCCGCTGATCTCCGCCGGCCACCGGGACCGGGTCGCCGGCTACGTCGATGGGGCGAAGGTCGCCTTCACCGGCTCCCGCCCCGACGGCCCCGGCTTCTGGTACGCCCCGACCGTGCTGCTCGCCGACTCCCCGGCCGACCGGCACTGGCGCGAGGAGATCTTCGGCCCGGTGGTCTCGGTGCTCCCGTTCGACGACGAGGCGGACGCGATCCGGCTGGCCAACGACACCGAGTACGGCCTCTCCGGCTCGATCTGGACCCGGGACGTGGGCCGGGCGGTCCGGGTGGCCCGGGCGGTCGAGTCCGGCAACCTCAGCGTCAACTCGCACTCCTCGGTGCGCTACTGGACCCCGTTCGGCGGGATGAAGCGCTCCGGCCTCGGCCGTGAGCTGGGACCGGACGCGCTGCACGCCTTCACCGACGTCAAGAACGTGTTCATCAGCACGGAGGAGTGAGCAGAGTGCAGGGTCGATTGACGGACCGGGTGGCCGTGGTGACCGGCGCGGGCAGCGGGATCGGACTGGCCACGGTCCGGCGGTTCGCCGCCGAAGGGGCGCGGGTGGTCTGCGTCGACATCGACGCCGACGCCGGCAAGCGGGCCGCCGAGGAGGTGGCTGGGGAGTTCGTCGCCGCCGACGTGGCCGACGAGACCGCCGTGCGGGACCTGTTCGACGGGGTGGTCGACCGGCACGGACGGGTGGACGTGGCGTTCAACAACGCCGGCATCTCCCCGCCGGACGACGACTCCATCCTGGACACCGGGCTGGACGCCTGGGAGCGGGTGCTGCGGGTCAACACCACCAGCGTCTATCTCTGCTGCAAGTACGTCATCCCGCACATGCGGCGGCAGGGCAAGGGCTCAATCATCAACACCGCCTCGTTCGTCGCGCTGATGGGTGCCGCGACGTCGCAGATCGCGTACACCGCGAGCAAGGGCGGGGTGCTGGCGATGACCCGCGAGCTGGGCGTGCAGTTCGCCCGGGAGGGGATCCGGGTGAACGCGCTCTGTCCCGGCCCGGTCGCGACCCCGCTGCTGCTGGAGCTGTTCGCCAAGGACCCGGAGCGGGCCGCGCGCCGGCTGGTGCACGTGCCGATGGGCCGGTTCGGCAACCCGGAGGAGATCGCCGCCGCGGTGGCCTTCCTGGCCAGCGACGACGCCTCGTTCATGACCGCCGCCCAGTTCGTGGTGGACGGCGGGATCACCGGCGCCTACGTGACTCCGCTATGAGCCGGCCGCTGATCGGGATCACCGCGTACGTCGAGCCGGCGGGCTGGGCGGTGTGGCGGGACGTCCCGGCGGCGCTGGTGCCGCAGGCGTACGTCCGGGCGGTCACCGCGGCCGGCGGCCGGGCCGTGGTGCTGCCCCCCGACGACACGGACGCCGACGTGCTGCGGGTCCTCGACGGGCTGCTGCTGGCCGGCGGCGCCGATGTCGGCCCGGAGCGGTACGGCCAGCCGCCCGACCCGCGCACCGAGAGCCGGCCGGACCGGGACGTGGGCGAGCTGGCACTGCTGACCGCCGCGCTCGCCGCCGACCTGCCCGTGCTCGGGATGTGCCGGGGCATGCAGCTGCTCGCCGTGGCCCACGGCGGCGCGCTGCACCAGCACCTGCCCGACGTGGTCGGCCACGACGGCCACCGCCCGGCGCCCGGGGTGTACGGGTCGCACCCGGTCCGGTTCGCCCCGGGCAGCCGGATCGGCGCGGTGATGGCCGGGCTGGATCGGGTGAACTCGTACCACCATCAGGGGGTGGCGGACCCGGGCGGCCTGGCCGTGACCGGCTGGGCCGACGACGGGGTGGTGGAGGCGGTCGAGGACCCGACCCGGCGGTTCCTGCTCGGGGTGCAGTGGCATCCGGAGAACGACCCGGACCCGCGCCCGGTGACCGCCCTGGTCCGGGCCGCGGCCGACGGCCGCAGCGGGGTGTAGCGCGGATCACAGGTCCCGATTTCCGGACCTGGCGGACGTTATCCGTGTCCGTCCGGTCCGGTCCGCGAAGATCGAGCCGACGACTCGGCCCACCCCGCGGCACCGCCCGAGTCGCCGTCCGGCGACGGCTACGCCAGGATGAGGCGAAGGACCAGCGATGACCGACGACGATGCGTTACGTCGCTCCTCGCTCGGGGTAGGAGACGGGGCGGCCGGCGTGGCTGCGCCGGTCGTCGCGGACAAGGCCGGAGCAGGAGGCTGGATGGGCTCGGCCCAGGGGGGCGAGGACGGGCGCCGTGCGTCCTCGGGGACCGGCGAGGTGGAGCTCCCACCGCTGCTGGCCGCGGCGTTCGCCGCCGGCGGCGAGATGGGTGAGCGGCTGCGCTCCTTCGACTGGTCGACCACCCCGCTCGGCGCGCCGCGCGCCTGGCCACCCGCACTCTCCCACGCGATGAGCACGATGCTCTCGTCGCACGCGCAGATGGTGGTCTTCTGGGGCCAGGACCATCTCGCCTTCTACAACGACGCCTACCGGCCGACCATCGGCGACAAGCACCCGGCGGTGATCGGCCACTCCGCCCGGGAGCACTGGGCGGAGACCTGGGACGTCCTCGGACCGCTCCTCGACGGGGTACGCCGCACCGGTGTGCCGTACCGGGGCGAGAACCACCCCTTCGTGCTGAACCGGCACGGCTTCCTGGAGGACGTCTACTTCGACGTCTCGTACGACCCGATCCGCGACGCCGACGGCAGCGTCAGCGGCGTCTTCTGCTTCGTCAACGAGACCACCGGCCGGGTGCTCGGCGAGCGCCGGCTCCGCACCCTGGCCGAGCTGGGCACCGAGCTGGCCGACGTGCAGAGCACCGTCGAGCTGGGCCGGGCCGTCGCCCGGGTGCTCGACGCCCACCGGTCCGACCTGCCGTTCAGCGCGCTCTGGCTGCCCGACGAGGCCGGCGAGCCGGTGCTGGCCGGTTGTGCGGGCGTGCCGCCGGGCGCGCTCGGCGGGCCGCCCGAGCCGGGCGCCGCGGAGAGCGGGACCCGCTGGGTGTCGGTCGCCGAGCTGCTCGGCGAGGTGCCGCCGGACGCCGCCGACCACGCCCTCGTGCTGCCGCTCACCGCCCCCAGCGAGCCGGCGGCCGTGCTGCTGCTCGGGATCACCCGCCGGCTGCCGTTCGGCGACGACTACCGCGACTTCGTCGACCTGGTCGCCGCCCAGATCTCCCGGGCGGTCGGCCAGCAGCGGGCGTACGAGCAGGAGCGCGCCCGGGCCGCCGAGTTGGCCGCGCTGGACCGGGCCAAGACGAACTTCTTCGCCAACGTCAGCCACGAGTTCCGCACCCCGCTCACCCTGGTCCTCGGCCCGCTGGAGGACCTGCTCGCCGACCCGGCGCTACCGGCCCCGTACCCCGAGCGGCTGGGCATGGTGCACCGCAACGCGCTGCGGCTGCTCAAGCTGGTCAATACCGTACTGGACTTCTCCCGGCTGGAGTCCGGCCGGCTGACAGCCGGCTACCAGCCCACCGACCTGGCCGACTACACGTCCCGGCTGGCCAGCACCTTCCGCTCGACCACCGAGCGTGCCGGGCTGCGGTTGATCGTCGACTGCCCACCGCTGCCCGCGCCGGTCTACGTCGACCGGGACATGTGGGAGAAGATCGTCCTGAACCTGTTGTCCAACGCCGTCAAGTTCACCTTCGACGGCGAGATCCGGGTCCGGATCCGGGCCGGCGAGGGCAGCGCGGTGCTGGAGGTGGCTGACAGCGGGGTCGGCATCGCCCCGGACGAGCTGCCGCACGTCTTCGAGCGGTTCCACCGGGTGCCCGGGGTACGCTCCCGCACCCATGAGGGCACCGGCATCGGGCTCGCCCTGGTCCGCGAGCTGGTCGAGATGCACGGCGGTACGGCCGAGGCGCGCAGCGCCGTCGACCGGGGCACGACCTTCACGATCACCGTCCCGTTCGGGTACGGTCACCTGCCCGCCGACCGGGTGGCCGCGCTCGCGCCGGCGCCGACCGGCGAGCCGGAACAGGCCCGGCTCTACGCCGCCGAGACCGCGCTCTGGGCCGACGAGGCGGCCCTGCCCGAGCCGACCGCCGAGCCGGCCGGGTCGGGCCGGATCCTGCTCGCCGACGACAACGCCGACCTGCGCGAGCACGTCAGCCGGCTGCTCTCCCGCTCGTACGAGGTGGTCGCCGTGCCGGACGGGGTGGAGGCCCTGCGGCTGGCCGTCGCCTCCCCGTTCGACCTGGTGCTGGCCGACGTGATGATGCCGCGGCTGGACGGCTTCGCGCTGGTCGCCGCGCTGCGGGCCGACCCGGTCACCCGGCACGTGCCGATCGTGCTTCTCTCCGCCCGGGCCGGTTCGGCCGAGGAGGTCGCCGGGCTCGCTGTCGGTGCCGACGACTACCTGACCAAGCCCTTCTCCAGCCTGGAGCTGATCGCCCGGGTCCGGGCCAACGTCGAGCTGGGCCAGCTGCGCGGGCAGATCATCCGCCAGCTGCGCGCCCTCGCCGACGCGGCGGTCGCGATCAACACCGCCCGGTCGACGGCCGACGTGGTGCAGGTCGCCGCCCGGCACGCGCTCAGCCTCGCCGAGGCCGCCCGGGTGGTGCTGACCACCTCCGGCGCGCGGTACGAGGCGGACGGCGGCGGAGACACGCCGCTCGATCCGTCGGCGGTGCTGCCGCTGACCGGCACCACCGGGGAGCAGTTGGGCGAGCTGCGGGTCTGGCGCCGGGAGGACGGCGGCACCGAGCAGGCCGCGCTCGCCGAGCTGGCCCGGCTGGTCGGCGTCCGGCTGGAGAACGCCCAGCTCTACGAGGCCGAGCACCGGATCGCCACCACCCTCCAGCACAGCCTGCTGCCGCGGACGCTGCCGCAGCTGCCCGGCGCGGTGGTGGCCAGCCGCTACCTGCCGGGCAGCGCCGACGTCGAGGTGGGCGGCGACTGGTACGACGTGATCCGCACCCCCGACGACGAGCTGGTGCTGGTGATCGGCGACGTGGTGGGCAAGGGGGTCCGTGCCGCCGCCGCGATGGGCCAGCTCCGCAACGCGCTGCGGGCGTACGTGCTGGAGGGCTTCGCCCCGGGCCCGGCGCTGACCCGGCTCAACCACCTGGTCGGCTCCACCGAGGGCGGTTCCTTCGCCACCGTGGTCTGCCTCTGGTTCACGCCGCGCACCGGCCGGCTCCGGTACGCCAGCGCGGGCCATCCGTCGCCCCTGCTGATCAGCGGCGACGACGTGGCGTTCCTGCACGACCGTGCCCTCGGGCCGCCGATCGGCGCCATTCCGCAGACCGAGTACCGGACTGTCGAGGGGCAACTTGCCCCCGGCGGCCGGCTGCTGCTCTACACCGACGGCCTGATCGAGGACCGGCGGCTCGGCGGGATCGACGCCGGCCTCGGCCAGCTCCGGCTGGACGCGGTTACCCGGGGCGAGCACCTGGCCGACCTGGTCGACGCGGTGGTCGAGCGGGTGGCCGGGCGGGCCCGGCACGACGACGTGGCGGTGCTGGCGTTGGAGGCGGCCGAGCTGAACCGCTTCGCCCTGCGACTGCCGGCCGATCCGACCCGGCTCAGCGTGCTGCGCAAGCGGCTGGAGGACTTCCTGGTCGCCCACCACGTCGGCGAGACCGACCTGTTCGACCTCACCGTGGCGATCTCCGAGGCCGCCGCGAACGCCATCGAGCACCCGGTCGCCCCGAGCGAGGCGGTGATCGGCGTCGAGGTGACGATCGAGGACCGTACGGTGACCGCCACGGTCCGGGACAGCGGACACTGGCGGGAGTCGACCGGGTCGAGCTTCCGGGGCCGCGGGCTGGCGCTGATCCAGGCGCTCGGTGAGCTGTCGGTGACCCGGACCGACGAGGGCACCGAGGTGACGCTGCGCCGCCGGCTGGCGGACTGAGGGCCGGGCGGCGCGGGCGGCGGGCCGCCTGTTCAGGCGGGCAGCAGCCAGTCCTGCTCGCCGAGGCCGGCGATCGCCAGTACCCGGCGTACCTGGCGGGACGGCAGCACGGCCAGCGCGCCCGGGTAGTGCTGGGCCAGCCGGACCACCGCGTGGATCGCCGCCGAGTCGAAGAAGGTGACCGCCCGCAGGTCGAGCGTGACCTGCCGGGCCGGCTCGCGCAGGACGGTCTGGAACATGGTGTCGGCGGTAGCCATGTCGACCTCGCCGGTCACCACGACACGGAGGTGCTCATCGTCGACCTCCGTGCTGGCGGAGAAGACTGGAGGTGCGCCCCCTAGATCCACGGAGCAACAATGGCACAGCGCTTGCGGCGCGGCAACAACCCGGCCGACCCGGCCGTGGCGGGGGACACCGGAGGGCGCGGCGATAGGCTGGGGCCATGACCGTCCGTGCGCCGCTGACCCCTGGCACGCTCTCTCCGTGGCGAGCGGTGCCCGCTCACATCCCGCGTCCCGAGTACGTGGGCAAGAAGCGTCCGCAGGAGTGGCGCGGCTCGCACGTGCAGACGCCGGAGACCATCGAGAAGATGCGCGTCGCCGGCCGGCTCGCCGCCCAGGCCACCCAGCTCGCCGGCGAGCACTGCAAGCCCGGGGTGACCACCGACGAGATCGACAAGGTGGTCCACGAGTTCCTCTGCGACCACGGCGCCTACCCGTCGACGCTGGGCTACAAGGGCTTCCCGAAGTCCTGCTGCACCAGCCTCAACGAGGTGATCTGCCACGGCATCCCGGACTCGACCGTGCTCCAGGACGGCGACATCATCAACGTCGACGTCACCGCGTACCTCGACGGGGTGCACGGCGACACCGACGCCACCTTCTGCGTGGGCGAGGTCAGCGAGGAGGCCCGCCTGCTGGTCGAGCGGACCCACCAGGCGATGATGCGGGGCATCAAGGCGGTCGCCCCGGGCCGGCAGATCAACGTCATCGGCCGGGTCATCGAGTCCTACGCGAAACGGTTCGGCTACGGCGTGGTCCGGGACTTCACCGGCCACGGCATCGGCGAGTCCTTCCACAGCGGCCTGTACGTGCCGCACTACGACAGCCCGCGGCCCACCGACGTGATGGAGCCGGGCATGACGTTCACCATCGAGCCGATGATCACCCTCGGCACCTACCAGTACGACATGTGGGACGACGGCTGGACCGTGGTCACCAAGGACCGCAAGTGGACGGCGCAGTTCGAGCACACGATCGTCGTGACCGACGACGGTTACGAGATCCTCACGCTGCCGTGACCGAGACCCCGGCGGCGCTGCGCGAGGCGCACCACGCGGACGTGGCCGGCGGCTGGCTCCGACCGGCCGTGTTCGGCGCGATGGACGGCCTGGTCACCAACATCGCGCTGATCGCCGGCGTGGGCGGCGGGGGCGTCTCGCCGCGCAGCGTCGTGCTCACCGGCGCCGCCGGCCTGGTCGCCGGGGCCATCTCGATGGGGCTGGGGGAGTACACCAGCGTCCGGTCGTCCAACGAGCAGGTGGCCGCCGAGGTGGCCAAGGAGCGGCGCGAGCTGGAGCGCCACCCCGAGGCGGAGGCCCGCGAGCTGGCCGCCGCCTGGGTAGCCCGCGGCCTGCCCCGGGACCTGGCCATGCAGGTGGCCGAGGCGGTCCGGCGCAACCCGGAGGAGGCCCTGCGGGTGCACGTCCGGGAGGAGTTGGGCATCGACCCGGACGAGCAGCCGAGCCCGTGGGCGGCGGCCGTCTCGTCGTTCCTCTGCTTCTCGGTGGGGGCGCTGGTGCCCCTGATCACCTACCTGCTCGGTTTCACCAGCCTCTGGCTGGCGCTCGGCGTCGGCGGGGTGGGCCTCTTCGTGGCCGGCGCGGTCGTCGCCCGGTTCACCAAGCGGCCCTGGTGGTCCAGCGGCCTGCGCCAGTTCCTGCTCGGCACCCTGGCCGCCGCCGCGACCTACCTGGTCGGCGCCCTCATCGGCGTCCAAGCCGGCTGAGGGAAAGGAAGGGCCCCCTGTTAACGCCTACGGCATAGCAGGGGCCCCCTGTTAACGCCGGCCACCCGGATCAACCGGTGAGGAGGTCGTCGACGGTGCCGTCGACCGGGCGGCCTCGGGCGGACAGTTCCTCGGCCTGCTTGGCGAGCACCGTACCCACCTCGGTCATGTCGGCGGCGGCCAGTCCGGTACGCCGTACCGCGTCGCCGGGGTCGCGGAAGTAGGTGCGGCTGAACAGCCCCTGCACGGTGGCTGCCGCGAGCCGGGCCTCGCCGAGCATGAGCAGCGCCTGGTCGGTCTCGTACCACTCGGCGAGCCGCAGCGCCCGGGCGTGCGCCGCGCTGCCCCGGTACCAGGCCTGGCGGGCGGCGGCGGTGAACTCGGCCGGGCGGGCCCGGGCCAGCCGGGCCAGGTGCTCGTCGCGCAGGGTGCGCAGCCAGCCGGTCGGGTCGCGCAGCGCCCGGGTGGTGACGTACCGGTCGGCGGTCAACGGCCAGAGCGGGGTGATCGTGCGGGCCTGCCGCAGGTAGTCGTCGGCCCCGGCGACGGTGAGGTCGACCAGCACCCCGTCCACCCGCCGGGTGGCCGGCGCCGGTCCGCTGCCCGGCCGGTAGGTCGCCAGCAGCAGCCCCACCTCGCCGTCCCCGCCGCCGTCGTCGTCGCCGTGCGCGAGCGGGCCGTGCACCGCCACGGCGAGGATGTCGGCCGGGAACCGGCGCAGCGCCGCTTCGCTCACCCGCTCGGCGACCCGCCACCGGGGATCGTCCAGGTACCGGTCGGTCTCCAGTTCCGCGCCGCTGGCGTCCACGGTCCACCTCCGTCCGCGGGCGGGCCGCCGTCGGCGGCCGGCGCACGTCGCCCGCAACCACCCTAGCCAGGCCACGCGGGCCCGCCCGTTCGCCGCGCCCGGGGTCTGGTGCGGCTGGCTCACCACGACAGGCGGCGCATCGGCCGTCGCGCAAGATCGTGCTCGATCGTGGATCGAGTGGCGTCGAGCGCGCGCTCTGATGCCACTACTTCCCGCATCGAGCACGATCTCGCCTACCTACCTCGGCCGGGCTCGCCGGTCGGGACCAGGCGGAAGACGCGGATCTCCCGGCCGCCGGCCCGTTCCACGTACGTCCGGTAGGCCGGCCACTCGGCGACCAGGCGGGCGAAGAGTCGGTCCCGCTCGTCGCCACTGACCAGTTCGGCGCGTACCGGGATCCGGCATCCCCGGACGTCGATCTCGGCGGCGGGCCGGGCGAGCAGGTTCGACGACCAGGCCGGCTGGTGCTGCTGCCCCCAGTTCGAGCCGATCACCACGTACGCGTCGCCGTCCGGCACGTACAGCAGCGGGTTGCTGCGCGGCTTGCCGGAGCGGCGGCCGGTGGTGGTGATGACCAGGGACGGCACCAGCCCGAGCGCGACCACCCGACCCTTCGTCAGCCGGCCGACCAGCCGGTCGGCGGGGACGAGCAGGCGCAGGGTGGCGGCGAACCACTTCTGGTGACCGAGGCGGCGGGCGAGGGTTCGCAGGGTGGACACCCGCCCAGTGTGCCGGCCCCGGGGACGGCGCGGCAGCCCCGGCACGGCCGGTCCACCCGGGCTCAGTCCAGCCGGCGTTCCACCGGCAGCCGGGACCGGGTGAGCAGCCCCGCGCCCAGCATGGCCACCAGCGGCACCACCACCAGCACGGCGACGGTCAGCCCCGGCACCACCAGCGGGTACGGCTCCGGGACCGGCCATGCCTGCGCGTACCGCCGGTTGAGCGAGACCAGGATGATGGCCGCCGAGCCGAGGCCGGCGACCAGCCCGAGCACCGAGCCGAGCACCGCGATCACCCCGGCCTGGCAGACCGCCAGCAGCCGGCGTACCCCGGGATCGGCCCCGACCGCGGCGAGCGTGGAGAGGTCGCGGCGGCCCTCGGCGGCGGCGAGGCCGGTGGCCACGCCGGCCGCGCCCAGCGTGATCAGCCCGGCGCCGACGGAGAGCAGCAGCAGCAACGGCCGCTGGTCGGACCGGCCCTCCTCCTCCACCTGCACGCTCAGCGCGGCGAGCGGGGCCAGTTCGGTGCCGAGCCGCTGCCGCTGCGCCGCGGTGGGCGCCCCGGCGGTGTCGATCGCGTAGCCCGTCTGCCCG
>NZ_JAPDPH010000191.1 GCF_026013475.1 Micromonospora yasonensis | reverse complement strand
CGGCGAGCTGGCCGCGCCAGTACTCGCGCTGGGCGGCCGCCTCCGGGCCGCCGAGCCAGTCGTGCTGCCACGCCGCGTGGTCGCGGAAGTCCACCTCGACCGGGCCGAGGTCCGCCGGCCGCCCCGCGCGGTGCGCGGCGTAGAGCTCCGCCCACTCCTCGTGCAGGATGTCGAGCGACCATTCGTCGACTGCGACGTGGTGGATCGTCAGCAGGAGTACGTGCTCCTCCGGCGCGCAGCGCAGCAGGGTGGCGCGCAGCACCGGTCCCCGTTCCAGGTCCATCGGGGTACGCGTCTCGGCGTGCATCCGGGCTTGCCGCTCCTGGTCGCGCTGCCAGGTGGGCAGCCCGCTCAGGTCGTGCACCCGCAGCAGCCCCGGGCGCGGCTCCTGGACCACCTGGACCAGGTGCGGTGCCGCGCCGTCCGGCGTGGCGTCCGCGCCCGACGGCCCCGCCGGACCGTCACCGGGTGTGAGCGTGGTACGCAGGGCGGCGTGCCGGGCCACCAGCCCGTCGAGCGCCGCCGACAACGCCGCCACGTCCAGCGGCCCGTGCAGCCGGTACGCCAGCGGCACCAGGTAGCTGGCCGGCTCGGGGTCGAGGCGGCTGAGGTACCACATCTGGCGTTGCTCGGACGAGGCCGTGACCGGTCCGGCGGTCCGGGCGGCGCGGTCGGCGTCGACCCGACGCGGCGCGACGGGTGCCGTCTGCCGGGACCTCAGGACGTCGGTCATTGCGTCTGTCTCCTATGCGCCGGCATCGGCCGGAGCGCCCCCCGACGCGCCGGCCCGTGCCATCAGTTGCTCGTGGTTCAGCAGCCCTCATCTGTCGATGACGGCTGGTTGACCTGGGTCAGATCGGCCTGGCGGCCGCGGGTGCGGCCCGGGACGTGCTGGCACGCCCGGCCGGCGGGATGACCCCGCTGGTTCGGAAGCTACCCGTGCCGAGCCCCGTGAACAGCCGTTCATGCGACAGATGCAGATCACTCGATGAGCAGGGCTCGTCACATCTTGACACTCATGATCTTTGCCGGGATCCCCGGATCGTGCCGGCCGTCGATGCGTTCGGTCGACGGCGTTGCACGTTCGTCTATTTCTCCGCCGGCTGGTGTCATAACTGTCTGCCCGGACGGAGGCTGCGGGCGACCACCCGCCGTCGCGTCCGGCCCGCCTCATTCAGTCGGGGACATCGGTCGCCAGGTCACCGAGGGTGATCGGCCGGCCGGTACGGGATGCACCGTGTTCAGCACCGCCGCGAAGCGCCGCAGCCGGTGCCGGGCCGGCCGCAGCCGGCCCGGCCGCCCGCTCGACCAGGGCAGGGGGCGGCCGAGGGAGGCGGTCACCGCCAGGCCGGCCCGAGCGCCGATGACGACGACGTCCGCAACGGTCAGGAAGCGATTCGGTGCATCCACGCCTCGACGTCGTCCGCCTGCCGCGGCAGGCCGTCGGAGAGGAGCCGGTACCCGTCGTCGGTGATCAGCACGTTCTCCTCGATCCGCATGCCCAGCCCCCGCAACTCGGCTGGGATCAGCTCGTCGTCGGGCTGGAAGTACAGGCCCGGTTCGACGGTGAGCACGTGGCCGGTCTCCAGCCGCCCGTCGAGGTAGGTGCTGGCCCGGGCGGCGGCGCAGTCGTGCACGTCCAGGCCGAGCATGTGGCCCGAGCCGCACAGGGTCCACCGGCGGTAGAGGCCGGAATCCTCCGCCAGGGCCTCGTCGGGTGAGCAGGGCAGCACCCCGAGGTCCGCCAGCCCGTACGCCAGGACGGTCATCGCGGCCCGGTGGAATGCCCGCCACTCGGCGCCGGGCTTCAGGCACTCCAGCGCGGCGTCGTTGGCCCGCCGGCACAGCTCGTACAGGTCCCGCTGCAGCGGGCTGAACCGCCCGGAGATCGGGAGGACCCGGGTGATGTCCGCGGTGTACAGCGACCGGGTTTCCGCGCCGGCATCGAGCAGCAGCAGGTCACCGTCGCGGACCGGGCCGTCGTTGTCGATCCAGTGCAGGGTCGCCGCGTGCGGGCCGGCGGCCACGATCGAGTTGTAGCCGACGTCGTTGCCCTCCAGCCGGGCCCGCTGCCAGAACACCCCCTCCAGGTACCGCTCGGAGGTGCGCTTCGCCGCCGGCAGCGCCCGTACCACGTCCTCGAACCCGCGGGTGGTGATCGCCACCGCCTGCTCCACCTGGCCGATCTCCCAGGCGTCCTTGACCAGCCGCAGCTCGGCCAGGGCCGCGGCGAACTCGGCGTCGCCCGGCCCGGCCGCGTCGGCGAGCAGCGCGTCGACGCGTGGGTCGACGCCGCGCAGCACCCGGGTCGGGACAGCCCCTCCGGACAGCGCCGACTCCAACTCGGCCAGGTGCCGGGTCGGCACCGCCAGCCGCCGCCGGCTCTCCCCGAGGGTGGCCCGTCGGCCCGCCCACAGGTCGCCGTACACCCGGTCGCGGAAGAACTCGCCGCTGCGCCGGTCGGAGCGGGGCCGTAGGAACAGCGTCGCCTCGCCGTCCGGCTCGACCACCAGTACCCCGTCGGAGGACTGGTCGCCGGTCAGCCAGGTGTAGGCCGAGTGCGGCCGGAAACGGTAGTGCTGGTCGTTGGACCGGGGCTTGAAGCCGCCGGCCGGGATCACCAGCCGCTCGCCGGGGAACCGGGCGTGCAGTCGCGCCCGCCGCGGCCCTGTCCACCCGGCGACGTCGTCGGCCGGCAGGTCGTGCTGCTCACCGTCCGCCCAGCCGGACAGCATGAACTCCGCCAGAGCGGGGCTGACCGGCAGGTCGTGGCTACCGGTGTTCAGGTCGGAGCGGGTCACACGGCTTCCTTCTCAACGCGAACGGGCGGGGGGCGAGCGGTCCAGTAATATGTTACATGGCACCATAGCATGGTCCGCTGCGCCGTCAAGAGGTGCGGATCAGCCGTAGCGGGAACCTCCGGGTTGACCCGGGCACCCCGGGACCCCTACGCGTTGACGCGGCGGCCGGAGGCCGCCGCGTCAACCCCGCCCGATCCGGGCTACGCCGGTACGACGTCGAGCTGGGGGCCGGCCGGCTTCGGCGTACCGGCCAGCGCCAGCAGTGTGTGGCCGGTGGTGTCGTCGACCAGGGCGACCCGCACGGTGTCCGGATCGCGGTCGGCCAGGGGTGTGGCGAACACCGCGGTCACGGCGCGTCCCTGGTAGAGCGCGGCGTGCCCGACGAAGCGCCAGTCGCCGTCGTCCCAGTGTTCCCGTACGTCGGAGCGGAGCAGCGGGGCCACCCGCCGGTAGGTGTCGCTGAGCTGGACCTGCTGGAGGGTGGCCAGTAGCGGGAGACCGGAGCCGCCGCGCAGCGGGTGGGTCAGTCGGGCGCGTAGCCGGCGCAGCGGCAGCAGCCAGGCGGCGTCCAGTTCGGGGGAGAGCGCCACCACCGCCGCCGCCTCCACGAGCAGCAGGACGCCGCCGGCCAGCGGTCGGGCGGTGAGGGTGCCCGGCCAGTCGCCGGGGATCAGCCAGGCCAGCCCGGCCCCCGTGACCAGCAGCGCGGCCCGGGCCAGGCTGCGGCCGGAAACCGGAGTCTGGCGGGCGCTCAGGCAGCCGCACGAGGAGGTGGGCGCGGCCCGGCGGGCGTACGTCAGGTAGGCGAGAAAGCCGAGCGCGAGGAAGGTCGCGGCGGCGGCCTCCAGGCGCAGGGCGGGTGGCAGCAGGAGCAGCGCACCGAGGGTCAGCTCGACCCCGCCGAGCAGCCGGTACGCGGGCAGCGCCCGGCGCTGCCCGATCAGCCGGGTGAGCGCCGACCGGTGGGCGGCGGCTGCGGCGTGCCGGCTGAACAGCTTGACGCGCGCGGACCAGATCAGCACCGCACCGAGGACCGGTGGTTGCAGCGCCGCGATCGTGTCGATCATGGTTTCTCCCCCTCGGGTTGGCGGTGGGCGACGCCCGGGCGCGGCGGGTTCGCGACGCCCGGGCGTCGCCGCTCAGGCGGCGGCGTAGACGGTGGCGATGCTGATCTCGTTGGTGTCCGGGTGCCAGGCGCCGAGCACCTGGACGTGCCGGCCGACCCGCAGCAGCGACAGGTCGCTGACCGCCGGGGTGCCGTTGTAGACCGCGGCGGATCGTCCCGGTACGACGTGCGCGACGATCCGCCGGCCCTGGTGGTCGAGGTGCAACACGTTGCGGCCGACCGAGGTGATGTGCGCGTGGAGGTTGACGATGTTGACCCAGACGGAGTCCGCGGCGAGCGTGCCGTCGGGCAGGCGGACGCCGCGGGCGTAGAGCCCGTCGCCGATCGCCACCTGGTCGAACGTGGTCGGGTGCAGCTTCCAGATGCTCGTGCCGCTGGTGATCCGGATCGAGTGCAGCACAGTGTCCGAGCCGGTGACCAGCAGCAGGTGGCCGGAGATCTTGCTGATCCGGCCCTCGACGAAGTTGGGGTCCGGTGCGCCGGGTTCCACGGCCGGCGCCTCGGCGGCGAAGGCCGCCTCGGGGGCGAGCGAGCCGAGCCCGGTGGCGCCCACCACGCCGCCGAGGGCGGCGGTGGCGAGGAGCCGTCGACGGTCCAGGGTGTGTGGCATGGCTGTTCTCCTGTTCAGACGATGTCGACCGAGCAGGGCCGCAGCCCGTTGGACAGGCTGGCGATCGCGCTGAACGCCGCCGGCGTCAGGTCGATGATGCGGTTGCTGCCGCAGGCCGAGCCGCAGCAGCTGGTCTCGCCGCAGAACAGATCGGTCTGCGGCCCGCAGTCGGCGATCGTGGTGCCGACCCGGGCACCGGTGCAGAGGTTGGTGGTGTAGTGCCGGAAGCCGCAACCGCGCCGACTCATGCTGACGCCGCAGCTGTCGGGGCGGGTGATGGAGAAACAGGCGTCCGACGTGTTGGGCCAGGCGTGCTGGTAGTTGCCCGACTTGCAGGTGCCACAGGCCCCGCCTCCGGCGGTGCCGCAGGGGCCCCAGGCGGTGCCGCAGCAGAACCACGACATTTCGCCGCGTAGAGCTGCCATGGATACCTCCTCCCGTCGCATCTGATCGACAGCGATAGCTGTCAATATAGATGGCAATTGTTATGTAGGATATTCACCGGCGTCAACGCCTTGGCTGAAGAATTCCTACCTGGATCAGACTCGACGCGAATGCATCCGATCACGGGCGAGATGTATCCAATCCGTGGCTGCCGGTCTACAGTTCCGGGTGGACGCGTAACCGGACGGGCAGCACCCGGTGCGCGCCGGCCGGCCCGGACGCAGGGAGGACGCGCATGACCGAACTCTGGCAACTGGGAGCGCTCGAGATCGCTTCCGCCATCCGGAACCGGGAGACGACCAGCATCGCCGTGCTCGACGCGCTCCGGGCGCGCATCGAGCAGGTCAACGGCCACCTCAACGCCGTCGTCGCCCGGCTCGACGACAGCGCTACTGCCGCCGCGATCGCCGCCGACCGGGCGGTGGCTGACGGGGCGCCACTCGGTCCGCTGCACGGCGTGCCGATCACCGTCAAGGAGAACATCGACGTCGCCGGCTGCCCGACCACCCACGGCGCCGCCGCGTTCGGCCAGGCGCTCGCACCGCGCGAGGCGCCGGTCGTCGAGCGGCTGCGGGCCGCCGGCGCGATCCCGTTCGCGCGGACAAACATGCCCGACTTCGGGGTACGCGCGCACACGGACTCGTCCCTGCACGGTCGTACGCACAACCCCTGGCACGAGGAGGTCACCGCGGGCGGGTCGAGCGGCGGCGAGGCGTCCGCCATCGCGAGCGGCATGTCCCCGCTCGGCGTGGGCAACGATGTCGGCGGCTCGGTCCGGGAACCCGCGAACCGCTGCGGGATCGTGGCCGTCAAGCCGTCGACCGGGGTGGTGCCGCACGCCTCGTCGATCCCGCCGGAGGAGGCGCTCATCACCTACCAGCTCATGCTGGCCCAGGGCCTGCTGGCCCGGCGGGTCGCCGACCTCCGAGCCGGGCTCCTGGCGGTGGCCGGGCCGCACCCGCGCGACCCGCTGGCCCTGCCGGTCACCCTGGCCGACCCCGGTCCGGACGCCCGGCTACGGATCGCGGTCGCCGCCGAACCGGCCGGCTGCCACGTCGACCCGGCCATCGCCGCCGCCGTCCGGGCAGCCGGCGACCGCCTGGCCGCCGCCGGGCACATCGTCGAGGAGGCGGCGCCGACGGGGTACGAGCGGACGGGCGACCTCTGGGCGGCGCTGCTGATGAACGACTTCCGCGTGCTGCTGCCGGCCCTGGAGGGGGTGATCGGTCCGGGCTCGAAGGCCTACCTCGCGTACGCCCAGGAGCTTCTTCCGCCGCTCGACAGCGCGACCGTCACGATGATGCACCTCGAACGCCACGCGGCGGAGCTGCACTGGCACCGGTTCCTCTCGGACTGGGACGTGCTGCTGACCCCGGCCGGCGCCACCCCGCCGCCCCGCCACGACGCGGACATCGCCTCGCTGGACGGGCTGCGTACCGCCCTCGACCTGCTCAGGCCGCTGCTGCCGGCCAACCTGCTGGGCCTGCCGGCGGCGGTCGTCCCCTGCGGGACGGCGTACGGGCTGCCGGTCGGGGCGCAGTTCACCGCCCGCCGGTTCGGTGACCTCACGGCGCTCGCGGCGGCGCAGGCCGTCGAGGACGCCCACGGCCTCGTCACCCCGATCGACCCGGTGCGGTCGGCGGACGGCGACGGCTCACCGGGGCTGGATGAGGCACATTCCGCCGCGCGCGGGTAGGTCCATCGCCGCCAACGCGTCGGGCACCTCGTCGAGGCCGATGGTGCGGGTGATCAGCTCGCCGGGGCGCAGCACCCCGGCGGCGACCAGCCGGAGCAGTTCCGGATAGGCGTGCGCGGCCATGCCGTGGCTGCCGCGCAGCTCCAGCTCGTACGCGATGACCAGCTCCATCGGCAGGGCCGGGCGGCCCTGGGCGGCGGGGAGGAGGCCGACCTGCACGTGCCGTCCGCGCCGGCGCAGGCTCTCGATGGAGGCGACGCAGGTGGCGTGACTGCCCAGCGCGTCGAGGGACAGGTGGGCGCCGCCGCCGGTCGCCTCCCGGACGGCTGCGGCCACCTCGCCCGGCCCGGTGCGGGCACTGCCGTCCAGGCAGACCGACGCCCCGCAGCTCCGCGCGAGCTCCAGCGCGCCGGGGGCCACGTCGACGGCCACCACCCGCGCTCCGCACGCCGCCGCGATCATCACCGCGGAGAGCCCCACCCCGCCGCAGCCGTGCACCGCCACCCACTCGCCCGCGGCCACCCGTCCCTGGCCGACCACGGCTCGGAACGCCGTGGCGAAGCGGCAGCCGAGCGCCGCCGCGGTCGGGTAGTCCAGCTCGTCGGGGAGCCGGACCAGGTTGACGTCGGCGTGCCGGACCGCCACGTACTCGGCGAACGAGCCCCAGTGGGTGAAGCCGGGCTGGGTCTGCTGCTCGCAGACCTGCTGGTCGCCCGCGAGGCAGGCGGGGCACTGCCCGCAGGCGCAGACGAAGGGCGCGGTGACCCGGTCGCCGGGCTGCCAGTGGCGTACGCCGGCACCGACCGCCGTGACGACCCCCGCGAACTCGTGCCCCGGCACGTGTGGCGGGCGGATGTCGGGGTCGTGTCCCTGCCAGCCGTGCCAGTCACTGCGGCACAGCCCTGTCGCCTCGACGCGGATGACCGCACCCCCGGCCGGTGGTACGGGATCCGGGACGTCGCGGACCTGCGGTCGGGCACCGAACTCGTCGAAGATCACGGCACGCATGGGCGGCATCCTCACATGCCCGGGTCAGCGCCGCGCGCGCCCACCCCCGCCCGGCGCGGGCCCTTCGTCGGCGGGTCAGCCCACCACGACGCGGTTGGTGAAGGCCGCCAGGTTGGCCATGGTTCGGTCGATCCGCTCCTGCAGGGTCAGGGTCTCCTGCCGGCGGACCAGCCGCATCTTCGGCTGCCGTTTGCCCCGTACGTAGAGCGAGCAGGCCAGGTCGGCGCAGATGTACTCGCCGACGGTGTTGCCCTTGCGCCCGGCGGGCCCCGCCAGCGGCGCGACGAACAGCGCGACCCCGGACGAGGTGTGATCGGTCAGGCAGATCCGGCACATGCTGGACCGCAACGCGTTCGGCCTGGCCGCCTCCGGCCGTCGCAGCACGACGCCGGTGAGGCCGTCCTCGCCGGGCACGACCAGCAGCGCCCGCAGCGGGGCGCCCGGGTCGGTCCAGCCGAGGAAGTCCAGATCGGCCCAGGGCACACTGCCCTCGGCGAAGCCCGCGGGCATCCGGATCCGGCTCGCCTCGCCCTTGCTGCAGTTGACGAAGGACTCCCGGATGTCCTTCTCCTCGAGTGGTTGCATCCTGCGGAAGCTAATCGGCCCCCTGCCGGCGGTCACCCGCTTTTCGGCCGCGCCGCGCGGGTCTCCGGCCAGATGTGTGAGTGGCGTCACCTGCCGCCGGTCGGGTCAGGCCGGCAGGTGCCAGACCTGGTTGGCCCCGCCGAAGCAGTGACGCGGCCGCGTTAGCGGGCGCCGTAACCGCTGGCGCGCCCGCGGGTTGTCCAGACCTTCCTTGCGATGTGGAGGATGGGACGGCTGTGCATACTTGCCCGAGGTCAAGTGTTGGACGGGCATGCCGTCCGACGGTTTCGGATCAGGCGGTTGCGGTGGTCGAACAGGCGGTCGCGCGTCGACGGGATGCCGGCGGCCAGGCGGACGTGCCGGGCGTGTCGGGCACCAACGCGATGGCCGGCAACCTCACCGACCAGGTGCGGGACATCGCCGAGGTGGCCACGGCGGTGGCCCGGGGCGACCTGTCGCAGAAGATCACCGTTGACGTGCGCGGCGAGATCCTGGAGTTGAAGAACACCATCAACACGATGCGGTCATCCACTCCGCCGGCACCGACCTGCTCCAGCTCATCAACGACATCCTCGACCTGTCCAAGGTCGAGGCCGGCAAGATGCCGGGCGCCTTCCTGGTGGTGAGCCACGACGAGCGCTTCCTGGCGGCGATCGGCGTGAATCGGTGGCTGCGGTTGGCCGACGGGCAGTTGCGCGAGGCCGGGGCCTGATCAGCGGCGTCGCCAGTGGATCGGCAGGCGCTTCACCCCGCGCTGGAAGTTCGAGCGCAGGTACGCGGGTGGGCCCGCGTACGTGATCTCGGTGGTGCGCGCGAGCAGCGCCTCGAACAGCGCGCGGAGCTGGCACCGGGCCAGGTGCGCGCCGAGGCAGAAGTGCGGTCCGTGGCCGAAGACGAGGTGCGGGTTGGGGTGGCGGGTGAGGTCGAGCCGGTCGGGGTCGGCGAAGACGCGCTCGTCACGGTTGGCCGAGGCGAACGAGAGCACCACCTTGTCCCCGGCCCGCACCGGCACGCGGGCGATGGTGGTGTCCATCGTGGCGGTGCGCCGGAACACCATCACCGGCGTCCACCAGCGCAGCAGTTCGTCGACGGCGGTGTCGAACAGGGCCGGGTCGCGGCGTAGCCGGGCCAGCTCCGCCGGGTGCTCCAGCAGCGCGATCATCGCGCCCGGCAGGCCGTTGCGGATCGTCTCGTTGCCGGCCACCGCGAACAGCCAGAACATGTTCTCGAACTCGTCGACCGAGAGCCGGTCGTCGCCCTGCTCGGCCAGCAGGACGGACATGACGTCCGGCCCCGGGTCGCGGCGCTTCGACTTGGCCAGCAGGTGCGCGTACGCGTAGAGGTCGGCCAGCCCGGCCCGGGTCCGTGGGTCCGGCATCCGGCCGTCGGCGTCCGGGACCGGGCGGTGCCGCAGCGCCTCCCGGGCCGCGCCGGTGCCGCCCCACGGATCGAACGCGGCCGACACGGCGTAGTCCGGGTCCTGGAAGCCGATCACCCGGTTCGACCAGTCGTACAGCAGCCAGCGGTCGGGCTCCGGCACCCCGAGCACGTCCGCGAGGGTCAGCAGCGGCAGGTCGGCGGCGAGGTCGCGGGCGAAGTCACAGCTGCCCTCGTCCGCGTCGCCCAGTGCGCGCTCGACCAGCGCCACCGCGTTCGCGCGGATCGACGCCTCCAACGCGGCGACCGCGCGGGGAGTGAACGAGCGGGCGACCGGCCGGCGCAGCCGACCGTGTGCCGGCGGGTCCATGTTGAGCATCATCCGCCGTACGTAGCCGAGATCCTCCGGCCTGGCCGGGTCGCGGATCTGGGTGGCGCCGAGCCAGGACGAGAAGAGCCCCGGCTGCTTGAGCACGTCCGTCACGTCGGCGTGCCGCAGCACCAGCCAGAAGCCCGGCCCACCGGGCAGCCCGAGCAGCGGCGGCTCCTCGACCCACACCACCGGGCCGGCCGCGCGCAGCTCGGCGAGCAGGTCGTACGGGACGCCGTCGACGTACGTGCGGGGGTCGACCAGGGGCGCCGGGTCGACGCTCACTGCCCGAGGAACTCCTCGATGACGGTGACCAGCCGCACCGGGGTCTCGTACATCGCGTAGTGCCCCGCGTTGGCGAGCACCTCCAGCCGGGCGTTGGGGTAGTGCCGCAGCCAGGTCTCGCGCATCGTGTCGGCGCCCAGCGCCGGGTCGTGCTCGCCGACGACGGCGAGCGCCAGCACCGGATTGCCCTTCACCTCGTCGGTGAAGTCGGTACGCGCCCAGGCGCTCAGGTACGCGCCGAACGCCTCCCGGGTGGAGTGTTCGAGGGAGAACCGGACCATCTCGTCCAGCCAGTGGCCGGACAGCCGGTTGCCCGTGGTGAGGTCGATGATGGCGCGCCGGTTGCCCGGGTTGGCCGCCGCGCCGTCGAACAGCGCCCAGCTCTGCAGGTCGAACGGCACCCCACAGGCCGGGACCGGGCTGATCCCGACGAGGCGGCGCACCCGGTCGGGCGCGTCGGCGAGGACCCGCTGGGCGGCGCTGCCGCCCATCGAGTGCCCGACCACCGAGAAGGTGTCCCAGCCGAGGGAGTCGGCGAGTTCCAGCGTGTCGTGGGAGATCTCGGCGATGCTGTGGTCGCCGGCCGCCTCGGTGCGCGCGCCGTATCCGCGGTAGTCCAGGAACGCCCAGGTGAAGCGCTCGGTGTCGATCAGCTCCGGCAGCGCGCCCCAGCCCTGCGCCGACCCGAACCACCCGTGCAGGGCCAGCACCTTGTGCGGCCCGTGACCGACGCTGATGTGGCTGATCGACATGACCGACCCCTTCCGCTGTCGCGCCGCTGCGACCGATGTGAACGCCCGGACAGCCATTGACACTGGCGGTGTGACAGCGACCGTAGTCGGCCCGCGCACCGAACGGAAGAGCGGCGGCGGCGCGCGGCCGTCATGGTCCCGGGCACAGCAGCGATCCGACGAGCGGTAGCTGGAGGGGCTGCAGGCAGAGCACCACCACCGGGGGATCGGCCGAGGATGGCGGACCGCTCGGCGCGGGCGTGGCCTGCGGCGGTGGCGTCGTGGCCGGTGGCGCCACGATGGTCGGTCTGGCGTCGGCGGTTCGCGCGGGTGCCGGGGGCACCGCGACCGGTGCGGCGGATGGATTCCCCGCCCGCACGTCTCGCCGTATCGGGCCGTCCACCTCGGAACCGCCACCGGTGGGCCGGGTCGTGGTCGCCACCGTCGGCGACGGGCTCTCGCCGTCCGTGGGGTTGGCCGGCGTGCTCGGGAACCCGCCGCCGAACACGGCGCGGCCGTCCGGGCTGGCTGCGACTCCGCTCGCTTCCGGTTCCGCCCGGTACGGCGGCACGTCGGCCGGTGCGTTCACCGCCCCGGTGGCCAGCGCGCCGATGGCCACCGCGAGGGCGACGGCGGCCGCGGCGGCCCGGCGCTCCGGGCGCAGCAGGGGCGCGGGGGCCGCTGCGGGCACCACCGGGGACGGGGGCATCGGCCGGGCGTCGCGGTGCGCCGCCAGCAGGGTGTCGATCTGACGGGCGACGGCCGCGCGCTCCCCGGTGGCGGTGGCGAAGGCGAGGGTCAGGTAGAAGCGGAAGTTCACGGCCGCCGTGGGCGGCACCCGCAGGCCCGCCGGGCGACGGCCGTCCGCGGTGTGCAGCAGTGTGATCGGGATGTCGGCGTGGTGCCCCGGCCCCCGCAGGTCGGCGTGTGCCCACTCGCGCCGACCGGCTCGCCCCGCGAAGGCGACCCGCAGGTTGGTCACCACCACCATGCCGGCGTCGACCACCCGCAGGCCGGCCGGTAGCGGGCGGCCGGGCGCGTCAACGGGCGTCGTGGCGAGCGCCAGGGCGGGCGGGGGCAGCCCGCTGAGGTGCCGTGCCTGCGCCTCGACCAGCTCCGCGGTCGGCAGCACGCGGTAGACGACCTCGTCGTCGGCGAACTCCACCGGTAGACCCCTGCGGGGTTCGGTGCAGCCCAGGAAGCCGGCGGCCTCGATCCGCAGCCGGACCAGCTGGTCCTCGCGTCGGCGCCAGGCCTCGGCTGCCGCCTCGTACGCCTGTTGCCGGCGGTCGTTCTCGCGTCGCGCCCACCGGACCTGCTGCTCGCCCTGGCCGGTCCCGGCACCCGGCACGATGGCTGACCGTATCGCCGTCACACCTCGTACAACGGTGACCGCGCATGGTGGACACGACGTCGGTGAATTTGTCGGAAAGGTCGACCCGGGCGGTTGGCAGGTCGGACGTGGGCGAGGGGCCTGCCCGGTCGTGCCCCTTTCGGGAGATATGGGCGTTATGTCGAGTTCTGCTCATTAGGCTCCTCGGTGTCATCCAGCCATGGCGGTGGCTGGGCCGCTGGCGTCGCAGGCACGGAGAAGCGTGAGTCACGATGAAGGACGCGGAAACCATGGTCCTGCCCCGGCTGGGGCCGGTGGAGGTCGGCATCGAGGACCCCTGGGACGAGGACCTCCCGGCCGACCACCGAGGAGAGCGTGCCACTCCCGGTCATCCGGCGACCGGCACCCCGCGCTGGCGGGCCGCCGCGTGGCTGGTGCCGGCGCTGCTGATGGGCTTCCTCGGTGCCCTCCGGGCCGGCACACCCGGCCTGGACGCGGCAGAACTGGCTACCTGGCGGGGCGCCACCTCGTCCTGGCGGGACAACTGGTCGGCGCTGTCCTCCGGCGATGGCCTGGTCACCCCGTACCACCTGCTGATCCGCGCGTGGGCGGAGGTGTTCGGCACGTCCGACCTCGCCCTGCGCGTACCGTCCGTCCTGGCCATGATCGGGGCCGCGGCGCTGGTCGGCGTGGTGGCGGCCCGGGTGTTCGCGCCGAGCACCGGCCTCCTGGCCGGCCTGATCTTCGCGCTGCTGCCGACCACGGCCCGGTACGCCCAGGAAGCCCAGCCGTACGCGCTGACCCTGCTTGCCGCGACGCTCGCCACCCTGATGCTGGTGTCGGCCGTGGACCGGCCGAGCCGGTGGCGT